>CAUJEJ010000027.1 GCA_963169255.1 Actinomycetota bacterium | reverse complement strand
ATGACCGGCCTGGACCTCCTAGCCAAACTTCGGCAAGAGGAAGACCGGCGTATCCCGGCGGTCATCCTCACGAACCATCGATCCCCGTACCTCGTGCAGGATGACCCACCGTCGTTGCGCGACTGCTCGTACATCGTGCTTGCTGATCTCGCCTCACCTGAGGCGATCAAGGCGGCGATGTTCACTGCCGCGACCGGTGGTCGAACCGTCCACGTCAATCGTGATGACACCGTGCCGGCCGTCACCCGCAACCAGGCAGCAACGTTGCGGCTCGTCGCGAGTGGGCTCAACAACGAGCAGATCGCGATCGCGCGTAACCGGTCCTGCCGTGCTGTCGAGTTGACCGTCGCCAGGCTCTATCGCTCGCTCGGCGTAGATCGCCATTCGACTGTCAATCCACGAGTAGCCGTCACGGTGATGTATCACAAGTCAGGGGTCACGGTTCGATGAGCGCAGCTGCTGACCAGATGCCGAGTGAAGAAGCTACCGATCCCGTTGTGCCTTTCGACTTCGAAGAACCCCCCGCTACCAAGAACACTGGCCGGACCATTGGTGCCGTCGTGGCAGCTTGTGCCGTCGCTGCGTGCGTCGTTGGCGGAATCTGGATCGCGACCAACAACCAGTCCGAACCGCAATCACAGACGCGTGCTGCGGCGGACGTTTCTGCAGCGCCCGCACCCCAAGCTGCGGCCGCGGCTGATGCCCTCACGGGCAAGTCCTTCAGGGGCGCAGACCTCACCGGCAGGAACCTCTCCGGCGTAAATCTTGCTGGTGCCGACTTCCGTCAAGCTAACCTGACCGGTGCGAATTTGACAGGCGCAAACCTCACCCGTGCACGCTTCGAGGGCGCGCAACTCGTCAACACCAACTTCACGCAAGCGCGCCTCACTCGCGCCAACATTTCGACGGCCCTCACGACTGGTGCGAACTTCTCGGGGGCCAGTCTTGGCGCCACCGAGTTTGGCCGACCGAGTTTGGCCGGGGTGAATCTCAGCGGCACCGACCTTACGGAAGCTGCAATCGATCTGCGCCGCCAGAGCTTGACGACCACGACTCTCACTGGCACGCGTTTGACAGGAATGAACCTGACGGGTTCGGATCTCACCGGCCTTGACTTGCGCGGAGCGCAACTGCAGACGGCAAACCTGAGCGGAGCGAATCTTAGTCGCGTCATCCTCAACCGGGCGAACCTTCAAGGTGCCAACCTGACTCGGAGCATCTTGACGGCTGCGACCTTGGCCGAAGCCAACCTGACCGAGGCCTCGCTGTCAGGCGCCGAATTGACGGGAACAGTCCTCAAGGCCGTGATCCTCGCTGACGCGAAGGTTGCCGGTACCAACGTGTCAGTGGCGCTGCCTGACCTTGCGACGGTTGACCTATCCGGTGCCGACTTGACGGGATCGAACTTGAGTCGGCTCAACCTCTCCGAAGCAGACCTACGCGAGGCCATTTTGACCACCACCAACTTCTCGGGCGCAGACCTTCAAGAGGCGAACCTCTCGGCAACTAACGCGAGTCGTGCAGCACTGCCGACGGCCGACCTGCGTTCAGCGAACCTGGCGAACGCCAACCTCTCGTACGCAGATCTGTCAGGCGCGCGACTGGCTCAGTCGAACTTGTCAGGCGCCACTTTGGCGAATGCGCGACTTGCTGGCATCGACCTGCGCAAGGTCGAGCTCAATCAGATCAAAGGCACTCTGGCCGGGGTCGATCTCAGCCTGGCGAATCTCGCGGGACTCGAACTACGATCGATGGGATTCCAGGCGGCGAAACTCGATGGCGCGAACTTCTCGAAGGCGGTTTTGAAGGACGCGAACCTCGACCGTGCCAGCATCATCGGGACGGTGTTCAACAACGCAAACCTGACGGGCGCGACGTGGACCGACGGTCAGACGTGCGCGAAGAACTCACAGGGGACCTGCATCACCGGCCCCTGACGTTGCGCCCACCCCGGAACGCCAGAGCGCTGCCTATTCGCTGCGACGTCGAAGGCGCATCATGAGCACGGCTGCACCGGCGAGAATCGCCACGATGATCGCCGCGCTGAGCGCAACCCACAGCCCGGAACCCTCGCTGTTCGTCGATTCCACGCTGACCGGCTCGGAGATCGATTGCGCTGCTGATAGGCCGTAGGTGAATGTCCACGTCCCATTAATCGGATGCCCGTCAGACGACGTGACGCGCCACGATGCGCGGTACGTTCCCGCCGGTTGGCTGCTTGGCCAGCCCACGGTGACAACCCCGCGATTTGTTGTCGGTTTTGGTAGAGGAACCGAGACGCCCGTGTTCGTCTGCGCAACGATCGTCGCCGTTCCTGGCATTGGCGCCTGTGAGAACGTCAACTGGAGTTCAGCCGGGGCCTTCGGGCTGATAGACCCGTCGGCAGGCGAAGCCGACAACAGTTGGTCGTGTGCCGTCGCCGGTGCAGTCGCCGCAAACATGAAGGCAACGACAACACTCAAAACCACCAGCACGAGCGTGCGAAGCCGCAGGTGGGGTGAGCGTTGCGCCCACCCCACCTGCGACACGTTGCTATTGCTCACGCTTGGCCCGCGATCCGACGATCGCAATCACCGAAATGATGATGGCAACGATTGACGCAATGAGAGCTGCGATCGACCATGGGCTCGTGCTCGACGTCGACTCGGTGCTGTCGCTCGTCGAGTGCGAAGCTCCATGCGCGTCAGCTGCTGCTCCGGCAGCGGCCAACTTGAGCACCGGTGCCGGTTTCGCTGGCTCTTCGCCACCGGCGACCTCAACTTCATTCCAATTCACAACTTCGCCATCGCTGTAGGTCTGCGCGGCGTCGAAGGTCACGGTCTCGACCTTCGGAAGTGGCCCGGCTGAGATCGGGAAGGTCTGGAACTGGCCGGGCTTGATCCCGGAGTCCTTGTTCGCCGTCCAGGTGATCGAACCAACGCGCTCGGTCAGGGTTGCCTCGCCGACGGTGACGGGGTTCGCGAGCGGGACTTTGGTAACCGTCGTTGTCCAGCCCGGGACTGGTTCGTACGTCACCGAAGCTAGCGGAGCATTTTCTGGAACGGTTACCACGAGCTTTGTGGTGCTTGCCGTATCGGACTCAGTCGGGACCTTGAAGGTGATCGTTCCGTACCCACCTTGAGTTGCACTCGGCGAGGAAACAGTGACGTGCGCCGATGCAGGAACAGCTGCCGCGACGACGAGTGCGCCACCGATGACGAGTGCGCTCGTGGCGGAGATTGCGCGGACCTTGAAGTGGTTCTTAGACATGAGGAGACCTTTCAGAAATGTGAGATACGTGAGATAGAGGAATAGGTACTGCGGGTACCCAACGGCAGACGTGCGCAACGGCGGCGTCGGTCGGGCTACTAAAGAGCGAGGGGACTACTGATGGCGCTGCAGCAAGAACTGGCTGCTCGCCGACAAGTGCAAATAGGTCGCGAGATACCTACGCGACGATGAACGCCGCGGGTGGACCGCGTCGCTGGATCGGTTCGGCAATAAAACGTGGGAAGGGGAGCGATTCGCGGGCGTCACGGAGCTCGGTCGCTCGCCGAAGAACCGGCAAAGCGGCAGGTGTCGTTGGCACTGCTCGGCCAATGAGGACTCGCAGGATCTCCGGAAGCGCGCGGTGAAGCTGGAAGTACAGCTTTTCGCCATGACGCAAGATCACTGCCATCACCACGCAGGCACCAAGGTGCATCGCAATCATCGACACTGGGAGTTCTGTGGCAGTCCCACTGCTGGTGAGTGCCGTGTGCTCGGCGGCGCTGTGGTCGTGGCCACGCGATCCGAATGTCGGCGTCGCGGACAGGTGTGAATTGGTCGCCGGGGATAGCAGCGAAAGCAACAGGTGCGCACCAACCTGGGTGAAACCAGCGAACGCGAGCAGGCTCAGAAAGCTCAGTTCCCGGGCGGTAGCGAAGACGGCCATGGCCATCATCACCATGGTCAGCAGCGCAATCCCCTCGGGGGACGAGTGCCCGTTGGCAATCCCGTGGCCGAGAACGGTGATCAACAGACACGTGCCACCCAATGCGCCAGCGCGCACCGCGCGGTTCACACCGGTCGTGGGATTCAGAACGCCGCGACCCTATCCCGCCGCGGTGTGCGGGCTGAAGTGTGATCGGGCGCCGCAGCGAGCCTGCCCCGTAATCTCCTACCTATTGGGGAGTGTTCGCGCTACGGCCCGCGCCGGGAACCTCCTCGTTCAAAGGTGCTCCTGGTCGTGGTGCGGTTGGATCGATCCGACGGCAAAATGAACCAACTGGTTCATCGTCGGCGCCAATGCGGCGTCCTTCGCCCAGTAGGGTCGAAAGGTGGAGCTCTCCTTCGTCGGCCGCGAGCGCGAACTCGAACAGTTGGAATCGTGCTACCGCAATGTCAGCGACGAGCGCGGAGCCGTAGCGATCGTTGTGGGCGAGCCGGGCGTTGGGAAGTCGCGGCTGATTCGAGAGTTCACCTCCGCCGTACAGCTCGGCTCGGTGCTCACTGTCGCGGCCCACGAAGTTACGGAATCACCGCTGCGTCTCTGGCGTTCGGTCGCCACCTCGGCTGACCGCAAACTGGGAGTGCCGGACGAAGGCACCAGGTTCGTGTTCGGTGCCAACGAAGAACCATCCGCTGATATGGCCGACATCGCTGACAGAATGTTGACGTTGCTGTTGGACCTTCCAGCCCCCGTGGTGCTCGTGATCGAAGACCTGCAGTGGGCAGATCCGGCTTCCCGTCGCCTCCTCATGCACCTCGCCCCGATGGTGATGTCTGAGCCCGTCCTGATCGTGGCAACCCAACGACTGGAGTTTTCGGCATCCCCGTTTGTCGACGGTCCCAGCGATGCTCGGGTCATTGGTCTCACGGGGTTGCAGGCGCCGCAGATCTTAGAAACGCTCGCGGACCGGTATCCCTCGCTGGCACCAACATCCCTCGGACCAGCTGCTACTCAACTGGTGACACTGACCGGTGGCAATCCACTCGCGTGCTTCGGAACGATCGTTGGGTTGGAACGCGGACGCAACCCAGCAAGCGTCGTCGAGCAACTCGCCGTCGCTACTCATCGCGAGATCGAGACCCCCGCAGTCGTCAAAGAAGCAATCAACCAAATCCTTGATGCGGTCTCTGCTGAGGTCCGGCGCGTGCTGGCTGCGATCGTGTTGACAGACGATCACAGTCCGGCAGTCCTCGCTGGCATTTTGGACACTGATGAAGCGGCAGTCACTGAGGCGTGTGAGCGTGGAGTCGCCGCTGGGATCCTGTCCCGACGCGGTCAGAGTCTGGAAATCGCTCATCCGCTGCTTGGTTCACGCCTGATCGACGACCTCCCTGATGCGGTATTGGGGGATGTCTGCGCGCGCTATGCAGGTCTTCTCGCGACGGCGCCGAACCCCGACTGGGGCCTTGTCCTGGCCTACGCTTTGAGAAGCGGCGGGCGTGTACCCGACGAGCAGATTTGTGAGTTCGCTGACGCGGCCGGTGCACAAGCATTCGAAGGCCTGGCATTCGAAGACGCCGACCAATTCTTGAGCACTGCGCAGCAACGTGACCAAGCCACCGACCCTGACCTTGTTCACCGAACGCGTCGGTTGATGCGTCGAGCCGAAGCCAACGTCCGAATCGGTCGCATGGATGTTGCCTACGATCTGTTCCGGCAAGCGGCCGACGTCGCAACCGTCACCGGAGATGCCTACACCCTGGCAAGGGCGGCGATTGGGTTCGCGTTCCCGCCCGACTGGCGAGCGGGCAACGCCGACGCCCTTGAGTTGTTGATGCTTGCCGAAGAAGCACTGGCTGCCGAAATGGCAGACGTCGTGGGCAGCAAGGTAGATGAGTCAACGGTTGCCGCCGCGATTCAACTCAAGGCATTGCGGGCGATGTTGGAGATGCGGATTCCGCAGCCCTCCGAGGACGGTCAGCAGTGGGCATGGGTCGTGCGGTCGGGGATTTCTCAACCGCGTGCCGATGAAGCCCTCGAACTCGCAGAGGCGTCCGGCGATGCGCAGACCCGATTGATCGCGCTCCTTGGGTGGCGATGGACTCACCGCGGGCCCGCTCATCTGGAACAGCGCCTGCGCGTCAGCCGGTCGGCGTTGGACCTCGCCCTCGAACTCAACTCTCCCTTGGAAACGCTTGAGTCATGTGTCCGCCTTGCTGTTGATCATCTTGAAGCAGGGCAGCGCCAGAGTGCGGACGAAGTTGTTGCGATCGCTGAATGGATGAACGATCGCGCACGCGATGCTCGAGTCGAATGGCGCACGTTTGGTCTGCGCGCCGGGATCGCTGGAATCGATGGCGACTGGGAAGCGTTCGAGCGGTACCGACAACTTGCGAACGACGCCGGAACGGCCGCCGGGATTCCGGGTGCTTTCGTGCTGGACCACGCATTGCGCACCCACCGCTCGATCATCGTCCGCGACATCGCCTATCTCACGGCGAACGAAGAACTGATTGACCTTGTGCCGATGCATCCCTTGACGAGCGCGGCCGTCTCATGCGCGCTTGCGGATCTAGGTCGAACTGAGGATGCCCTTGATCGAATCGAGCGAACGTTCCCTCTGCTCGATGACGAATCGAGTTTGCTGCAGTCGTTGGCATTCCTCGGGAAGGCGACGGCGATTACCCGCGACGTCGGCCATGCCGGTGTGCTGCTGCCAATGCTCGTCCCGTGGGTCGATCGGGCAGCGATTGACGCGGAGGCCTTGATGAGTTCGGGCTCGCTCGGGCTGATCGTCGCTGACCTCGCCGAGGTTGTGGGCGATTCCGAACTTGAGGCATCCGCTCGCGCGGTCGGCGAACACACGCTCCGGCAGTTGCATGGCACGATCGGCAGCGTTCCGCGTGGCATGGCCACTGCGGGTACACCCCGACTTCTCACCGACCGCGAGATCTCCATCCTGCAAGAGATCGCTCGGGGTCGAACGAACGCTGAGATCGCGGACGTCCTCAACTTCAGCCTCGCAACAGTGCGCCGAGACACCATCAGCATCTACAACAAGCTCAACGTGCGCGGACGTGCAAACGCCGCCTCACGTGCTGTCGAGATCGGGCTGATCACCCGATAACTACCGCCGACTGCCGTGTCCGTCAATGGACCGGGCGGGTTGTTCAGCAGGGAATCGGCACCAGGCTCGGGGTTACGCTCGTTGTGAGGATCTTCGGCTGAAGGGCGATGTCATGAACCGTGGGACCAAAACGATCGGCGCGTTCGCGGGAGCATTTGTGATCGCAGTCGGGTTGGGTGCCTGCAGCTCTGCGAGCTCAAGCGGCTCGGCCGACACCTGGAAGGTCGGACTCGAAGCCCCACTCACCGGTGACCAAGCGACGCTTGGCCAAGGAATGTTGCAAGGTGCCCTGCTCGCTGCCGACGAGGTGAACAAGGCGGGTGGAATCGCTGGGAAGAACGTCGAGATCGTCCAAATCGACGATGCCGCTGCCGCCGCCACTGGCGTAGCCGCCGCCAACGCCGCGATTGCCGATGGACTCAACGGCGTGATCGGTCCCTACAACTCCAGCGTGGGCACTCAAACGCTGCCGCTGTACGAGAAGGCCGGCCTCGTCCCGATGCGCCTCACCTCAGACAACTCGACTGAAGGCATGGGCTTCACATTGCAGCCCATGACGAGCCAGATCGCGCCCGTCACCGCGACGGCGCTGTACGGCTTCTACGGCGCCAAGTCCGTGGCAATCTTGTACGACTCCACGCAGAACTACACGGTTTCAACGTCGGCAGCGGTGAAAAAGGACCTAGAGAAGGTCGGCGTCAAAGTCACGAGCTACCAGGCGATTACCCCCGGCCAGTCGAGCTACGCGACGCAACTGCAGGCAGCACAGGCGCAGAAGCCCGACATGATCTACTCGGCGGTCTACTACCCAGAAGGCGCCACGATCGCCACTGAGATCACGCCGCGCAAGGCTGGCTCAACCAACTACCGATGCCTGCTGGACTACGCCTCCTATGACAACGGCTACATCCAAGATGCGGGCGCCACTATTGCCCCACGTTGTGACGTCGTCGGAGTTCCAGCGCCGTCGGACTTCCCAGACTCGGCCGCCAAGGTCTCGGCCTTCCAAGACATGTTCAGCACGGCGCCAGGCACCTGGAGTCCCTACACATATGACTCGCTCAACCTGCTGCTCGCGGGCGTCAAGGAGAATAACGGCTGGGACTCCGCGCAACTCACGGGCTACCTGGGCAAGGTCTCCGAATGGCAGGGCTGGACGGGATCGGTGAGTCTCGATGCCGAAACCGGGAACCGAGAACCAGCGACAGTTGTCGTGACGAGTGTGTCTGACGGTGAATTCCACGTCGATTCGGACTGGGCAAAAGCAGTTGGCGCACCGTACTGACGCGGAGTACTTGACCACCGCCAAACCGGCGAGGCGTAGCCGCGACTTCACCCCGGATTTGGTCCTTTCAGAGACCATCGGTTAGCTTAGGCATGCCTAATGTCTCTGGGGGAGTATTTGTGAAGTCACTAAAGAAGCTGCTTGTCGCGAGCAGTGTTACCGCCGTTGCGATGGTCGGACTCGCAGCTTGTTCGTCGTCTTCGTCATCCGATGAGAACAGCCTGACGGTCTACTCCGGTCGGTCCGAGAACCTCGTGAAGCCGCTGTACGACAAGTTCACCGAACAAACGGGCGTGCAGCTCAATGTTCGCTACGGCGACTCTGCGGAACTCTCAGCTCAGATCGCCGAAGAAGGTTCGAACACACCAGCACAGGTCTTCTTCTCCCAGGATGCCGGTGCGATCGGCGCGCTTGAGAAGGCGAACCTGCTCGCGCCGTTGCCTGCAAGCGTGGCGACAACCGTCCCGGAGGTCTACCGCACGACGCAGTGGACAGGGATTTCCGCGCGTGCCCGTTCGATTGTCTACAACTCGACGATCGTCCCGAAGGCGCCGAAGACCGTCTACGACCTCGTCAAGCCCGAGTACAAGGGCCAGCTAGGAATCGCACCAACGAACGCGAGCTTCCAGTCCTTCGTTACAGCGATGCGTATGACCGAAGGCGACGCCAAGACGGAGGCGTGGCTCGAAGGCATCGTTGCAAACGGCGCCCAGAAGTTCGAGAACAACGTCAGCATCGTGACCGCAATCAACGACGGTGCACTCGGAATTGGCCTGGTGAACCACTACTACTGGTTCCAGATCGCCAAGGAAAAGGGCGGCGCACAGAATATGAAGGCGACCCAAGCCTTCACCTCACCTGGTGATCCGGGGTCGCTGGTCAACGTTGCAGCTGCTGGTCTAACCGCCTCGAATGCAACGAATGCAAATGCCGAGAAGCTGCTCGCATTCCTACTGAACACGGACTCGCAAACCTACTTCGCAACCGAAACCTTTGAATACCCGCTACTTCCGGGCATTCCAGGACCCAACGGATCGCCGCCGCTGTCGAGCCTGCAAAGTCCGCCGGTCAAGCTCAATGACCTCAGTGACCTGCCCGGCACGCAAGCGATGCTGCGTTCCGTCGGACTGATTTGATCGCACGCGCCCCACGGCTGCTCCTCCTGCTTGCAGGGGTAGTGGCCGTGGTGGTGTGTGTGCCGGTGGTCTACCTCGCGATTCGAGCGATCGAGGGTGGTACCGCTACGGCACAAACGGTCTTCTCTCAGCCCTCTGTTTGGCAGGCTGCTGGGACGTCGCTGTCGCTGTCGTTCCTCGTGGCACTCACCACAGTCGGGATCGGCGTTCCAGTTGCGTGGCTCGTCGTCCGGTCGGCGATCGAATTGCGGCGGCTCTGGATCGTCCTCGTCGTGCTTCCGCTCGCTGTCCCGAGCTTTGTGGGCGCCTTCGCTTGGGCATCGATGTTCCCCGGCTTCTCAGGGTTCTGGGCAGCGTGGTTGGTCTTCACCGCGGTGACTCTGCCCTACGTGATCCTGCCAACCGCTGCTGCCCTGCGCAGCATCGATCCCGCGCACGAAGAGGTAGCCAGGACGCTTGGATTGCGGGCAGTCCCCGCGTTCCTGCGTGCCGCCCTCCCGCAGATTTGGCCTGCAGTTGGTGGCGGCGCTCTGCTGGTTGCGCTGTACGTCCTCAGTGACTTTGGCGCTGTCTCCATCCTGCGCGTCGACACCCTCTCGCGAGCGATCTTCGCGTCCTACCGGAGCTCGTTCGATCGGTCGTCGGCCGCGATGCTGGCGTTGTTGCTCGCGCTGCTGGCGATGCTGGTGGTCGCGGTCGAGCAACGGGCCCGCGGACGCGCACAGCGGTCGCGATTGGCCACCTCCGCGCCGCGCCAACCACCACCGACCTACCTCGGGGCGTGGAAGATTCCTTCCTACGCGCTGCTCTGCGGGGTTGTAGTGATCGGGCTCGTAGTGCCGATTTCGTCGACGATCCGTCAGCTAGTCGAAGGCACCAGCGCTGCGCTTGACACTGCCGATCTAGTGAATGCCGCACTGACGTCTGCGTGGTACGGATTCGTCGGGATGGTTGTGGCTCTGGCCTTGGCCCTGCCAGTGGGATTGCTCGCTGGTCGCTACCCATCCCGGCTTTCGCGAAGCCTTGAACGGTTCTCGTTCGTCGGCCATGCATTGCCAGGTGTCGTGGTGGGCTTGAGCATTGTGTTTGTGGGTACCCGCTTGGTTCCCGGCCTCTACCAGACCGTTGCGCTGCTCGGGTTTGCCTACGGCGTGCTCTTCCTGCCGAAAGCCGCGGCCGCGGTCCGGGGATCAGTGGCGACGGTTCCGCCGGTCTTGGAAGACGTCGCACGGACCCTGGGCTACTCGCCCGCGCAGACCTTCGTGCGCGTGACTTTGCGTCTTGCATCACCGGGAATCGCCGCGGGCGCGTTGCTGGTACTCCTCACGGTGATGAAGGAACTCCCGGCGACATTGATGCTGCGTCCGACGGGGGAGAACACGTTGGCCACCCGACTGTGGTCGCTCTCGGAAGTCGGTGCTTACGCCGCGGCTGCGCCGTACTCACTCGCGCTCATAGCAATCGGCGCGATCCCCGCGTTTGTCTTGGCCGTGCCACTCGTGAGAGCGTCGAAGGATCGCGCAGGCGGGCCATCAAACCCGGTCGCGCGTAACGATTCGACTCCGTGGGAGGTGGTGGCACAATGATGACAGTTGCAAATGACACGAAGTCGACACTTGCTGCGCCCGCTGTCGCAGTTGCTGGAGTCACCCTCGGCTACGGCGAGACTCCGGTGCTGGAGCAGACGGACTTGACGGTTGAAACTTCTACTGTCGCGGCAGTCCTCGGACCGAGCGGATCGGGCAAGACGACGTTGCTGCGGGCGGTTGCTGGTTTCATCCGTCCGACGAGCGGAAGTATCACCCTCAGCGGAGTCTTGGTCTCCGGTGGCGGCACCTACCTCCCACCGGAGAAGCGCAACGTCGGGCTCGTACCGCAAGAAGGCGCGTTGTTCCCCCACCTCAATGTGGCCGGCAATGTGGGATTTGGTCTTCCAAGACGGACCAAGGCGCAACGGGTTATGGCCGACGAACGAATCGACGAGCTGCTCGAGTTAGTGAGCTTGCCCGGCACTCAGAAGCTCTCGCCTCATCAGCTGAGCGGCGGAATGCAACAGCGGGTTGCGCTCGCTCGTGCGCTCGCCCGTCGACCACAGACGGTCTTGCTCGACGAGCCGTTCTCGGCGCTGGACAGTCAACTGCGAAGTGAGCTCCGCTTGCAGGTGAGGGAGTTGTTGGTGAAGCTTGGGGCAGCGGTGATCTTGGTGACGCACGACGAGGACGAAGCGGTTGCGATGGCCGACGACGTCTACACCGTGACACCCGATTCGCCTGCCCGGCTCGTTAGGCGCACCACCGATGGACCGGTTGCGGAGTAAGGCAAGCAAACCCTAATTACGGCAAGGCTTACCTAAGACGTAGAGTGGTAGCTCGTGACTCCGCCGATCTCCGCACCAATCGACCACAAATCGGTTGATTTTGTGCGCCAGCTCTCTGGCTTCGGTGACCGAGTTGCAGTGATGACGGACGACGAAGTCCTCAGTTATGCCGAACTGGCGAAGCGAGTTGGTAGCGCCGCCCGTGAACTCGGCAGCCAGCGTCGACTCATCGCGCAGGCAGCAACGAACACGATTGATTCGCTGGTCTGGTACCTCGCTGCGCTGCAGTCAGGCAACCCGATCATCCTCGTGCCGAGCGATTCTCCGAGTAGCTTCAATGGGGTTGTCGAGGGGTACGACCCGGATGTCGTCATCGACTCCACCGGTCGTCTCCACAGCCATCGCGACGTGTCGAATCACGAGCTCAACCCAGAGCTTGCGTTGTTGCTGAGTACTTCCGGGTCAACGGGATCACCCAAGTTGGTTCGCCTATCGCACCGCAACCTCGACGCGAACGCGCACTCGATCGCCGACTATTTGCAGATCCGCGACACCGACCGCGCCGCAACCTCGCTGCCGATGGGCTACTGCTACGGACTGTCGGTCATCAATAGCCACCTCAGTCGTGGTGCGGGCATCGTGCTCACGGAGTTGTCGGTGGTTGACGAGTGCTTCTGGACCCTGTTTCGGCGGGCAGGCGCCACGACGTTTGCTGGTGTTCCCTACACGTTTGACTTGCTCGACCGGATCGGCTTTGCGGACATGGATCTGCCTCGCCTGCGATACGTCACGCAAGCGGGCGGGCGGTTGGCACCGGTGCGAGTGCGATCGTTGGCTCAGCTTGGTCAGCGCAGCGGTTGGGACTTCTTCGTCATGTACGGCCAGACCGAGGCCACTGCCCGGATGGCGTACCTACCACCAGATCTTGCAGTCGATTCGCCCGCCGCGATCGGAGTTCCGATCCCTGGCGGCGAATTCCGATTGGTCCCAGTCGATGAGGCAGAGGCTCCTGAAGTCGGCGAACTCGTCTACACCGGCGACAACGTCATGCTGGGATACGCGACGACGGCGAGCGATCTCGCGCTCGGCCGTAGCATCACCGAACTTCGCACCGGCGACTTGGCGCGAGTCAACGCCGATGGATTCTACGAAGTTGTTGGTCGACGGGCGCGCTTCGCGAAGGTATTTGGTAAGCGCATCGACCTTCAGCAGGTTGAGCAATGCCTTGCTGAACACGACATTGACGCGACCTGCTTCTCGGTTGCGGCTGGTCAGGATTCCGATAGCGCCAACGAACGAATTGTGGTCGCGTTTGAGGCTCAGTGCGTGCCTCACGCAAACGACGTGGTCCGTGACCGGACCGCGGCAGCGGCCGGAATTGCTGGCAGTGCAATTCAGGTTTTGCCGCTCGACGAACTTCCGCGAGGCTCGGCAGGCAAAGTTGACCTGGCGGCGC
This sequence comes from Actinomycetota bacterium, assembly GCA_963169255.1. Taxonomy (GTDB): domain Bacteria; phylum Actinomycetota; class Actinomycetes; order S36-B12; family UBA10799; genus UBA10799. The sequence goes on along the minus strand of CAUJEJ010000027.1, from coordinate 1,788 downwards.
TGCGGGAATGTGCCATTGCGGCCGACAGTCACGGCAGAGGTACACACGACTCCGACGCCACTGTGGTGCTCGGCGCGCATGCCCTCACCAACGCGCTGGTGCAGGAGTACGCGACGGTGCTGCGTCGAACGGACGCCACCGAGGACTCGTCCTTTGTCTCGCTACGCGGGGATTCCATGTCGTATGTGGAGCTTTCCGCTCGAGTTGAACGATTGCTTCGCGCTCTTCCGTCGAATTGGCACATCATGCCGATCCGCGACCTCGTGGAAGCGACTGGCGAGGACGCGCACTCCAAGGACGCACAGGGCTGCGGAGATTCTCAAGAGCCTGCGCGAAGCCAGCGACGCAGGTGGACACAGCAGGTTGAGACGAACGTCCTGCTGCGCGCACTAGCCGTGTTTCTCGTGATCGGTTCACACGTCACGTTGTTTGATATCCGCGGCGGTGCACACCTGCTCATCGCGATCGCCGGCTTCAACTTTGCTCGATTCCACCTAACGTACGCGCCGCGCTTAGCGCGCGTACGAGGGATGCTGGTCAGCATTCGCCGGATCGCTATTCCGAGCATGGCGTGGATGGCGTTGGCCGTCCTCATCGATGGCCAATACAGCTTTGCGAACGTCTTCTTCGTCCACAACCTGATGCCGCCCGACGCCGAGAACGCCGCGTGGCGCTACTGGTTCGTTGAGGCACTGGTTTACGTGTTGATCTTTAGCGTGATGATTCTTGCTGTTCCCGCTTTGCATCGCGCGGAGCAGCGTTGGCCCTTTGGCTTCGTGCTCGCGGTGCTGGGGATCGGCCTCCTGCTCCGATACGGGGTCATCGACACAGCGACGGGCCCCAAGGCGATCTACACGCCGTGGTTGGTGTTGTTCGTTTTCGCGCTCGGCTGGGCGATCGCGAAGGCACGGACCTGGCAGCAAAGGGCGCTGGTGTTTGCGCTGGTGCTCGCGACGCTTCCCGGATATTCGGAGAATGCGACGCGGGTCGTCGTTGTGATGGCGGGCCTTGCGCTCCTGTTGCTGGTGCCAACGATTCGGGTGCCCGTTGTGGTCGGCAAGGTGGTGGCGCTCGTCGCGGGTGCATCACTCTTCATCTACCTCACCCACTGGCAGATCTACCCAATATTTGGTGAAGCGAAGGTCCTGGCCTTCCTCGCATCGCTGGCGTTTGGCATCGGTCTGTGGATGCTCATCTCCAACGCAAGTAGGTTGATCGTGGCAGTCAATTCGCACGCGAGCGTGTGGTGGTGGAAGATGACCACGTGGTTGTCGACTCCCCCCATACCGCCTTTCGGCGGCAGGTCCGCGAGCAAGCACTGGAGTTGGCAGCCGCGCAGTTAGCGGAATCGCGGTGGGATCAGATCCGGATCGGACAGATCGCACAGGCGGTCGGCGTGAGTCGGCCGACGATGTACGCGGAGTTCGGGAGTAAAGACGGCTTCGGTGAAGCCCTCGTGATGTTCGAGGTCCAGCGGTTCCTTGCAGGCATTGGGGCTGCGCTCGAGGCGAGCAGCGACACTCCTATCAAGGCCGTCGAACGGGCCGTCTCGTACACAATCACCGAGGGCCAGAAGAGCCCAGTCATTCGCGCGATCCTCACGTCAGGTGTCAATGGTGATCCCAGTGGCGCTGATTCGCTCCTCCCCTTCGTCACCACTCGCTCGGAAACGCTGATGGCGACCTCGAACGCGGCCTTGCGCGCCTGGTTCTCTGCGAACGCGCCGGGCAGTTCAAAACGCGACGTTGCCGATGCAGTCGACACGCTTATTCGGGTGGTCATCAGCCA
>CAUJEJ010000026.1 GCA_963169255.1 Actinomycetota bacterium | reverse complement strand
TAGAGCACGAGGCGAAGAATCGTTCGAAGCATCCGATTGAATCCTCTGGTGAACAGCTCGGACGTCTACTTGCGCTTGTGCCGTGGCTACGCGCGCATCCAGGAACTACCTACGCACAGGCCGCCGCACATTTCCACGTCGGCGTAGATCGTCTCCAGAAGGACCTGCAACTCGCTGTCTGTACGGAGTTTGGGACAAACCTGCTCACCCTCGACATCGATGCTTGGGGCGAGACGATCCAGGTGCGAGACCCGCAGGGCATCCAGGCGCCGCTGCAATTCACTGAACAGGAAGCCTTCTCGTTGTTGGTTGGCCTCGACTTGCTGGTGCAGTTGCAGGACGGCCCCCACAACGTAGACGCTGTTGCTTCCGTGAGTGAGAAGCTTCGGGCTGCAGTTGGCAGTGCTGCCGACCTGACGGGCAAGTTGTCTGTCGACGCGACTATCCGCGAACAACCACCTGCGACTGCGGCGTACCAAAGCGAGATTCAGCACGCGCTGACGGACATGCGCGCGATCGAACTCGAGTACCTCTCAAGCGCCAGAGACGCCGTCTCTCGGCGTGTGGTGGACCCTATGGGACTGCTTACCACTGACGGAGCAACCTACTTGCAGGCGTGGTGCCGTGAGGCAGAAGCAGTGCGTCTGTTCCGGCTCGACCGGGTGAGCACACTGACAGTTCTTGACACGCCCAGCGACGTTCCCGCCGGGGCGGGCCACCTACTAGAGGCGATCGATCCCAAGGGCGAGGTGGCGATCGTGGAACTGGAACCTTCCATCACGTGGTGGGCTGATCAAGTGCCCCATATGGCCGCGATCTCGACGGAAGGAGGAACTCTTCTCGTCCAGCTTCACATCGGTTCAACCGAGTGGGCAGTTCGGACGGCAATGGGGTTCGGGGGGCAGCTACAAATCTTGGAACCGATGCACTTGGCGGAGGCTGTTCGACTACGCGCTGCTAACTCGGTGCCTTCGTAGCCCGTTCGGCCCTAAATTTGTTCACAGAGAGTTACAAAACGCCGATTTGGTGCATTTTCGACAACTCGCCGTGAAAACCACCCTTAAGTTCAGTCAGTCTCCTGCCGAAGGGTTCACCCACACGAGGTGGCCAGTCACCAGTGAATTCCTTACGGAGGCGATCGGAATGACGACAATCAAAGCCACCTGTCCGGTGTGTGGAGACGTTGATTTGACGCCTAGTGACGTGCGACTGACGGTCGCGGAGTCCGCCGGATGGGCGACCTACACGTTCCGTTGCAGCGAGTGCCACGACAACGTCGAGAAGCCCGCCGATGAAGAGGTTGTCGCTCTGTTGTCGAGCGCTGGCGTCGAGATTGATCGAGTTCCGGCAGAAGCACTCGAGGGACATACCGGTCCGAACTTCACATATGACGATGTTCTGGACTTTGCGCTTTGGCTCGAGAAGAACGACCTCGTCGCTGGTGACTTCACCCCAGCGCCCGGTGCATAGCAGCTTTATTATTTTGATCGCGAAATTCTGCGCTGCCACCGTGGGTTCCTAGCGGATCTGAGCGTATGCTCCCAACCATGGGTAACTTTCGTGGCTGGGAATGGATCCTGATCCTGCTCTTGGCGCTATTGCTATTTGGTGGATTCAAGAAGCTTCCTGATGCCGCACGCGGCGTCGGTCGTTCTTTGCGCATCTTCAAGGCGGAGACCAAGGGTCTCGCCGACGATGACGACGCAACCACACCAGAGGAAGCGAAGCTGGCAGCGGATGCTGCCGCGGCAGACGCCACGGTGGACTCCGCTGCAAAGCCGACTGCGGTCGATGCAACGAACCCGGCTGAGGCTAAGAACTCCCCGACATCCGCTTAGCGGTCACGGAGTCCTTCAGCTGTGACAGTCACTGTGAGTGGTACCAGCGGGTCTAGCGGTACTGACCGACCGCAAGGTCGTTCGACCACCAAAGCCGCCGGGATGTCGCTACCGGACCACCTTCGGGAACTACGGTCGCGGGTATTCAAAAGCACCCTGGCGATCATCGTTGGAACCATCATTGGGTGGATCTTCTACCAGCAGATCTTCGACTTCCTGGCGAAGCCCATCAATGACGTCGTCGAAGAGGCGAGGGCTCAGGGTCGAGAGGTCACTCTCACGATTACCGATGTGGCCGGCGCGTTCACGCTCCAAATCAAAGTTGCGCTCGTTGCCGGAGTGATTCTTGCCTCACCAGTCTGGATCTACCAACTCTGGCGCTTTGTAACGCCTGGACTGCATCGCCACGAGCGACGTTGGGCGCTCCTGTTTGTCGGCATCGCGACGCCATTGTTCCTCGCTGGCGTCGCCATGGCGTACTACGTGCTTCCTGGCGCCTTGGGCATTTTGTTCGACTTCACCCCGGAGAGCGTCGCCAACTTCTTACCCGTCGACGCGTACTTCGCGTTCTTCACCCGGTTGGTTCTTGTCTTCGGTGTTGGATTCTTGACTCCGTTGCTAATCGTCGCGCTGAACCTCTTTGGCGTGCTCACCGGAAAGACGCTGCTCGGATGGTGGCGAGGCATCATCTTCGGTGTGTTCGTGTTCGCAGCGATCGCGACGCCAACTGCGGATCCTGTGAACCTCATGATGCTGGCCGCTCCCGTGCTCATCTTGGTAGGAGCGGCCCTCATTTTCTGCTTCATCAACGACAAACGGCGTGCCCGCAAGGGTGCGAGCGAAGAGTTCGCGCAATGGGGCGATGACGAGACGAGTCCGCTCTAGTACCGCGTGTTTTCTGCAACTTCCGGCGTCAGATCTTGCCCTGTCATATCGATGCGATACGTTCTGCAGTCATGACCAAGCGCAAAATTGCCATGTTGATTAACCCTGCCTCCGGTGGCGGCAAGGGCGCGAAGATCGCTCCAATCGCCGCACGGCGACTTCGAGAGCGCGGTCTTGAAGTGACGGAGTTGACTGGCGGGAGTGCGCAGGAGTCGCTCAAGCTCGCGGAGGCTGCCGTTCGCGAAGGCGCCGATGGCCTCGTTGCGTGTGGCGGCGACGGGACGTTGAACCTGGCGCTACAGGCAATCGCTGAGACGGAGATTCCCCTCGGAATTATCCCCGTTGGTACTGGCAACGACAATGCCCGTTTCCTCAAGATTCCACTCAAGGACCCCGCTGCTGCCGCGGACGTGATCGCCGACGGTCGCATGCGTGAACTCGACTGTGGCCACGTCGAGACCAGCGACGGCACGAGTCGCTACTTCCTGGGCGTGATGTCGGTTGGTTTCGATTCACAGGTCACCGAGCGCGCGAACGATATGACTTGGCCGCAGGGTCAAGCGAGGTACCTGGTCGCGATGGTCGCCGAGCTCAGTGTTTTCAAGCCCGTCGCATTCAAGATTGACATTGACGGGACCAAGGCCGACCAGACCGCAATGCTTGTCGCGATCGGCAACGGCGCTTACTACGGCGGAGGGATGAAGGTGTGCCCCGATGCAGTGCAGGACGATGGTGCTCTCGAAATGACCGTGTTGAGCGCAGTCAGCAAGTTCAAGTTCGTCCGGTCGTTCCCAAGCGTGTTCAAGGGAACACACGTTGCTGAACCGCACGTCATCCAGCACCGCTTCCAGAACGCGACCATTGACGCGATTGGTCAGGTCGCTTATGCAGATGGCGAACGCATTGGCCCGGTTCCGGCGCACGTGAGCGTGAAGAAGTCCGGCGTGCATGTCTACGCGCCAACGACCGCTTAGCTCTATGCAGTGGGCGTAACCTCAGCACTGTGGATGAACCTGAGGACCAGCGAACGCCCGCACAGAGGTTCGCTGAAGCAAAGCGGCGTGCAAGTGAGGCAAGGTCCGCCCTAGCTGCTTTTCAATCCGGGTATGAGTTTGGACTCGACGGATTCCAACTTGAGGCATGTGCGCTCCTAGAACGTGGCCGTAGCGTCCTCGTGGCAGCGCCCACTGGCAGCGGGAAGACGATCGTCGGTGAGTTTGCGATCTACCTAGCCCTGGCGGGCGGCACTCGAGCGTTCTACACCACGCCGATCAAGGCCCTGAGCAACCAGAAGTTCCGCGATCTATGTGAACGGCACGGGGCCGACAACGTCGGCCTGTTGACCGGTGACAGTGTGATCAATGGTGATGCTCCGGTGGTCGTCATGACGACCGAGGTCTTGCGCAACATGCTGTACGAAGCGTCACCGGCAGTTGATGCGCTCAGCCACGTCGTGATGGATGAGGTTCACTACCTTGCGGACCGGCAACGCGGAGCCGTCTGGGAAGAGGTGATCCTGCATCTTCCGGAACGGATCCGGTTGGTCGCTTTGTCTGCCACGGTGAGCAATGCTGAAGAATTTGGCGCCTGGCTGAGTCAGGTGCGCGGCGACACTGACGTCATCGTGGAAGAACGCCGACCAGTGCCGCTTCACCAGCATGTGCTGGCAGGTCGCAGTTTGGTGGACTTGTTCGTTCGCCCTGCTGCTGACGAAGAAGAGGTCGTTGATGAGGTGGAAGTCGCCCTCGAGTTGAACCCGGTCCTGATTCGTCGAGCGCAGGACGAAGCGCGGGCGACCCGGGTCAACGACCGCGGCAGGGGACGGACCCGTGGGCGCCCGCAGCGAAACAACTATGTCCCTCGAGCTGCTGTGCTTGAACGTCTCGATCGGGCAGGGCTGCTTCCGGCGATTGTGTTTGTGTTCAGCCGACGTGGCTGTGAAGAAGCCGTCACGTCATGTCTGGCATCTGGCGTTGCGCTGAGTTCAGATGCTGATCGGCGAGCTGTGCGCGCGTACGTGGACAGCCGCTGCGGCGAGATTCCCGACCAGGACCTGGCGGTCCTGGGGTACTACGAGTGGCGTGAGGCGCTCGAACGCGGAGTGGCCGCCCATCACGCGGGCATGCTGCCGTTGTTCAAGGAGGTTGTGGAGGAACTCTTCTGCGACGGGTACATCAAGGCCGTGTTCGCGACGGAGACTCTGGCGCTGGGCATCAACATGCCTGCTCGAAGTGTGGTGCTGGAACGACTGGTGAAGTGGAACGGGTCAACTCACGCGGATGTCACCGCGGGGGAGTACACACAACTCACTGGCCGAGCTGGGCGGCGCGGGATCGATACCGAAGGCCATGCAGTGACCGTTTGGCACAATGGCATTGATCCAGTGAACCTTGCCGGACTAGCCTCGACTCGAACGTATCCGCTCAAGTCATCCTTTAGGCCTTCCTACAACATGGCCGTGAACCTGATTGAGCGGATGGGAGTGCGCAAGGCCCGCGAACTCCTCGAGACATCCTTTGCCCAGTACCAAGCCGACGCCGGGGTCGTCGGACTTGCGAATCAGATCAAGCGGCATGAACAAGCACTGGCGGGCTACGCCGAATCGATGACGTGTCACCTAGGGGACTTCTCGGAGTACGCCGAGTTGCGGCAAGAACTCGCTGCCCGAGAAAAGGCCCTGTCAAAGAACTCCGCTGCACGCAGGCGGCATCTCGCGAGCGAACAACTCAGTGGTCTGAAGGTCGGCGATGTGGTCGTGCTGGCTGCGGGGCGTCGTGCAGGACCGGCACTAGTTGTCGAAGCCGCGCACCCGAACGATGACGACCCGCGACCGAGCGTCCTGTCGCTTGACCGGCGAGTGCGGCGAATCACCGCCAGCGATGTGCCGCACGGTATCGAATCGGTCGCTCGGATGAAGGTGCCTCGCGCATTCGATCCGCGCTCCGCCAACTGGCGCCGAGACCTCGCGCGCACGCTCGCCGATCGAACTGCAAGCCTGGATTTGAAGCGGCCTCGACGCACTACGGAAGGTGCGACGCAGGACGAGGAGATCGACCGCCTACGCAAACAGTTGCGTGCCCACCCATGTCATGGCTGTTCGGACCGGGAAGCACACGCGCGCTGGGCAGAGCGTCATCACAAGCTTGCGCAAGAGACCCAGCAGTTGCGTCGCAGGGTTGAGTCGCGGACGAACACGATCGCCCGACAGTTCGACCGCGTCTGCGCAGTTCTGGCTGACTTGGGCTACCTAGAACAGGGCAAGGATGGTGTCGTGCGAGTGACCGCCGCGGGCACCCAACTCGGAAACCTGTACGCAGACCAGGACCTACTCACGAGCGAGTGCCTGCGCGAAGGTGTGTGGGAGGGACTCACCCACGCTGAGCTCGCCGGAGCGGCGGCCGCACTCGTCTTTGAAAGCCGTAGCCCCGACGAAGGGGGCGTGACGGTGCCTGTTCCAGCGTCACCCGCGTTGCGGGCCGCCTTGGCCGACCAGCTCGAGATCGCGGACGAACTCGCTGAACGCGAAGGGCGCCACCACGTGAACTTCGTGCGTCAACCCAACCCCGGTTTCACGATGGCAGCGTGGCACTGGGCGAAGGGCGACCCGCTGCACACGGTTCTTCGTGAGAGCGACTTGGCGCCTGGGGACTTCGTCCGTTGGTGTCGCCAACTCATCGACTTGATGGCGCAGATTTCTGATGCCGCCGAGGACCCCGGTCTGCGGCGTGCCGCGCGTTCGGCCCTCGAAGGACTTCGCCGCGGCGTCGTCTCGTACACCGGCGTCGAACCCGGTGCTACGTAGACGAATTGCCAAAGGTTTGCCAACTAGCTGAGCCATTTGGGTGCTTGCACTTTTGCGCGGCCGGTGAGATGACGAAGCTGACCCCATGCGAAGCATCGTGGCAGGGCTGATTGCGATCGGGCTATGCGTCTCGATCCCTGCGGTTTCGTCCGCAGGTGAGCAGATGCTCGCAGAGGTCGAAGGTGCTGGAGTGACGACGCGGGCAGCGCGAGCGTATGGTCCGGCGCCCTTCCCGGCACCCGCCGCCTTGCCAGGGCTCGCCGGTGGGCAGGCTCTCGTCGGCGAGCTCGACAGCGCACCTCGCTACGTCCCGCAAACGTCTTGCGACCCTGGCGAGAAGAGAGGGGTCACGGCGTTCAAGCGAGCGGTGCTTGCTCAATACCCCAGCGGCAAGGATTGGGGGTCTTCTCGCAACTGCACGGATGACGGCACCAGTGAGCACCTTGAAGGGCGCGCCTGGGACTGGAACGTGAACGTGAAGAACCCAGCGCAGTTCGCCCACGCTGCCCAGCTCCTTACCTGGCTGACCATGAATGACGGCTACGAAGCGCGGCGTCTTGGCATTATGTACATCGGCTACAACGGCCGCATTTGGGCGTCGTATCGCGTCGCTGAAGGCTGGCGCAAGCTCAACAACTCAAATCCTCACACCGACCACGTGCACTTCTCGTTCAGTTGGAATGGGGCGTTGGCGAAGACGTCGTTCTGGACAGGGACTGCAGCAGCCGAGGACTACGGACCATGCCCGGTGTACGCCAACCAACCCGCGCCCTTGCGAACTGGGTCGAACCCGTCGCCGTGCCGTTCGGCAGCGGCGCTGCCAGCCAACTTGAAGAAGGCAAAACGACTGTGGCGCGGTAGCCGGGGCGCGCACGTCGTTCGCGTCCAGAAGAAGTTGAAGGTCAGGTCAGAACCTGGGTTCTTCGGCCCGAAGACCTCCAAGGCTGTCGCCAAATACCAGAAGGGCAAAGGGCTCCCACGGACCGGCGCCGTCGATGCACCCACCTGGTACGCCCTGAAGATGCACAAGAAGCCGAGGAAGAAGTAGGTCGTGGAGTAGACCCGGCGTCCAGGCGCTAGAGCTGCCAACCCATCGCTTCGCTCAAGCGATCGAGCGGGCTCTGGAGGCCCCACGTTGCCGCGAGAGCGATGAGGGCGTCAGCGTCTGCCGGATGGGTCGGTAGCGTCGAATCAACCGGCGGAAGGTCGATCTCACGCGCAACCTGAACAACGGGACCGGCGACCGCGATGTACTCGCGCCCGGCAAGAAGGTTCTTGCGCACGCCAGGCTTCAAGGTGCTCGAATCGTCCTCGGCAGCGGCGACTAGCGAACCGATGTCTCCGTAGTCACGGATCAGGCTAGCCGCGGTCTTCTCGCCAATCCCGCGAACGCCGGGTAGTCCGTCTGAGGGATCGCCGCGCAACAACGCGAACTCGGCATACTCACGGGCGTGGACGCCATAGCGTTCGATGACGGCGGCATCATCGATGATTTCGGCATTTCCCACGCCCTTGGCTGCGGTGTAGAGGACCCGAATTGGTTGGTCGTCGTCCACCAGTTGGAAGAGATCGCGATCTCCCGTGACCACAAAGACAGGCACATTGGTCTGGCTCGCGAGGGACCCGATGACGTCATCGGCTTCGTACCCGGGCATCCCAAGTCGGGCGATCCCGGCGTACCGCAGGAGGTCTTCAATCAGCCTGACCTGGGGGAGTAGCTCGTCGGGAACAGTCTCGCCGTCCAGTTCGGGATCTGCCTCTTCGGCAACCCGGTGTGCCTTGTAGCTCGGAATAGCGGCGACCCGGAACTCCGGCCGCCAATCGTCATCCCAGGCAGCAATGAGGTCAGTCGGTCGATGGTCCGTCACGAGTCGGCTGATGAAGTCCATCAAGCCCCGCACCGCGTTCACTGGGGTGCCGTCGGGCGCGACCACTGACGTGGGCACCCCATAGAACGCTCGGAAGTACAACGACGCCGTATCAAGCAGCATCAATCGCTTGTTTGCCATTCCACAATTGTGGAGCATGGCGTTGAGGTTCGTGGCCCAGTAGCCTGCGAAGGTGGCGACATTCTTTGATTCAAGCGAATACCTCGGCCGACTTGAGCGCGCAGCAGAACTCGCGCACTCACTGGGAATTGAGGCGGTCCTCGTGACTCCCGGGCCCGACCTGCGCTACCTCACCGGCTATCACGCACACGCACTAGAACGGCTCACCTGCTTGGTGATTCCCGCCGAGGGTGACGTCACCCTTGTTGTGCCCGAGCTTGAAGTAGGGACGGCGAATGCTAGCCCAGTCGCAGATCTGCCGATTTCGATTGCAACCTGGCAAGAGACGGACGATCCGTACGCGCTGACTGCCAGCCTTCTGGCCCGCCCGGGCGAAGGCACGAGAATCGCGGTTGAAGACCGCATGTGGGCAGTGAAGGCGCTAGAGCTCCGCAAGGCCATGCCCGGAGCAGAGCAGGTTGGGGCCGGAGTTGTCCTCGGGGAATTGCGGATGCGAAAGTCGCAAGCCGAGATCGAACAACTACAGCGAGCCGGGGCGGCAATTGATCGCGTGCATGCCGCGGTTCCCGGTTGGCTGCGTGCCGGACGGACCGAGAACGAGGTTGCTCAGGACATCGCTGACGCGATCCTCAACGAACACGAGACTGCCGACTTTGTCATCGTCGCAAGTGGACCGAACGGTGCGAGCCCGCACCACATGGCTAGTGACCGAGTGATTCAACCTGGGGATGCTGTCGTCGTTGACATCGGCGGCACCACCGCAGCGGGGTATTGCAGTGACTCGACTCGGACCTACTCCATGGGTCAGCCAAGTGCCCGATTCGCACGGGACTACGAGGTGCTGCAGCGCGCACAGGCCTTAGCTTGTCGCGCCGTTGCACCGGGCATGTCCTGTGAGGAGATCGATTCGGTCGCGCGCAACGCACTAGCCGATGCCGGATTGGTCGACTACTTCATTCACCGCACAGGGCACGGGATCGGTTTGGAGACACACGAAGAGCCCTACATCGTTCAAGGAAATGATCGCCGCCTCGAACCAGGGATGGCCTTCAGTGTTGAGCCTGGGTTCTACCGAGCCGGGGATGCGGGCGCGAGGATCGAAGACATCGTGGTGTGTGGTGACGACGGGGCAATCATGTGCAATTCGCGACCGCACGAACTCCTCGTCGTGGGGTAGCACTTAGGCTCGCCACCGATACGTGCCCGCTAACTGAGGACGACCATGGCTATCGATGTGCAGCGAGAACTACCAACTCCGGAATCGATCGAACTTCTCGATCTCGTCAGGCAGATTGCCCGCACAGATCTTGCTCCAGTCGCGTCCCAATACGAGGCGGACGGTCAGTTCCCCCGCGAGGTCTTCCGCAAGCTCGGTGATGTTGGGCTCCTGGGGTTGCCCTACCCGACTGCACTCGGCGGCGCCGATCAGCCGTTCACGGTCTACCTGCAGGTCATCGAAGAACTCGCAAGCGCGTGGCTTTCCGTCGCGCTCGGGGTGAGCGTGCACACGCTTAGCGCACACGCCGTCGCGAACTTTGGCACAGCGGAGCAGCAAGAGGCCTTCATGCCGGACATGATCGGTGGCTCGCTTTTAGGGGCCTACTGTCTGTCTGAGGCTGGCAGTGGTTCCGACGCCGCCGCACTCGTCACCCGTGCGCAACCGACGGACGATGGCTACCTACTCAACGGCGTCAAGGCGTGGATCACCCACGGGGGAGTGGCCGACTTCTACACGGTCATGGCTAGAACTGGTGATCATCGGACGAAGGGGATCTCGTGCTTTTTGGTTCCCGGTGACCGTCAGGGAGTCTCCGGTGCCGCTCCAGAGAACAAGATGGGAATGCGCGGTTCAACAACGGCTCAAGTCATCCTTGACGACGTACACGTCGAGTCGAACCGCCTGATCGGAGCCGAAGGCGACGGCTTCACGATTGCGATGGCAGCACTTGATGCAGGCCGGCTTGGGATCGCCGCGTGCGCAGTGGGCTTGGCGCAATCCGCCTACGCTGAGGCAGTCGCGTACGCCAAGACTCGCAAGCAGTTCGGTTCCGCGATCGCTGACTTCCAAGGCATCAGCTTCATGATTGCGGACATGGCGACGTCGATCGAAGCTGCTCGTTCGCTGTACCTGACCGCAGCACGGCGCAAAGACGCCGGCTTGGACTACTCCACCCACGCCGCGATGGCGAAGCTCTTCGCGACCGATATGTGTATGAGCGTTACAACTGATGCCGTCCAGATTCTCGGGGGCGCCGGCTACGTTCAAGATTTCCCAGCGGAGCGCTATTTCCGGGAGGCCAAAGTGCTTCAGATCGTGGAAGGAACGAACCAGGTGCAGCGGCTCGTGATCGGGCGCAACGAACTCAGTTAGTCCAAAACCAGTTCGGCGCGTTGAAGCCGCCGTCGTTCTATGAAGTTGCTCCACGGTTCGGCGACGCGAGAAAGCAGCGGCCCAGCAATCGCTGTGATGAGCACGTAGGTCGTTGCGAGTGGGATCAGCATCGCAGGTGCGAACGGCGCGGTTGCGACGATGCCGGCGATGAGCACGCTGAACTCGCCACGCGCGATCAGTAGGGTGCCGGCGCGCCAGTGACCGCGGGGGCTCGCTTCAGCGCGTCGGGCAACGATCCACCCGGTGATGAGCTTCGTCGCTATCCCAGCGACTGCCAGTGCGGCCGCGACCGGCAAGACGGGCGGAATGTCTGCTGGATCTGTGGTCAATCCAAAGAACACGAAGAACACAGCAGCGAAGAGGTCACGAAGTGGAGCGAGGCGCTGCCGAGCGACCTCGGCAACTTCATCCGTGAACAGCAGACCGACGAGGAAGGCAGCGACCGCTGCCGAGAAGCCCGCAAGTTCCGCGAGGCCAGCGACGAGAAGTGCCGTCCCAAACAGAGTAAGCAGCAGTGCTACCGGCTTGTCCGCGTTGAGTAGTGCGTTCGCGAACTTTAGGCGATGCAAGGACAACAGCACAACGGCGGCGACGACACCCAAAGCGATACTGACGCTGATCAAGCCAGCAGCTAGGCCAGCGCCCGTTGCCATCGCCGTCACGATTGGCAGATACGGAGCCATCACGATGTCTTCGACGATGAGGAGGCCAACGACACCCGGCACTTCGGGTTTTCGTCGCCACTTCAAATCCTTAACGACTTGAGCGACGATTCCCGAACTCGAAATGTAGGTGATGCCACCGAGGGCAACTGCACCCAGCAATCCCCACCCGAGGAGGAAGCCGCAGATGACGCCGGGCAACGAGTTGAGCACGACATCGACGAGGCCTGCCCACCACTGCTGGCGAACCGTGCCGACGAGTTCGTCGCCCGAATACTCCAGACCGAGGAGGAGCAGTAAGAGAACCGCTCCGATCTGCGCAGCAACTTCGACAAACTCCTCGTCAACGCCGAGCGGGATCGCGCCGCCGTCGCCAAACGCGAGTCCGGCAATGAGGAAGAGAGGGACCGGCGAGAGGCCGAACCGCGCGGAAATGCGGGCCAGGATGCCCAATCCGACGAGGAGTGCCCCGAACTCCACCAACAGTCGCGGGATGCCTTCGGCATCGGCTGCGAGGAGGCTGATGGGGGACACGTGGCCCATCCTGGCAGGATTGCGCTGTGATCGATGCAACGGCAAGGCTCGTCTTCACTGGCGGCATGGTTTATTCGAGTCAGTTTCCGTTCTCTACGGCTCTCATCGTTGATTCCGGCAAGATCGCTTGGATAGGTGACGATGCGGGACTTGCTGGTCAATTGTTGGATGGCGACCGCATGATTGACTGTGAAGGTTCGCTGATCACGCCCCCCTTCTTTGACGCGGCAATGACCGGCCTCGAAGGAGTCGACTCCAGCATCGGCGCGGGCGTCGTAGTCGATGACGGAGCCGGTGAGCTGTTCGTGCGCGATTCGATTAGCAGCTTTCGGTTGGTCCCGCGCGATAGTGCCCCACCCGCGGTCAGGGTTGACTTAGGCGAATCCGAGGTGACATCGGCCGACGCTGAACGGATGCTTGGGAGTGCAAGTTTTGTCGTCGCCGGTCACCAGGCACGCCCACGAGCATTGCGAGAACTAGCAGCAGTTGGGGTTCCGTTCGCCTTCGGCTCAAACGGGCGGAGCACGTCGGTTTGGGAGTGGATCGCGCGAATGGTCTATCTCGAACCCAATGGGCTCTCTGCTCGGGCGGCCTTCAACGCCGCGACCCGTTCCGGTTGGCGATTCGCTGGCATGCCCGATGCGGGTCAGCTCAGCATCGGAAGTCGAGCGAACTTCAACCTGTGGGTGTGCGACCAGGTCGAAGTGCAAGTCCCCGATGAACGAGTCAGTGCATGGTCAACCGATGTTAGGGCCGGGACACCACCACTTCCGGATCTGAGTCCTGGCGCGGCCCTGCCTGAACTAGTCGGCACCGTTCTCGATGGCGAACCGACGATGGCTCGATAGCACGATGAACACCAGCCCCGGCGTCCACGTTGTTGCCAGAGTGCTCCTCGCCGTCGTCGGTGGGGCACTCTTGGCTGCGGCGTTTCCCCCGCTGGGTTGGTGGTGGGTTGCACCGCTCGCGGTTGCTGCGTTGACTGCGTCAACCGTGACCACGAAGCGCACACGTGGCGCCTTCGGATTGGGGGTCTTAGGTGGGGCGACGTTCTTTCTCTTCTTGTTGTCGTGGATCCGAATTCTGGGTCCGGATGCGTGGATTGCACTCGCTGTTGTGTGTGCGTTGTGGTTCGGGCTTCTCGGAGTCTTGACGCGGGTTCTCGTACGACTTCCGTACTGGCCAGTCTGGGTTGCCGGTGCGTGGATTGTTCAAGAGGCGCTGCGCGACCGAATTCCGTACGGCGGATTTCCGTGGGGGAGGCTCGCCTATAGCCAGGGCGATGCCCCGACTGTGAGCTTTGCCAGCCTGGCGGGCGCCGCACTCGTAACCTTCGTGGTCGCCTTAGCCGGAGCACTGTTGTGTTGGGCAGCGCTGCGACTGGTCGGGTGGAATCCAGCCGCTGCCATCCGGGTGCCTTCCGAATCTTCCCGCGCCCCTCGCTTGGGCCCAACCACCTCGGCCATCGGCGCCGTCCTACTCGCAATTGGGCTCTGCCTCGTTGGTATCGCGATCCCGCGTCCTGTCGATGGCCAATCCGAGGGCGGTCCCGCGTCCGCCCGGGTCGCCCTCATCCAAGGTAGCGTCCCCGGTTCAGGCCTCAACGCCATGGCAGAACGTCGTGCTGTCCTCAACAATCACGTGCGAGAGACTCAACGGCTTGCGGCGCAGGTTGTGGCTGGCGAGGTGCCCGCGCCTGAATTGGTCATCTGGCCCGAGAATTCAACCGACATCGATCCGCTGAATGATCGTGCTGCCCGTGAAGCGATCTCGAGCGCTGCCGGTGCTATCGGAGTCCCCATCCTGGTTGGCGCAGTAGTCCGCAGCCCATCGACTCCTGGAACGCTGTGGAACGTCGGAATCGTCTGGGACCCGGTGACGGGACCCGGTGACTACTACGTCAAACGGCACCCAGTTCCGTTCGGTGAGTACATCCCTGGACGAAGCGTGTTGCAAAGGTTCATCTCACGGTTCGATCAAGTTCCTTATGACTTCTCACCTGGCGACCAACCGGGAGTTCTCCAGGTTGGTCCTGCGTTGTTGGCCGATGTCATTTGCTTCGAGATTGCGTACGACGATGTGGTCCGCGACGCAGTGCTCGCAGGCGGCCGCGCAATTAGCGTTCAAACAAACAATGCGACCTACACCACCGATGAGCCCGGTGGTGCGGCTCAGTCAGAGCAACAGGCCGCGATGTCCCAGGTTCGTGCCGTCGAACACGGGCGAGCGGTGATGATTGCGGCAACGAGCGGCATCACCGCCTACATTGACCCCGCAGGCGAAGTTGTCGAACAAGCGCCATTACTGGAAGCGTCATCGCTCGTTGTCGATGTGCCGTTGCGCGATAGCTTTACCATCGCCGATCGGGTAGGCCACTGGCCTGAGTGGCTGGTGTTTCTGATTGTCATCGGTGGGGTATCACTCTCGGTAATTCGGCATCGACGTGCCGAACCTCAGAATCTGGGGTCTGGACCCGCAGGTGACGACGACCTGCACGACTCTGATGGGTAGGGTTGCCGGACGCACGAACAAAGGGGCTATCTGTGACTGATCCGATTTCACCGGATTCTTCTGGACCTGTGGACTCTGGTCTTCCGAGCGGGTCTACCGGCGGGGGCTTCGCTGACCTGGGCAAGATCCTTACGATCATTCCCACGTACAACGAAGCCGGCAACGTCGAGCTCATCACTGCCCGAGTTCGAGCGGCTGTGCCCGAAGCTCACATTCTGATCGCTGACGACAACAGTCCGGACGGCACCGGAACGATTGCTGACACGCTCGCCGCCGCTGATGACCGGATCAATGTGTTGCATCGCCTCGGTAAGGAAGGCCTCGGTGCCGCGTACCTCGCGGGATTCACGTGGGGTATGGAGAATGGCTTCGACGTTCTCATCGAAATGGACGCTGACGGCAGTCATGCGCCTGAACAACTACCACTCCTACTTGATGCTTTGCGCAACGCTGACCTCGTGCTCGGGTCTCGTTGGGTTCCCGGCGGCTCCGTCACCAACTGGCCGAAGAGCCGGGAATTTCTCTCCCGCGGTGGCAACTGGTACACGCGCAAGGCGTTGGTCTTGCCGTTGATGGATGCGACCGGTGGCTACCGCGCGTACCGCACGACGACACTGAAGAAGATCGACCTCGACGGTGTCGGAAGCGCCGGATATATCTTCCAAGTGGATCTGGCCTACCGAGTCATTCAGGCCGGAATGCGGGTCGTCGAAGTCCCTATCTCGTTTTCTGAACGAGAGATCGGCGACTCCAAGATGAGCCAGTCAATCGTCACCGAGGCCTTGTGGAAGGTCACAGTGTGGGGCGTCCGGGAACGGATGCGCAAGGCTGGACGGCAACGGATTCGTACGGCGAAGGCCAAGCGCAAGCAGGGTTGGTGACATGCGCGGGTTAGCGATATTTGTCGCCTACGTTGTTGTTGAGCTACTGGTCGCCATCTGGATCGCGTCCCTCGTCGGATGGCTCATGGTCATCGGGCTGACGATCGCTGGATTTGTCCTCGGCATTCTGGTTTTCTCCAGTGCCGGAACCCAAGCCGCCACTGCGATGCGCGAAGCCTCCGCAACCGGGAAGGCTCCCGAAGGCGGCGTTGCCTCGTCAGCCACCCGATTCGTGGCCGGGATCCTCATCATGGTGCCTGGGTTCGTCACGGACATCGTCGGGCTCCTGCTCCTCATCCCGCCAATCGGCAAGCTCGCTCGACGCCTCGGTGTCCTTGGCTTTACTCGTTGGGCACGCAAACAGAACATGTCCGTGGTGACCACCAACGTGGATGGAACGACCGTCACCCGCGTTGTTCCCGGTGACGTCGTCGTGGGCGATGTGATCCGCCGCGAAGACTCACCCACCGCCGGTCCTGGTTCGAGCGAAGACTCTTCGCAGAACCCAAAAACTCGCCCGGCAATTCTGCCGGACGAGTAGTGGGTTTGTCTGTGGTGACCGTTTAGGCGGTCTTCTTGCGGCGCGGCGCGCTTGTGCGGCCCGCGCTGGTAATCACTTCGTTGTTGCGAAGAAGATCTAGGCGTTCCTGCAAGAGCACCTCAAGGTCGTCTGTGGTTCGACGCTCCATCAGCATGTCCCAGTGGGTACGTGCGGGCTTGACTGCCTTCGGTTCCGGGCGATCGCCATCGCGCAAGAGCGCTTCGGAACCGCAACGGCACTCCCACACCAGCGGCACCTCTGCCTCAAGCGAGAACGGCATCGTCGTAACGTGACCGTTTGGGCAGTCGTACGAAACTGGTTGGCGGGGTGCAAATTCCACGTGATGATCGGTCTCGTAGCTCGTTGCTCCGAGACGTGATCCGCGCAATGCTCCGTCACTCATTTGTGCCACCTTTTCTGGCGTATCTACGCCTACCGACTGTTAGTGCGCCGTTCGTTGCTATCGCACCTCGGTCTCGTTGACCCAACGTGCGTTGTGAAGAAGTTGTTCCCCGCACCACAAATTCCGAAACGCGAACTAGCCCAAATGGGACGAATTACACGCTTGCGGTGCGTATTCCTTGTTTGAGACGCAGCGTCGAGCCGTTTGGTGCCATCGAATTGCACGATTGGCGCAAACTCAGCCTTTCGTTGCCGACATCATCCGATTGCTCGCCGCCGCCATTCACCACGGTTGAGGACATCTTGTAGGAGCCGCGGGCGATCCGTGACGATCCCGTCGACACCCATTGCCAGTAGCCGGGTCATCGTCGGTTCGTCATCGATCGTCCAGACGTGAACGACTAGGCCGCGCTTGTGTGCAGTGTCGACGAAGGACCTCGTCACGATTGGAACGCCGCTTTGACTCACTGGAACCTGCACGCACTGAGCATTGCGGGGGAGCGCCAGTTCAGCAAACCGCCTAAAGGGACCCATCCGTGAAGCTGCCATGAGCGACGCAACTTCAGGCGCCGTCAGTGCACTGGCCGCGGTGGATCCCAACGCAGATCTGATCGCTCTGACTCGCAGTGCGGAGAAGGATCCGACACAAATTCGGTCGGCGACCTTCTTCTGTTTGACCAACCGAATGAAGGGCTCGACTGTGTGGTCGTCCTTGACATCGATGTTGATGAACTTGTCGTCGAATTCCTCCAGGAGTTCCTCAAGACGCATGATCCGGTCTGCCCCGCCGACCTTTGCTCGGCGGACTTCGGAGTAGGGAAGCGCGCTGATTCGACCGACACGATCGGTGACGCGGTTCAGGTTGGCGTCGTGAAACACCATCACTTTGCCATCCGACGTCGCGCGCACATCAGTCTCGAAGTAGTTGAATCCGATGCCCGCTGCGTTCGTGAACGCGGTTCGTGAGTTCTCGGGAGCTTCGCGACCGCCACCGCGATGGGCTAAGCCGATTGGTCCCTCAGTGGCAGCAAACGGATGCGCGACGACCTTGGACACCTCGTCAGGGTAGTTCAGGTTCTTCCGGTAGGCGAACGGCACCCGTGGAGGTCAGTGCGACCCGGTAGGTCTGACCACCCTTCGTCGTGGTGACATCGGCTCCGTCGATGGTGACCGTGCCGGTTGCGCTGGCTTCGGTGGGTGCGACGCCGCTGCCACGAGGAACGACTACGGTCACGATTCGATTAACCGGTCCAGCCGCGTGTGCTCGGACGCTCGGCGAGGGAACCAATTCGCCGTACTTGGACGAGTTCCACCCACGGTAGGGCGAGGTTGCCCCCGCAACCACCGAGTAGGTGACGGGATTTCCCACATTGATCAACGACACATTTGCGCCGCTGCCGGAACTGACTACTGACTGCTCATCCACGGTGGCCGTTCGATCTCGGCCGAGGTTCCAGTTGAGGTAGAACGTGCCTGCTCGATCCATCACAACGTCATCCATGACGATGAAGTAGTCACCGCGGCGGTCGTACCAGACTGTGCGCTGCAAGCGTGTTCCCGCATATGCCGGATCAACAATCGAGGTGAGGTCGCCCTCTTCCGACGTGGTCGACGTCACTACGGACGGCCGAGGTGCGTTCGAGCTGCGGCCGTCGAGACTGACGACGTTGTGCGCGGCACGGCTGTAGACGAACCACTGTGCAGGGTCGTTCGAATACCGATACTGGCCGGTGTCGTGCAGCAACTGATCGCCGTCCGCGGCGACGGTCAGCGAGGCCGCGTCGTTGTGCGCGTGGTACTCAGTGCTGTGGCCGGGCCCGGTCCGGAGCGAGTAGAAGGTCTCCTGCTTGAACGGCTGTGACTGACCATAACCAGAGTGCCCAAAGATGTAGCCGCTCTCAAACGCCGCGTAGTTCGTGGCGGGAGCAGTGCCTTCGGCGCCCGCTGTTGCCATGTACCGAAGAGAACTACCTGCCGGCGCATCGGTCGCCTTGGCCTTTTTTGGAACACCGTCACCAAGCGCTTCATAGCGAGAATCTGGGCGGACTGAGTAGGCCAGGAATGCCGGAATGAGGTTCGACCGGTTGAGGACGGTAGGGACCTTTCCGCCGCAGTTTCGAATGCGCGCGATCTGCTGCTGAGTCCACAGGTAGGTGTTGAGGGAATAGTTCATCGAACCCTCACGAACCGAACCGTCCGTGGCGATCATTTTGGCGGAGTTCCACTTCATCCGCTTCAGGCCTTGATTTCGCAGTTTCTTGTTGCCCACTGCGCAGCCCGCTGCATAGATGCCGCCGGCTTGCAGGAACGACACGTTGTTGACGTTGCCCCAGCGCTTGACGGCAGTCTTGGCTTGGGTCTGCAGTGCTTTGACGATGAGCTTGCGTTTGGTCGCCGGTCCCGCGAGAGCACAGGAGAGGGACACCATGCGGAACCCGGAAGCGATTTGTCCGTATGCCGCGCTCTGTCGTGGGCGACTCGGCGGATTGTCTTTGATCCAGTCATGAACCAGGTTGTAGAACCGATTCACCATCGCCTTGTTGCCGACTCGCGTTCCGTGCCGCAAGAGTGGCAGTGCCCAATGCAACGCGTGCATCAGGCCGTTGCCGCTTCGGTCAAGGGAGCTCGTGTAGCGCCACGAGGGGTTCTTCTTGAGCTTGAATGTCCCGAACGAGGTGACCCGCGCTTGCCCTCGCATGATGTTTGCTGCATCTACCGCGTCAGTCGCAAGCGAGCCGAAACTCCCGTACTGGCACTGCCCGGCAGCCTTGGAACGCGTCTTTCGGGTCGTGAGGCTCGGTTCGCTGTACTGGGGTAGCGGACCGGGATCGAGTTCGTAGACCTCGTCCATGACCTCAACTGTTGCCGATACCGGGGGGACGCTAACTGCGTGAGCTGGCGTCGCGAGTGCGATTCCGGAGGCCGTGACGGCGCCGACCAGCGCGCACACAGTGAGACTTTGGGCCAGGGAAGAGGCGCGGGAGAGCGGAAAGATCACGTCCGAGACGATACCTAGTGATTCGCGATTCGATTGGTGATTCCATCGAGCGCTGAACCAAGAATTGGTAGATATCGGCGATATCCGCCAATTGTGGCCCTGATACACCGAACCGCTATCTCCGATAGCGTGCGCACATGCTTGCTGCGGCGTTTTGGGCCCTCATCGGTTCTGGTGCGCTCATTGTGGGAGCGGCACTCGGATTCTGGCTTGACGTCTCGCGCAAAACCCTCGGTTTGATTATGGGTTTTGGTGCTGGAACTCTGCTGAGCGCAATCTCCTTCGATCTTGTGTTGGAGGCTTTCCAAGAGTCCCCAGGACTGCCTGTCGTCGTAGGTCTGCTCGCCGGTGCCATGGCCTTCTGGGTAGGTGACCTGCTGATTGAGCGCATGCAGGACAAGAAGGCTGCCAACGGCGGAGAAGATGACGCTGGCGCCGACGACGAAGAAGGTTCGGGACTTCAGCTAGCGCTTGGCGCGACGCTCGATGGAGTTCCGGAGTCTGTGGCAATTGGGCTGACATTGCTCGGCGGCAACCCAGTGAGCGCGGCTATCGTGCTCGCGGTCTTCTTGTCCAATGTTCCTGAGGGCATGGCGGCCTCGGTTGAGCTGGCTCGGACTGGCTATTCCCGCGCCAAGATCATGGGAATTTGGATCGGTGTTGTCGCCCTCTGTGTGGTTGCGGCGGCCCTGGGTTTTGTACTGCTCGGCGACGCGCACCCGCAAACCATCGCGGTCATCAACTCTTTCGCGGCTGGAAGCATCCTCGCGATGTTGTCGATCACGATGATGCCCCAGGCATTTGCCAAGGGCGGTCGGGCAGTTGGGCTGGCGACGGTGCTCGGGTTCATCCTCGCGGCGGGGCTTTCCGCTCACTAAGGCACGTACGCTTACGACGCTCGACTCACACTCGTTTGACGAACTTGTCGACGTCGCTATTTGTTCCCGCGATGACGACTTCGTCGCCGTAGGACAAGTACGTCTCGCTGTCTAGGTGTCGGAACGCGGAGGCGCCTTCAGGCTTCACCGAGACGACAGCGATACCGCGCTTTCGCAGGCGCGCCTCGTCCAACAGGACGCCACAAAGTTCCTTGGGCGGCCGGGTTTTGACAAGAACCCAGTCTTGATCAATCTCCACGTAATCAAGCATCTGATCGGACACAAGGTGCGCGATCCGCATCCCCATATCGTTCTCGGGCATCGCGACGTGGTGAGCGCCAACACGCTTGAGGATCCTGGCATGTTCTTGGCTGAGCGCCTTTGCCCAAATGTCTGGGATCTCAAGTTCAGAGAGCAATGACGTGGTGAGGATGCTCGCCTGCATATCCGAACCGATCGCGACAACAACCTTTCCGAAGTCCGCGACCCCGACTTCGACGAGGGCATCGAGGTCGGTTGTGTCAGCAACCATGATCTGACCGAGCTGACCAGAGAGCCGTTGAGCAATGTCGGGTCGGTTGTCGATCGCGAGAACCTCAGTTCCACCGCGAGTGAGTTCCAGAGCGACGGCGATGCCAAATCGGCCGAGCCCAATTACGGCCACCGGTTCGCGAAAGTTAGCCAATGATCGTCCTCTCCTCCGGAACTTGGTAACGCTTCCTACGTTCGCGGAAGGCGAGTGCAGTAGCAAACGTAAGTGGTCCGAGTCGTCCCACGAACATCAGCCCGACAAGTATGTACTTGGACGCGTCAGGAAGCTCAGGTGTGATTCCGGTCGATAGTCCCACCGTGGCGAACGCGGAGATTGTCTCGAAGAGAATTGCATCGGAAGTGACCGGCGATACCCACATGAGCGTGAATGCTCCAACAACCACAATCCCGAGCGCCATGAGTGCAACTGCGACGGCTTGCCGCTCGTTGTCCGCCGGAATTTGGCGTCGACCGATCTGAACACGCGATTCGCCTCGCATCTGTGCCCAGATGACGAAGGCCAAGATTCCGAACGTGGTGACCTTGATACCGCCTGCTGTGCCTGCCGAACCGCCGCCGATGAACATCAGAAGGTCGGTTGCAAACAGTGTCTCAGTCTCAAGTCCGGAAATATCGATGCTGTTGAATCCGGCTGATCGCGGCATCACTCCGGAGAAGAAGGCGTTGAGCACTTTGTTGGCGTCACTTAGGGGCCCGAGCGTGCGAGGATTCCCCGCCTCGGCGGCGAGGTAGATCAACGTGCCGAGGGCTAGCAACACAGCTGTGACGACGACAGTGATCTTCGTCAGGACCGACCAAGCGCGCGGGGTGCGCCAGCCGCGTGCCAACTCGAAGACCACCGGGAAGCCGATTCCGCCAACGATGACAGCTAAGGCGACAGTGATCAGGATCCACGGGTCTTCGTTGTAGCGCATGAGACTGTCTGGATTTGTGGAGAAGCCGGCATTGTTGAAGGCGGCAATCGAATGAAAGACCCCTTGATACGCAGCAGAGCCGAGATTGAAGTCGTAGGCCGCCGCGAATCGAATCGTCAATATGGCCGCAACAACGAGTTCGGTAGCAACGCTAAACAGAACGACATTCTTGACGACGCGGCGTACGTCGGAACCCGTGAGCGACTTTGTCTCAGTCTGCGCCACAAGTCGAGTCCTCAGGCCGAGCCGACGCGATAGCAGCACCACGATCAGGGTCGCCATCGTCATGATTCCCAAGCCACCCACTTGGATGAGGAGCAAGATCACAGCCTGTCCAAACCCGGACCAGTATGTCCCGGTGTCGACAGTGGCGAGGCCTGTGACGCAGACGGCTGAGGTGGCGGTGAATAGCGCATCCTCAAATGGCGCGCTCTCGCCTGTCGCCCTGGACCAGGGCAACATCAGCAGGCCGGTGCCGACCGCGATTGCTCCGGCAAAACCCTGAACGATGACTCTCGATGGATGGCTGACCCGAGCGCGGTTCTTAGGGCGGCGGATAGCCGACATCACGTTGGTACCGGGTGCCGCGCTGCTTCGCACCGTACGGCCTGGCGGAGGCGCTCGGGCAACGGAACTCCT
Source organism: Actinomycetota bacterium (assembly GCA_963169255.1). Lineage (GTDB taxonomy): Bacteria > Actinomycetota > Actinomycetes > S36-B12 > UBA10799 > UBA10799. Next base: position 4,751 of record CAUJEJ010000026.1, on the reverse strand, counting down.
GGTGGTATTCAATGCGGGACTCGACTGCCCGGACGCCGGTATCGTAGGTCAACCGTAGACGTATCGAAGAGACGGAGCCTAGATGGCCACGAGGAAAGTTCCCGCGCCCGCCACACCGCACGTGGCAGACAGCCACGACCTCATCCGGGTGCAGGGCGCTCGGGTAAACAACCTCAAGGACGTCAGTGTCGAGATCGCGAAGCGCCGGCTGACCGTACTCACGGGAGTTTCCGGTTCGGGTAAGAGTTCGCTCGCCTTCGGAACGATCGCGGCGGAATCTCAACGATTGATCAATGAGACCTATAGCGCCTTCGTTCAAGGATTCATGCCCACACAGGCGCGCCCTGACGTCGATGTTCTGGAAGGTCTGACGACCGCGATTATTGTTGACCAAGAGCGCATGGGAGCGAATCCGCGGTCCACTGTGGGCACAGCCACAGACGCAAACGCGATGCTGCGAATTGTTTTCAGCCGTTTGGGGAAGCCGCATATTGGTTCACCCGCTGCCTATTCCTTCAACACGCCCTCAGTCAAGGCTTCCGGTGCGATCACCGTTGAACGCGGTGGCAAGACCAGGGCAGAGAAGGCGACGTACGAGCGCACCGGTGGCATGTGTCCGCGCTGCGAGGGCATGGGATCTGTCACCGACTTCGATCTCACTGCGTTATACGACGACACGTTGTCGCTCAACGATGGTGCGCTCACCATTCCCGGATACAGCATGAACGGGTGGCAAGGACGGATCTTCAGAGGCTGTGGCTGGTTCGACCCAGACAAGCCGATCAACAAGTTCAACAAGCGCGAGATGCACGACCTTCTCTACAAGGAGCCGACGAAGATCAAGGTTGAGGGCATCAACCTTACGTATACCGGGCTGATCCCGCAGATCCAGAAGTCGATGCTGTCCAAGGACAAGGAGGCGATGCAACCACACATCCGCGCCTTCGTGGACAAAGCGATCACGTTCACCACCTGCCCCGAGTGTGACGGCACTCGCCTAGCGGAGGGGGCACGGGCCTCAAAGATCAAGGGCAAAAACATCGCCGATGTTTGTGCGATGCAGATTAGTGATCTTGCTGCGTGGATAGCGAGCCTTGATGAGCCATCAGTTGCACCGCTGCTCGAGTCACTGCAGGAGACGTTGGATTCCTTCGTGAACATCGGACTGGGGTACCTCTCGCTTGATCGCCCGACCGGAACGCTCTCTGGCGGGGAGGCGCAACGCACCAAGTTGATCCGCCACCTTGGGTCGTCCCTGACCGACGTCACCTACGTCTTCGATGAGCCGACGGTGGGTCTACATCCTCACGACATCGAACGGATGAACAACCTCCTGATCCAGTTGCGGGACAAGGGCAACACAGTGTTGGTCGTCGAACACAAGCCCGAGACGATCGCCATCGCTGACCACGTCATCGATATGGGGCCAGGTGCGGGTAGCGGGGGAGGGGAGGTCGTCTTCGAAGGGTCAGTTGAGGGCCTGCGTAGGAGCGAAACTCTGACTGGACGACACCTTGACGACCGTGCCTCCTTGAAGGCCGAAGTACGTAAGCCCACTGGAGAACTGAAGGTGCGCGCCGCGACGACGCACAACCTGAAGAAGGTCAACGTCGACATTCCTTTGGGCGTGTTGGTGGTCGTTACCGGGGTCGCGGGATCGGGCAAGAGCTCGCTCATCAATGGGTCGGTTGCCAGCCAGGACGAGGTCGTCACTGTTGACCAAAGTGCGATCAAGGGTTCGCGGAGAAGTAATCCAGCGACGTATACCGGCCTGCTTGACCCAATCCGAAAGGCGTTCGCTAAGGCGAACGACGTGAAGCCCGCGCTGTTCAGTGCAAATTCAGAGGGCGCGTGTCCGACATGTAACGGCGCCGGAGTGATCTACACCGACCTGGCGATGATGGCGGGCGTCGCCACCGTCTGCGAGATCTGCGAAGGCAAACGATTCCAGGCAGAGGTCCTCGAGTACTCGTTTGGCGGCAAGAACATCAGCGAAGTACTCACCATGTCGGTCGCCGAAGCAGAGAAGTTCTTCGGTTCAGGTGATGCCGCTACCCCTGCTGCGCACAAAATCCTCGTTCGACTGGTGGACGTCGGGCTCGGATACGTGAGCCTCGGGCAACCCCTGACCACCCTCTCGGGAGGCGAACGACAGCGCTTGAAGTTGGCGACGCAGATGGCCGACAAAGGCGACATCTACGTCCTTGATGAGCCAACGACCGGTCTGCACCTCGCGGACGTCGAACAATTACTGGGGCTGCTGGACAGACTCGTCGATTCGGGCAAGTCCGTCATCGTGATTGAACATCACCAAGCGGTCATGGCCCACGCGGACTGGATCATCGATCTAGGTCCGGGCGCTGGGCACGATGGCGGGACGATTGTCTTTGAGGGGACAGCAGCAGAGCTCGTGGCTGACGGTGGCACTCTGACGGGTCAACACCTAAAGGCATACGTCGACGCATAGATGTCTCGATGGGATCGTTAACTCGCCACGCGCTGCGGATCGGCAGGATCAGTCCAGGTCGACATCGTTTGGATCATCGCGAGCAGTTCCTCTTCGGTGCCCGAAACCGGCGCTTCGTAGTACTGGAAGTTACTTGGGTTGAGAACCGGAATCGCGCCTTCAATAGTCAGGTCGTAGATTCCGAGGTCCTTGATCGTTGTGGTGTCTCTGGCACTCGGTGCGTGCAACCAGACGAACGTTCCGTACTTTGGATTCGTCAACGACGAGGCTCCTGCTTGTTTGGTGCTCGGGTTCGCCGCCAGTTCAAATCGGGCTTGTGAATACCCCTCGACAACGTTCATGAATCCGGTATTGATCGGGCTCACATCGAAGGTATCTGGGGCGGCCGCCACCACGTTTCCGAACGGATCGATCAACGCAACAGCATTCTTCGCTCCAGGCGAGGCATCCCGCTGGTCCAGCAGTAGTTGCTTGAGTGCTGCGTCGGGCCTGCGGTAGTCGCTCAGGCGGAGGGTGAACGCAGTCGGGAATCTCTGGGTCAGCGCTGTCTTGACGGGTGAGTCAGCGGACAGCGTGGCGGGGTCCGTCATTTCTGCGGGAGTCAAGTTCGTCGTGGTCCGCACTTGCTCGACAACAGTTCTGCTCTTCTCAAACTGAGTCAGGCACGCCTTGGCAGTAGGTGCTAGCACCGCCATGTTGGAGTAGATCGGCTGCGTTGCACCGCTGTGTCTACGGCCCGGGTCAATTGCGTAGTAGCCGAACGTTTCGGACGCAAGCGGGCGAAAGCGCTCCGGCAGGCTCAAGAAGTTCGCCTGGAGGTTGTAGTTCACTCCGGCGACGTCGTCATAGGCAATGACACCGGCTTTGAATCCGGCAGTCATGATCGAACCAGCACATTGTGCGCACGGATCCAGCGATGTGACGATTGTGAGTTCCTCAGGCGGCGGCAGCGACAACTTTGACGCATTCGCGTAGTACCAACTCACGAGTTGACGCTCACCGTGAGCAGTTGGGTCCCAGGTGAAGACTTGGTTCGGCTCGTCGGGCAACTTCCGAATGACATTGTTGTGCATTGCCTGAATGACCCGACCTGTGTTTGTTTCAACGATTAGGCCACCAACTGCGAAGGTGCTCTGTGCGAGTGCCGCGTCCACCATCGAGAGCGCAACCATGGCGGCCTGTTCGGCGCTGGCGACACTCGCAGGGAAGGGTGGATCGGTCGGCAGGGTCAGAAATCCGACCGGAGGCGTGCCAAGGGCCGCTGAAGATGAAGATGATGCACAACCTGGAATGAGCAGCGAGGCAACACCGAGCGCGGACATTGCTAGGAAGTCTCTTCGGCTGATAGGCATGCGGGAAGGTATCGACCTCGCTGCTAACTAATCAACGCCACCGGGGTCTGAACACAGACGGTTGACGCTACTTTCGAAAGTGGGTACGTGAGGCGCCCCCTGCGAGTTGTATCGACCGGTGACTTGTAGTCCAGCGTCCTGTTGGTGGGCGCCGACGATGGAAGGTTGCACTGAACTTCACGATTGCTGTGTAGCGCAGCAGGTTCGACAATTCACAAGGTTCAGTGCCTAGCCGTCCAATGGCGACAAATGGATGGTGACCTCGTCGTCGACGGCAATCGACTCGGCTTTGCGAATTGCAGACTTGATCGGGAGCACGAAGCAACCAGAGGCCTTCTCAGGGAACACTGAAGTCCGCCATGTTGAGGTCCCGAGAGTCACCGTTACAGGGATGGAGCCAAATCCACGCGGTGGTCCTGAGCGGTCGCGCAGTTCATCACTGAGATCGGCTGGCACTGTCACGAATGTCCACGTTTCAGACTTACGGGCGCCCCAGAGCCACAGCGTCGCGGCAAATGAAAGTTCCATAGCGAGTCCGGACTCAGGTCCGCAGTACCTTCTCCATTGGCCGACCTTTCGCAAGCTCATCAACAAGCTTGTCTAGATAACGAATCTTCTGCATGAGTGGATCCTCGACGTCCTGCACGCGTACGCCACAAACGGATCCGGTAATCAATGAAACGTTGGGATTCAGCGTGGCGTCTGCGAAGAAGTCCTCGAACGTTGTTTCCGCATTCAAATGTGCTGCCAATGCGGCATCGTCGAAGCCTGTCAGCCACTCGATGACCTCGTCGAGTTCGGCTTTCGTGCGCCCCTTCCGCTCCACCTTCGTCACGTAGTGGGGATACACCGAGGCGAAACTCGTCGTGAAGATCCTGTGCATTCGATCAGCGTAGTGCTATGCGCACCTCACCGCGAGTGGTCACAACCGC
>CAUJEJ010000025.1 GCA_963169255.1 Actinomycetota bacterium | reverse complement strand
AACAGCCCGGGCGCCGCGATCGACAACATCGACCACAGATCCATCAGGGAGTTCTCCATCGGAGTTCCGGTGATCGCGAGCTTGAAGTCCGCCTTGAGCCTGCGGGCCGCTTGGTAAGTCTTGGACTGGTGGTTCTTGACGAACTGCGCTTCATCGAGCACGAGCCCTGACCAAGCGATCTGCTGGTACGCCTCGGCATCGATGCGGAACAACGCGTACGACGTGACGACGATGTCCATCCCATCCGCGGCCTCGCTCAGCGGAACCCCGCTGCGGCTCTGTGTCTCGTTGATCGTCGCAGTGCGCAGTTGCGGGCAGAACCGCTGCGTCTGCTCCGCCCAGGTCGCGACAACGCTGGTAGGCGCCACGATCAGCAGCGGGGTGCCGTTCGCCCCGAGTTGTCTGGCGTGCGCTGCTCGGCTCGCCAACGCCAGGGTTTGGACGGTCTTGCCGAGGCCCATGTCGTCGGCGAGGATGCCACCTAGGCGCAAGTCCCACAGTTGGCAGAGCCACTCGTAGCCCGCCTGTTGGTACGGCCGGAGTTCGGTCCCGAAGTCTTCGGGCAACGCCAGCGGTGCGGCCTCGCTCATCGCCTCCGCGTCATGCGTCGCCAACGCCGAGGCGCTCAACAACTGGCGCACGCTGTCGCGCCAGCGCGTGCTTTGCTCGGCGACGACGCCGAGGTTCACGAGGTCCTCCCACAACCCGACGTGCAGGCGGGTGAGACGCAACGAACCGCCGGAGGTCTCCGCCAGCCCGCGCGCTTCTTCGATGAGGTCGCGCAGGCTCTGCAACTCCGGGCGATCGAGCCGGAACGATGTGCCGCTGTCGAGCAGCAGGTATTCGTCCCCCGACCCGAGCGCGAGTAGCAACGCTGCGAGTTCAACCGTCTCACCATCGATGCTGACCGCCACGTTCAACTCGAACCAGTCCGGGTCCTCGGAGTCCGCAGTGGTGACCGAGATCAATGGTGGCGCGTCTGCCTCGCTGTAGTCGGCAGGTTCACCAGCGACGACCACGTCAATACGTGGGTCCGCAATCAACTCGGGTAGTGCCTTGCGGGCGAAGTCGGAGGTGTCCATTCCGACGAGAGCGACCGACGTGCGCCGCGCGAGGCCATGGAACAGCGGATTCCACAGCGCATCGCCGCCGAAGTCATCAAGCATGGCGAGTAGCTCATTCTCGGCTTTCGTGTCTCTACCGACGAGCGCGGAATCAGTCAACTGAAACTCAACCTGACGATCGCCGACCGCGTAGGTGAAGGCCCAATCCAGGGTGACCAGATGCTTCGGCGCGAACGTCACTGCGAGCTTGAGTTGCGGGGCAGAGATCTCGGGCAATTCGACTGAACCGTCGCTAGAGATGACCGTGGCGTGGTCGCGGATCTGTGGGTAGTAGCTGAACTGGAACTCCGCAAGGTCCGCAGCGGGGATCGTCAGGCCGGACGACCCGGCGAGCGCGGCAACCTCACGGGCAACCGTCGGCGAGACGCCACCGATCTCAATGTGGTCAAGCCCCTCCAACAGGTACCCGTGAACGGGGTCGCCAAACAGCGTGGCGCCGAGCGGCAGCGGCTCGTCGTCTCCGCGGCTCAACAAGGCCGTCAACACGGCGTCGCCCTCACCGACTTGCCTCACATCGAACTCCAGTCGCGCGTCCGTGCGCGCGAGCGTCACCGCCGTGGCGTCACTCGGACCGATGAAGGCGACCCCCGCCTCATGAACACGGCGCAACACCGCCCATACGCCAGGCCCAAGTTGATCGAGGTGCATCGACGGATCCCCGTAGGCATTGAAACCCGGTCCAGCAGTGCGCGCGAACTTGAGGAGTTCCACCATCGCTTGGCGGTGAGTCTGATCGATCGGGTCCCGTCCGTACCCGTACTCGATGTCTCGCCAGGACGCGCCGGTCTTGACCCACTTGGGCGTGGACCTCGTCTTCGACGTGACGTGCGACTTCCTGACGGGCAAGAGCACCGCGCGCGGGACTCGGTCGTACCTGGTTTGGGTGAAAGCGAGTCGTAGGCCGAGCGGCGAGCGGCCCGCGGGAGCCTGCTTCGGGATGAGCGCGTTGAGCGCAAGCTTCCACTCGGGGGTGTTGGTGAGGCCGCGTGCTGCCCATTCGCGCGCGACGATCAAAGTGGCCGCGACGTGCTTGCACCCCTGGAACATCGGGCACGAACACGCACCCCAAAGGGTGACCCGAGTCAGTTCGGGACCTGCAGTGATCTGGGGCCCAGACCTGCTCTCGCGGCCAAGCAGTCCGGGGTCGATGATCACGGTGTACGCCGAGGGGCGTCCACCTTCAACAGTCGCTTCGATGGTTCGACCATTGGATGAACGGACGCTGATGACCTGGCCATTCTGGGCGTACTCATTGCCGCGCGAGAGCGCACCTGGATCGAAGGCCCCGAAAAAGTCCGCGTCTGGCACACGTGCTAGCCACTCGGGCGCGATTCCGGAGTAGCGGGTCACGTTGCTCCTTCCCGGTGCGCTCGACGTCGCAGTGGGCTCAACGTCGCAGTGGGCTCATATTCGCTGCTGCCAGACGGCAGCTTGTGACGCGCGAGTCTACGCCGTGGCTTCGTGGGTCGGCATCGTCCGACCGGCGCAGTAGTCTGGCCGCAAACCAATCCGATGATCAATTGGAAGTGACTCGCCACATGGCACCGATGACGAAAGAAACCCAGCGTGCTGAGGTCCACAAGACCATCTGGCGGATCGCGAACGACCTGCGCGGCAGCGTTGACGGCTGGGACTTCAAGTCGTACGTGCTCGGGGTGCTGTTCTACCGATTCATCTCGGAGAATCTGGCTGACTACATCAATAAGCAGGAGCGTGCGGCCGGCGACGCGGAGTTTGACTACGCCCAACTCGCGGACAGCGCGGCCGAAGTCGGTCGGGCTGTCACCGTCGCTGAGAAGGGCTTCTACATCCTGCCGTCGGAGCTGTTCGACAATGTCCGCCACCGCGCATCGCGCGACGAGAACCTCAACGAGACTCTTGAACGAGTGTTCAAGAACATCGAAGGTTCGGCCGTCGGAGCCGACAGTGAGGACGACCTCAAGGGCCTGTTCGATGACCTCGACGTGAACAGCTCCAAGCTCGGGAACACGGTTGCCAAGCGCAACGAGAAGCTAGTGAAGCTGCTCGACGCAATCGGCGATCTACCGCTCGGCAACTTCGAGGACAACTCAATCGATCTTTTCGGCGATGCGTACGAGTACCTCATGCAGATGTACGCCTCGCAAGCTGGCAAGTCAGGTGGTGAGTACTACACGCCCCAAGAGGTTTCGGAGATCCTCGCGAAGATCACCGTCGTCGGCAAGACGCGGGTGAACAAGGTGTACGACCCAGCGGCAGGTTCGGGATCGTTGCTGTTGAAGTTCGCCAAGGTCCTCGGTAAAGACAACGTCGGCGAGTTCGTC
>CAUJEJ010000024.1 GCA_963169255.1 Actinomycetota bacterium | reverse complement strand
GCAAGCCCAATGGATGCTCCGATGAGCCCGGTGCCGATCACAAGCACCGAACGGTCACGCTCGCGATCAGCGCTCATCTGGCGAGGTCTTCCCTCAACACTTGAGCGCCTCGGGTGAATACGTGTGTCACGGCGCTTCGAGCAAGATCGGTCTCGACGTGCATCATCACGCGCACGGTGCGGGCGAGGGCTCCGTCGACATCGATCTCTTGGGCGCAGATCAGCGGAACTTCGGCGAAGCCGACCCCGCGAGCAGCCGCCGCCGGGAACCCGCAAACCAAGTCAGGCGTCGAGGTGAGGAGCACACTGATGACGTCGTCCGGAGTCAGCCCGTTGGCAGTCAACATGTCGAGCAACAGCTCGGCGACTGCCTCGTTCATCTCGGATTTGTCGTCGGCGGTCAAACACGTTGCGCCGCGGATCGCTCGTACTGGCACAACATCTCCCTCTCGCACGATTCAGGCCGCAGGACGCACCCAACGAATTGCTAGAGCGAACCCTATCCACACGAGTACCGGTAAGTACCAGCAGATTCACTCGCCGCGCTGAAACAGACGTGCGCCGTACCTACTTACGCTGCTCGGCCGCATCCATCAGGCCGGCAATCTCTGCCTCACTCAGGCTTCGAATATCGCCGCTGCGTAGCCGTCCCAGGTTGACTGACCCGAACCGCGTGCGGATGAGGGACTCCACCGGGAAGCCGAGCTCGGCGAGGAGACGACGCACGATCCTGTTGCGGCCCTCATGAATGGTGAGCTCAACGAGGCTACCAATGTGACTCGTGTCGAGGATCTTGGCTGACTCGACAACAACGGGTCGGTCGTCAATCTTGATGCCTTGCTTGAGGCGCTTGATATCGCCGGGGCGCATGACACCGGTGACTCCCGCGACGTAGGTCTTTGAAACCCCGAACGACGGGTGAGTCAGCAGGTGGCTGAGGTCGCCGTCGTTGGTGAACAACAACACGCCCTCGGTGTCTGCATCAAGGCGACCGACGTGGGCCAGCTGGTGAACACCGCTACCGACCCCGAACTCCGATTCGTACACGATGTCGCCCACGCAGGGACGGCCGCGATCGTCGGACATCGCCGTCAGGAACCCGAGCGGCTTGTTCATCGCGAGAACAACCGTGTCCGCAGGTGCTGCGATTCGTTGATCGTCAACGCGGATGACGACCTCGCGCGGATTCACCCGCACACCTTGGTGGGTGACGATTTTGCCGTCAACGGAGACGCGACCCTCGTCGATCAGCTGTTCGCACCGGCGCCGGCTACCGAAGCCGGCCGCGGCGAGCACCTTTTGTAGCCGAGTGCCCTCGGCTGAGGGGTTAGATCCCCGGTTCGATGAGTTCATCAAGCACCGCCAGGTCTGGAAGATGGTCCTCGATCGGCGGAAGGTCTGCCAACGAAGCCAGTCCCATCCGTTCAAGGAAGAAGCCGGTCGTTCCGTACAACACCGCGCCGGTCGCCGGGTCAGTCTCAATCTCGGACACCAAACCGCGCGTCATCAAGGTCCGCATCACGCCATCAACGTTGACGCCCCGGATCGCACCGATTCGCGCACGGCTGACCGGCTGCTTGTAGGCAACGACTGCGAGGGTTTCGAGCGCTGCTTGGGTGAGCTTTGCGGAGCGACCGTCGGTCGCGAACTTTGCGACGACTTCGGCACAGTGTTGCGCCGAGAAGAAGCGCCAGCCGCCGTCAACCATGCGCAGTTCAAATCCACGCAGCGCCTCCACGTACTCTGCGGCGAGCTTCAGCAATGTCGACTCAACGTCATCGGTCGGCACTGCGAGCAACGTTGCCAGTTCGACAGCGGTCATCGGCTGATCGCTGACCATCAGGATCGCCTCAAGAGCAGACTCGATGCTCGGCCCATCTCCCCCGACGAGCGATTCGGAACCCTTGTCCGTCACGTCGACAACTGAGTCTTCGACGTCGCCAACAGTCTCGGATTGACTATCGGCAGCAACAGGCTCGCCAGGTTCCGAGTCGGCATCGGTCACGTCTTCAACGTCGACCTCGTGTTGCGCAGCAACATCGACAACAGGTAGATCCTCTGTGGATTCCGCCACGTCTGCAATGGGTTCAACGGACTCGGAGTCCGCTAAGTCGATCACGTCATCGGTCCCGGTCACGTCGGTAATCACAACTTCGGCGATCGCGTCGTCGATGGGTCCATCAGATTCGACGACCTCTGTGATCGCATCGATATCCGTCACAACGTCATCCGCCACAACGTCGTCGGTGGCAACGTCCTCGATACCGACGTCTTCGCTATTCACTTCGTTTCTCCCCCAACTGCGGACTGTTCAAGCGTGAGATCAGCTTCGTCGAATTCGCTCTCGATGGTGACTTCTTCTGGCTCATCGCCGGTCCATCGAACGTGTAGATCACCCAAGGCAGCAGCTTGCTCGAGCGCAATACGGCCCTGACGGAAGAGTTCGAGTAGGCACAAGAAGCGGGCGACAATCACCGAGATGTCCTGCACGTCGTTGATGAGGGAACGGAACGTTGCCGACCCTTCACGGGCCAGTCTCGTTGCCACAATCTGCCCCTGCTCAGCGACGCTAATCGCTGGCGCGTGGATGTGATCGATCCCCACGGTCGGGATCACCTTGGGCGTGAGCGCAGATGCAGCGAGTGCGGCGAGGCGGTCTGGCCCAATCGAGATGACGACCTCGGGCAGGAGATCGGCGAAGGCCGGATCCAAACCAACCGAACGCGGCAAACGCCCCGCGTGCTCCAACATCTCCGTTTCGAAGATCGCAGCAACTTCCTTGAACGCCCGGTACTGCAGCAAACGAGCGAAGAGCAGATCGCGCGCCTCAAGGAGCGCCAAGTCTTCTTCGTCTTCAACTTCTCCGCTCGGCAACAGGCGTGCGGCCTTGAGATCAAGCAGCGTTGCGGCGACGACCAAGAATGACGTTGCCTCGGCCAAGTCCCAGTCGGAGCCTTGGCTTCGAATGTGAGCGCAGAATTCCTCGGTGACCTGGCTGAGGGCAAGCTCGGTGACTTCAAGCTTGTGCTTGGAAATCAAGCCCAGGAGCACGTCAAACGGCCCAGCGAACTCCTCAAGGTGAACCTGGAAGCTGCCGTCCGTCGGCGCGGCGGGCGCATCGGGTTCGGTGGACTGAGCATCGACGGCAGTGAGGTCGATGACATCCGGGCTAACGGTCACCGCACTACGTTAAGGGGTAACGCGCGAACTTACGGGCTAACGCGCCAACTATTTGCTCAGCGCTCGCGGATGCGACGTGGCGTACACCTCACGCAGCCGGTCAATTGTCACCATTGTGTAGATCTGGGTGGTTGCCACCGATGCGTGGCCGAGCAGTTCCTGGACGACTCTGACGTCTGCTCCGCCGTCGAGCAGGTGAGTGGCAAACGAGTGCCGCATGACGTGGGGCGAGACCGTTGACGTGATGTGGGCTGCCTCGGCGGCCTTCTTGATGACCAGCCACGCGCTCTGGCGCGATAGCCGACCCCCCGAAGCGTTCAAGAAGAGTGCGGCCTGCCCGTGCTTACTCTTCTCAATGAGCGCAGGACGAGCGCGAACGAGGTAGGTGTCCAGCGCGTGGCGTGCATGCGACCCGACGGGTACCAGCCGCTGCTTGCCGCCCTTGCCTTTGAGGCGCACGACGGGCGCATCCCGGTCGATGTCGTCGACGTCGAGATCAAGCACCTCGCTGATCCGGGCGCCTGTGCCATAGAGGAACTCCAGCAGCGCGCGATCCCGAATGCCGAGCACGTCGTCCGGATTCGGAGCGTTGAGCATCGCAACAACCTGGTCCACAGTCAGTGCCTTCGGAAGGCGACGTTTCGGGACTTGGGGTTTCACGTCGTGCGAGGGGTCGGTCGCAGTGACCTGTTCCAACAGCAAGAAGCGGTGAAAGCCACGAACCGAGCTGATGATCCGGCTCACAGACGCTGCCGAGAGCGCGGCCTGCTCGGGCGTAGTTCGCACGAGCTCCGCCCCGAACGACGCAACAACATCGGCGGTCACGTCCTGGGCTCGCTGCATACCGTGCTGTTCACAGAACGCGACGTACCGTCCGAGGTCGCGTCGGTACGCCGAGATCGTGTTGGTCGACAAGCCGCGCTCGACGATCAGGTGGTTCAGGTATTGCTCGACTTGCCCAGCCAACAAGCTGGGCCTTCCCTGTGGTGCGCCGTCAGTGGCGAGGTGCGACATCGGTCCGCACGCGGCCGTGTTCCAACAGATAATCACGGGCGGGCCACGGCGCGTGCGGGGGTCGCAGCGTGGACCAGTCCGCGCGTTTGGCAACTGAGGCCGCCAACACTCCGAACGCAGCCGTTGGATTAGCGATGTCGGCGCTCATCACCAGCGCAACTGCGTCCGCGAGCGGAACCCATTGCGCCGGTAGGTCAATTTCCTCAGCCTCACCGGTCTGGATCCGCCCACCATCGAGCACGGACAAGTCACGGGCGAGGTAGATGCGGATTGTCTCGCTCGAACCACCCGGCGAGGTGAAGAAGTCCACGAGGACGTTCCAGGTCTGGGCCTCGAGCCCTGCCTCCTCGGCAAGCTCGCGCTGTGCCGTGAGCAGTGGATCTTCACCGGCGACGTCGATCAAACCAGCCGGCGGCTCGAAGAGGTACATGCCCACGGGATGGCGATACTGACGAAGGAGGTAGACGCGGTCCTGGTCATCGAGCGCAATGACCGCGACCGCTCCGGTGTGCGCCACAAAGTCGCGCTGGACTGTCTGGTCGCCGATCGTCACGTGGTCGGTCTGAACATCCCAGACGTAGCCGCGGTAGCGGGTGACGCTCTCGACGACGTCAAAGTCGGCCGGCTCGTCGCGAACTGGGCCGTCCCAGTCCGCCAACTCGTCCAGCGTCACCGCGCGGATACCTCGGCAGCGTCTTCTGCGACCGAAATCTCGTCTTCAGCGTTCGACGCCGATTGGAAGTCAAGCGCGGCCTTCACCAGACCGCTGAAGAGCGGATGCGCGCGCGTGGGGCGCGACAGGAACTCAGGGTGCGCCTGAGTCGCGACGTAATACGGGTGAACGGATTCAGGTAGCTCGACGAACTCAACGAGATCTGCCTCAGCCGCCTTGCCGGAGATCACCAATCCAGCATCTTCAAGCTGGCTGCGGTACGCATTGTTCACTTCGTACCGGTGGCGGTGGCGTTCCTGCACAGTTGTCTTGCCATAGGTCTTCGCGACCACTGAGTCTGGGACTAGTTCGGCGTCCCACAGCCCGAGACGCATCGTGCCGCCCATGTCGCGTTCGCCGGCCACCACGTCAAGTTGTTCGGCCATCGTCGCAACAGCCGGGTAGGCAGTGTCAGGATCAAACTCCGTTGAGTTCGCCTCGACTTCACCCATGACGTTGCGGGCGTATTCGACGACCATGCACTGCAATCCGAGGCAAAGCCCAAGCGTTGGAAGTCCGTTCTCGCGGGCATAGCGCAGCGCGCCGAGCTTGCCGTCAATTCCACGGACACCAAATCCACCAGGCACGCAGATCGCATCGACATCGCCGAGTTGGGCTGCAGCTCCGGCGGGGCTTTCGCACGCATCGGAGGCGACCCATTTGATCTTCACACCGCAGTCGTTGGCGAATCCGCCAGCACGCAGCGCCTCTGTCACCGAGAGGTAGGCATCTGGCAGGTCCACGTATTTGCCGACCAACCCGATGGTCACGCGATGGGCTGGTTCGTGGACGCGACGCAGGAGGTCATCCCACGTCTTCCAGTTGACGTCACGGAAGGGCAGATCAAGCGAACGCACAACGTAAGCGTCGAGGCCTTCACTGTGGAGCACCTTGGGGATGTCGTAGATGCTCGGCGCATCCACCGCTGCAACCACGGCCTCTTCGTCGACGTCGCACATCAACGAGATCTTGCGCTTGATGCCGATCGGCACGGGGCGATCCGCACGCAACACAAGCGCATCCGGCTGAATACCGATGCTGCGAAGTGCTGCGACCGAGTGCTGCGTCGGTTTGGTCTTGAGTTCACCCGATGGACCGATGTACGGCAAGAGTGAAACGTGGAGGAAGAAGACGTTCTTGCGGCCAATCTCGTGACGGACTTGGCGCACGGCTTCCAGGAACGGCAGCGATTCAATATCGCCAACGGTGCCACCGACCTCGGTGATCACCACATCAACGTCCGGGCCACCCATCGTCAGGATTCGCGATTTGATCTCGTTGGTGATGTGCGGAATCACCTGCACGGTGTCTCCGAGGTACTCGCCGCGACGCTCCTTTGCGATGACGCTGGAGTAGACCTGACCGGTCGTCACGTTCGCCTCGGACGACAGATTGTGGTCGAGGAACCGTTCGTAGTGTCCAACGTCGAGGTCAGTCTCGGACCCGTCGTCAGTGACGAAGACCTCGCCGTGTTGAAACGGGTTCATGGTTCCCGGATCAACGTTGAGGTACGGGTCCAGCTTCTGCATCGTGACGCGCAATCCGCGACCGACGAGGAGGTTCCCGAGGCTGGATGCCGTCAAACCCTTACCGAGCGACGAGGCAACTCCACCAGTGACAAAGACATGTTTCGTTTGTGTTTGGCCCACGGGTTGCCAGGCTATCAGCCGAACTTCGATCTACGTGCGTCGCTCACCCGTGGCGTGGCTTGAATCCGTTCGCTCAAGCGCGGCCAAGTCAAGCAACTCCTGCGCGTGGGCTGCCGCGTGCGTCGATTCCTCTTGCCCCGCGAGCATCCGCGCGAGCTCGCGCACCCGTTCGCTGTCATCGAGCGCGGCCACACCTGACGTCGTCACCCGTCCGTCGCTCTGCTTCGACACAACCAGGTGGTGGTCAGCAAACGCCGCCACTTGCGGCAAGTGAGTCACAACAAGGACCTGCGAGGTCTTGCCGAGGGCGGCCAGGCGTCGCCCGATCTCGACCGCGGCTCGCCCACCTACCCCGGCGTCAACTTCGTCGAACACGAACGTCGGCGCACTCGCGCTTTCAGAAAGCACGACCTCGAGGGCCAGCATGATTCGGGAGAGCTCACCCCCGGAGGCTGCCTTTCCGATGGGTGCTGGAGTTGCACCTTCGTGAGCGAGCAGCAGAAATTCGACCTCATCCACTCCCGATGCACCGAACGCAGCCGGATCGGCCAGACCCTCGATGACAAGGCCTTCTTGGGACGCCATCGGTTTGCGATGCCGAATCGCCACGCCGAGTTGCGAGTGTGGCATCGCAAGGCCTTGCATCTCGGTTGTCACGCGGGCGCAGAACTCTCGGCCAGCGCGCTTGCGGGCGGCAGTGAGCGCGGCGGCAGCCGCAGCGAGGTCCGCTCGTGCCTGCGCACGTTGTGCACCAAGTTGTTCGAGGTCTCCGGATCGTTCCAGCACATCCACCCGCGCGGCCGCGGTCCCTGACCACTCCAGGACCCCGGTGATCGAGGCTCCGAATTGCCGAGTCAACGACGTCAGTTCGGAGCGCCGCTGCTGAATTCGTTCCAGCTCACCGGGCTGCGCATCAAGATCGACGAGGTAGCGAGACAGATCCACGGCGACCTCATTGAGGATCACAGAGACTTCGCGAAGTTGGTCACGGAAACCGGCGAGCGTTGGGTCGAACTGGGCCACTGACTCAAGCGCGCGGGTAGCAGACTGAATGCCGTGCAGAGCCGCGGCCTCGCCTACCTCATCGCCGCTAATCGCCTCGGACGCGCTTGCTGCTGCCTCTTGCAATGCTGACAAATTGCTCAGCCGCGCGGCCGCATCGGCGAGTTCGTCATCTTCGCCTGGAGTTGGCGCGACGGCCTCGATGAGTTCGAGCTTCAAGCGCAGGTCGGCGAGTTCCGCCCGTTGTTCTGCCTGACTTGAGATGGCCGTTTCGAATTCTTCGTCGAGTGCGCGTACAACGTCGTAGAGCTTTGTGTAGCGGTCGCGGCATTTGGCCAGAGCTACACCTCCGAAGCGGTCGAGCACGTCGCGCTGCTTCGAAGCCTTGCGCAAAAGGCTCTGGTCCGACTGCCCATGAACCGCCACTAGATCGTCGGCGAACTGCGCCACGACTGCCTGCGGGATCACGGTCCCGTTCGCCGAGCATCGGCTACGGCCTGCCGACGGCATGGTGCGCGTCATGATGAGTTCACCGTCGATCAGTTCGACGCCGGCTTCCTCGAGTTGACCAATGACCGCGGTGCCATCAGTCAAATGCCATCCGCCTTGCACCGACGTCTCTTTTGACGCGGCAAGCCCCTGGTCCGACTTCCCACCGAGCAGGAGGTGGAGTGCCGACAGCACCATCGTCTTGCCGGCACCGGTCTCGCCGGTAATGACTGTAAGGCCGTGCCCGAGCTCGATGTGGGCGTCATCGATGATGCCCAGTTTGTGAAGCTTCAAGAATTCGATCACGGCTGTTGCACTTCCTCGTCGGGACGTCCGCGCCAACCAGCAACGGGAAGGTTGAACTTCGCGACCAGTCGTTTGGTGAAGGGCTCCGGCTGCAGGCGCGCGAGGTAAACCGAATCCGGGCTGCGTCGCACCTCAACTCGTGACCCGACCGGGACATCGATCATGCGCCCGCCGTCGCACCACGCGACTCCCCCGGGCCCGCTTCCCAAGACGTCAATGTCAACCTCGCTGTTCGGCCCAATCACAATCGGGCGACTGAACAATGCGTGCGCGCTGATGGGGACCACCACGAGCGCTTCCACGTCAGGCCAGACGACCGGACCGCCGGAGGACCACGCGTACGCGGTGGATCCGGTAGGAGTTGCGCAGACCAGGCCGTCGGCAGACCACGCTGACAACGGCTCGTCGTCAATGGCGACCATGAGTTCGATCATGCGTTCACGCGCGGCCTTCTCAAGACTCACTTCGTTGAAGGCCCATCCGAGGACCTCCGTGCCGTCAGGACGCCTCACGCGCAAGTCGAGCGCGAGACGGTGCTCCACAACGTAGCTGCGGTTGACGACTGCCGCGATGACCGTCGGTAGGTCCTCCGGGTCAGATTCGGCGAGGAATCCCATGTGGCCCAGGTTGACGCCAAGCAACGGAACACCCTGGCCTCTGGCCAGATACGCCGAACGCAGAATCGTGCCGTCACCACCGAACACGAGGACAAGTTCGCAGTCCTTGGCGGCTTCGTCGGCTTCAACGAACTCCACGTCGACGACGCTGCATCGATCACAGTCTGCGGCGAGCATGCGCACAACGATGCCGGCTCGCTGCAACTTCGCGATCGCGCGCTCTGTGGTCTCAGCGAGGTCGGATCGTCCGCCGTGCGGGATGACGAGCACACGCCGAATCGCGCCATCGGCATTCGTGGGTGAACTCATCGGGGCTTTCCCACTCTCTGGCTCATCGGGGTCATCAGACGCTACTGCGGACCCTCGCGTACGGCGCGTTCTACGTCATCCTCCCCTATCGGAGGGCAATCACGTCGTAACCAAAGGAAGTACTCGACATTTCCACTCGGACCAGGCAGTGGGCTCGCCGCGACTCCAGCGCAGCCGAAACCCTGAAGCCAAGCTGCGGCAGCAACCCCCGTCACTGCCTCTGCGCGAAGCAGAGGACTGCGGACCACCCCACCTTTACCGAGCCGTTCTTTGCCAACTTCGAACTGCGGTTTGACCATCAACAGGAGGTCGGCATCGGGTGTCGACACCGAACACAGCGCAGGCATGACAGTTCGCAAGGAGATGAAGCTGAGATCCGAGACAACCAACTCGGGCAATTCGCCAAGGTCGGCCGCGGAGAGGTTCCGGACGTTAAACCGGTCCATCACCACCACCCGGTCGTCGCTTTGGAGCGACCACGCCAACTGGCCGTATCCGACGTCGACGGCGTACACCTTGGTGGCGCCACGGTCGAGCAACACTGCGGTAAATCCGCCCGTGGACGCACCCGCATCGAGGCAGACCTTGTTCGCGATGACAATCTCTGGGAACGCCTCTAACGCGCCGATGAGCTTGCCGGAACCGCGAGAGACCCAGTTGTTTGACTCAAGTGGTCGAACTCGGATCGATTCAGCATCGTTGACCTGACTCGCAGGCTTGGTTACAACCAATCCACCAACCTCAACCGCGCCCGAATCAATCAGTTCGCGCGCGGTCTCTCGGGAACGAGCTAGGCCACGCCGCACGAGCTCAGCGTCAAGGCGTCGCAGTGCCATAGCGCTTTTGGCTACTGCTGCGGTGGCTGGTCGTGCCCAACGAGCTGCGATCGAAGTTCGTCGTGGAGTTCTTCAAGGCGGTCGGCCTCGGCAGACAACGCCTCGACGTCAATCTCGCTCGGGTCATCTTCCAAATTTGGCCCAGCAACGCCCATGACTTCGAGCTGTTCTGGCTGCTCGTCACCGTATGGATCGCTCATCAGACCTACTCGGATGTCGCTGAATCAGCAGGCTTCGCGGGCGTTGTCTTCTTCGCATCCGACTTCTTCGCAGGAGCTTTCCTCGCTGCCGTCTTCTTCGCAGGGGCCTTCTTCGCTGCCGTATTCTTCGCGGTGCTGGCCTTGCGAGGTGCGGCCTTCTTCGGCGTCGTAGTGCGCACGGCGGCTGACGGCGGGGTCGTGTCCTGGGAGAGATTTGCAAGCTTCGGCGCGGTCCGAGCAGCTGTCGCGGCTGCGCCGGCCGCAGTCTTGGCCGTTGCTGCTGCGTTCTTCGCACTTTCGGTCGCGGCGTTCACTGCCGAGCCGGCGACCTCAGCGGCCTGGCCCGAACGACTCGTCAGTTGCGCTTCGAGGCGTTGGACGTGACGACGAACCGCCGCCAACTCTTCCTCACGCACGAAGCCCATGCGCCCAACGGCACGATCGACCTCGGTCTTGACGAGCCCGACGATGATGTCCGTGTTGGTGCGACTTTGTTCGACGAGGTCTTCAGCGATTGTCTGGAGTCCGTTCGTCAGAACCTCTGGGCTCGGAGGCGAATCCGGACCCTGCGCTGCGAGCGCTGCCGCAGCTTCTTTTGCCTTGGTCGCGGACACTTCTGCCAGCCCAGATGCGAGCTGCAAATAGCTGCGTAGTGCGTCGATCACGACAGTCTCCTCCCACATGCCGCACGCGCGGCAACATCACGGTCGGGCACACCGTACCGCGTTGCGTCGACCGATCTCGACTCCCTGTCAGCGATTGCAAGGAACGCCTCGGTACGGTTTCATTTGCAACCTGCACTCTGTTGTTCGTCACCTTTGAAAGGTTCGCTTTGGCTTCGCTGGATGAATGTCGCGATGTGGTCGACCAGTTGACCGCAAAGTGGAGCGACGTCGATCCAGAAGCCCGCAAGAAGAACATCCCTGATCGCACACTCGAACTCATGCTGCTCGACCTCGACGTGAGCTTCTGCGGTCGCCTGCACGAGGGCGAACTCATCGACATCGTCGAATCAGAGTGTCCGGAGAAGCCGAATGTCCGGCTCGTGATGACCAGCGACGATCTCGTCGCGATGACGAACGGCGAATTGAAGTTCGCTCACGCGTGGGCGACGGGTCGAGTGCGCCTTGACGCAAGCATTCGAGACCTTTTGCGCCTTCGCACCATGATGAACAAGAACGCTAAATCGTCTTAGTAAATTGGCGACCTAGTGAACTAGTCGGACCGAGCTTCGAGCGAGTCCTTCACTGCCTTGGCTGCGTCCGACTCCGTGATTGTCTGGGCGTCCGCGCCCTGATCGAGCGCACTCCAACTTGCGACTGCCAGCGCGCGCAAGCCGAGTTCGGGATCGATACCAGATTCCACAAGGCGGGCCCCAGCTTCCCCCGCGGTGAACGTCCAACCACCACACGACGTGCTTGTGCCCTCGGTAGTCGGTGCCAGATACACCTGCAACAGGGCTCGCAGATCTAGGCAGATATGTGACGGCCGATGGATTGGGTCGGCGCCCAGGAGTGTGTCGACATCCGTCACACCCGTCATCACCAACAACCCGTCGATTTCTGCCCGATTTGCTGCCTCGATGTCGGTATCCAGCCTGTCTCCAACGATCATTGGTCGCTGCGCACCGCAGCGCTCAATCGCAGCAAAGACCGCGGGAGTGTTGGGTTTACCAACGACCAATGGCGAGGCGCCGGTCGCCGTTGAGACAGCCGCAATCAACGTTCCGTTGCCTGGGGCAATCCCCTGCGCCGTTGGAATTGTCAGGTCCGCATTGCTGGCCACCCACGGGAGACCTGCCGAGACCGCGGCCGACGCCATCGCTAGGTCACGCCAGCCGACGTCAGGGTGAAACCCCTGGACGACAGCTACTGGTGAATCTGCCAAGGAGCGAACGGGCCGCAGTCCTTGCGCCTCGAGCGCGCGCAGCAGTCCTTCTCCCCCGATAACGAGCACTGCGGAGCCCTCGGGGAGGTCCGCGGCAAGACGCGCGGCCGCAACCTGCGCAGACGTCACGACCTCCGACACCGTCGCGAGGACCCCCACCTTGGCGAGGACGTCAACCACTTGTTCAGGCGTCCGGCTCGCGTTGTTCGTGATGTACGCACGCTGGGTTCCGAACGACGCGGTGACCTCATCCAGCGAAGCCGCAGCGTGTGGGACCGGTTCTTCCCCGATGTACAGCACACCATCGAGGTCAAATAGGAGCGCGTCGAACGCCGCCGCCAAGGGTAAAGCTGAACTAGAGGTCAAGGTCACGCACCAATCGTGCCAGCCGAGCGACGCTAACGCTCAACTTCACCTACGACGACTCGTCAAGTTCGGCAATCCGGTCCTGGGCGTCGGTTGTCCCCATGTCGTCGGAGTTCGCAGCCTTCAAGAACCAGTCGCGCGCGGATTCCGCATCGCCATCGGCCAACAACGCTTCGGCGTATCCGTAGAAGATGCGCGCAGCCCAGGGCGCGTTCGCAGGAGTGTTCGACGCGGGACCCCGCAGGACGCTCACCGCCGCATTTGTCTGTTCGAGGTCAAGGCGAGCGCCAGACGTCACAAGCAGCAATTCAGCCTGAGTTTCACCGCGGAGCCGCTTGGCTTCCGGTGTGTTTGCCAGTTCAACGGCCTTTCGCGGATTGCCAAGAGCACGCTCGCAGTCAGCGATCAGCGGGATCAGATCGTCTCGTCCGCCGATTCGTCGAGCGGCTTGAAGGTCCTTGCGCGCCGCTGCAAACTCACCAGCGTGGTACGCGGCGATACCCACGGCTTCGCGGACGACGGAGCTGCGGCCACCGATGCGTCCGGCCTCCTGCGCGTACTCGTAGGCCTGCTGTGGGTCATCTTCGAGGGCGAGCCTGGTCGCGGCCAGCCACCGTTCCACTCGGGCCTTCACCCCCGGCGTCAAAATATCGAGGTCGGCGACGACGTCCCTCGGCAATCCGGATACATCGATGTCACCTAAACCGTCGCGGAAGTCCTCCGGGCCGCCAGTCGGCTTAGGGGCCGGCTTGCGGCCAGAGCTTTGACGGTCGCGGTCTGAGCTTGGCGGTCGGGAAGATCGCGAATCGCGTCCGGAAGCAGATCCGCCTGAACTCGGCCGACGGTCCGACGTCGCTGGACGGCCAGGCCCAGACGAACGACCCTTCCCTCCCCGCTGCGGGCGAGCATTCGAATTGCTCGAACTCCCACCTGAGCGCGGTGGACGCCCTGAAGATGAACGTTTGTCTGAACTATCGGAGGACGAAGGCACCAGGCAACGGTAGCGGGCTGGAGGCCCCACACGCCGACCGGCAGTAGCTACTGCGTGAACGCCGCGGCCTTGTGAGGTTCCCGGGGAGTCACCCGAGACACACGGTCGGGTACGCGGGAGCGTCCCTCGGCTGGCAGACTCACTGACGTGTTCAGGCCATCGAGGAGTGCTGTCCTCATCGAGGACGAGGCGCTCACACGAGCGCTACTCGAGTCACTCTTGGCAACATTAGGATTCACCGTCACCGCAGTCGACAACGCCGCGGCTGGAATCAAAGCGGTCAGCGAGAGCGACCCGGATCTCCTCATCTCGGACCTAGACCTTGGTGACGGTCCCAGCGGCGCCCATGCGATTGAATGGACTGAACGCAACTGCCCGTGGGTCGCTGTGGTGATCCTGACGATCCATCGCAACCCGTTATTGGCCGAACCCTCTGTGCTTTGCGACAACCCCAACCGCGTACACCTCGTGAAAGATGACATTAGGTCGGCGAAAGACCTGCAGGAAGGTATCGAGGCAGCAATCCAGGGAACCAAGTTCAGCTTGGTCAACACCGCGACGGCATTGGTTATCACCAAAGACCAAGCAGATGTCCTCCGGCTCATGGCTCGGGGGATGTCGAACAAGGAAATCGCCCGAGTTCGCGAAACAACGTTGGGGGCCGTCGAGAACATCACTCAGCGGATCTACAGCAACCTGCGTCTCACTGGCGATGACTCGATCAATCCTCGAGCGAAGGCGATCGCGATGTACCAAAACTCCCAAGTCACTGTGGCGTGAACGCCGCCTGGTTCGAGGAGTTCCGCAGACGGGTAGGCGGTCGGCGGGCAATCAGTGGAGCCACGTTTGTGGCACTCGCGCCGCTAGCGGTCATCTCCAACGTCTACCGGATCGACACCTCAGGGTCGGTCTCGCCCGCGCAGCGCTTGGGATTCGCAGCGTTTACGTTCGCCACCGCAACGGCAGCCGTCCTCGTTGCGTGGTGGCTGTTTCGTCTACGACGTGCTGGCACCGTGTCGCCATTGTGGCTAGTGCTCGGCTGCTACGCGGCAATCGGTTTGTTGCGTTCATCGCTGCCAACTTTGGGCGCTTCCATTGGCTTGTTGCCGGACCAAGATGTGAATGCTGTGAGTCTGATTCAGGGCGTCGTCGTGTGCGTCGTGTGGTTCTCACTCGTCGCCTACGTCGTCGACGGTTTCGATCAAGAACGTCGCATGATCGCGTCTCTTCAAATCCGCACCAGCGAACTGGCGCACCTGCGCAAGAGTGCCGCTGAACAGCTGCATCGAAGCAGACGCCTCGTTCAGTCCGCGATATCTCGTCAGGTTATGCCCACACTTGATGCACTGCTGAGCACCGCGAATCGTTCCGCGCTCGAAGGCCCAAAACCGGAGCAGCTACGCGCACTCGCCAATGACCTCCGTACAACTTTGCAGCAATCGATCAGCCTGCTGGGCCGCCGGTTGACCGAGCAGCTCCACCAACAGCGAGTACCTGACAGCGGCCATGCCGACGTGGCCGACTCCCCTTGGGAACCGACTGGTGTTCGCGGGCTGGTGTCGGTCGCCAGCACAAACCCGTTCTCGCCAATCGCGAACGGTGCGTTGATCTTCACGATGTTCCTGGGCATCTCCATCATCCAAGTCGGTTTCCTGGCCGGCATGCTGATCACCGTCCTGATCGCTTTGGTGAATTTCTCTGCCTGCCTGCTTGCCCGTGGCGTGCATCGCACGGTGCGCGCGCAGCATCGAGCCCTCTCATGGTTCGGTTTGACCATGCTCATCGGTGTGGCGACCGGTCTCCCCCTGGCACCGACCTTGGCTGGTTCACTTCACGCACCACTTCCCGCGGTCCTGTTTCCCGTGATCATCGTGCAACTCTGGATCGGCACCCTGATCGCGTGTGCCAACTCGGCACGCGAACAGCTCGATCGAACGCGGCGCGCGTTAGAAGTGACCAAGGATTCGTATGTTCAAGAGACTCTCGGACTCGAAGCGGCAACCGCAGCTATCGCTCGACGCACGGGAGTTGTCCTTCACGGTGAGATCCAGGGACGACTCGTCGCAAATGCCCTGCGACTAGACCTAGCCGCGGACAGCACCAACCCCCAACTACAAGAATCAGCATTGGCAGCTTTCACCTCAGACCTGCAACGTGTCGCTCTCGATATTGAACGCGTGACCGACGTGCAGGTGCAGCCCGGTGGCCTCGAAGCAAACCTCACTAGCCTGGTCACGCAATGGAACGGCATCGTCCATATCGAGTTCAGCGATCTCGAACCCGCGCTCGATTCGCTCTCTGCCGAATACTGCGCAGTCGTTACCGAGATTGTGCGCGAAGGAATCAATAATGCAGCGAAGCACGGGCGGGCGACTGCGGTTTCGGTGACCATTGCGGTCGAGTCGGATGCGCTGCGCGTCGTGGTGGTCGACAACGGCGTCGATCTGCCGAGGATGCGCGATGACCGACTCCTCATTCCGAAGATGCCCATCGATTCGGTTGAAGCTACCGCGGATCTGAAGCGCGAACACCAGACAACTCACCTGGTCGTCAGGATCCCCGTTGACTCGTCTATCCGCGGCGAAGACGGACCTAACGAGCGCGCGGGCGATACGTCTCCTCGTCGCTGAACTTGGAGTAGTTTCCCACCGACTTCGCCGTCGCAGTGACCTTGATTTGAAGTCGTGGGATGCCGTACGTCCGGATCAAAACCCGGCCATTCTTCTTGCGGACCAGGGTGAACAGGCGCATATCCCCACGGCTGGCGCGCTTCCCAATCTGTCTTCCCGTCGTCCCGACACGGACCACTTGACCCGCATTGGTTTCACAGTTGCGTGCCAAAAGTTGTGTCTGACCCTTCAACTTGATGCTCGCGGGAAGTTCGCATCGTGGGCTGACCGTTTGTTCCAATACGACGTCGGGTGTCGGATCCGGCGCCGGCGCCGGCGTTGGAGTTACCCCTGCCGAGGCGGCTGATGCGGCACCCTCACCAACGGTATTCATAGCAGCCACTTTGAAGTAATACGTCTGGCCAGCGGTGAGTCCGGTCGCAATGCACGACGTAGCGAGCGACATTCCCGAAGCGCTCGGAGCACAGGAACCTGCGGCATCAACGAAGGTGCCATTCGGATCAGTCGCTACCTGCACTCGGTAGCCCGTCAACGCAGTTGATCCAGCGCTCACGGGTACTTGCCACGAGACATCAGCTTGCAATTGGCCGGTGATCGCAGCGGCATCTCGAGTCTGAGAAGGCGGGCCGTACACCACATACGCGGCCGTCACCGGTCCCGCCGGGGCGCCTACAACGATATCCGGCTTTCCGTCACCGTTGATATCTCCAGCACCAGCTACCGAGAAGCCCGACTGAGTTCCGGCCGCACCATCAATCCTGAAGCCCTGGTCCACGGTCAGTTCGCCCAACAACACCGGCGCGACGATCTCATCGCTACCGAGCACCACAAAGGCCGAGCCAGAAACGCTTCCATTGTTTCCTGTGGTCGGCGCTCCGATCGCGACGTCAGCTTTCCCATCACCATTCAGATCACCAACACCGGCCAAGGTTCGGCCTGACTTGCCACCCCCGACACCGTCGAGCCGGAATCCTTGTGACGCAGTCAAAACGGACAGATCGAGTGGCGAACTGGGTATTGCGCTCCCAAAGACTACGTACGACGAACCGGAATTGTTCCCGTTCGATTGGGCAGCCGGGGCTCCAACAATCACGTCATCAGTTCCGTCTCCATTGACGTCCCCCGCACCCGAGACTGCGGTGCCCAAGCTGTCCCCGGCCGCCGCACCATCAATCTGAAAGCCCCACCCAGGCGAGGTCGAAGCGAGATCCACGTTGGACGGAGTAGCCGAACCGAAGACCACATACGACTCACCCGAATCCGTGCGCGCATTGGCATCCGCATACGGTGCGCCGACGATCACGTCTGAGAAGCCATCGTCGTTCACATCACCAGCGCCTGAAACGGACTCACCCGACATATCACCAGCGGACGCGCCCGAAATCTTGAAACCAATCGAACTAGTCAAACTCGCAAGGCTCACATTTGTCGGGGTGCCACTGCCAAACACCACATACGACGCACCGGAATCACCGCCATTCGCATTTGCCTCTGGAGCTCCCACAAGAACATCGGCAAACCCGTCGCTATTGACGTCACCGGCACTCGACA
>CAUJEJ010000023.1 GCA_963169255.1 Actinomycetota bacterium | reverse complement strand
GTTCCAGACGCGATCGAGGATCTGCGCTTTGCTCAACACCCGCTTGGGATTGCGCATGAGGTAGCGCAACAGTTCGAACTCGGTTGCGGTGAGCGAAATTTCTTCGCCCGCCCGCGACACTTCGTGGCTGTCTTCGTCGAGAGTGAGGTCGCCGACTCGCAACACTGATTCAGAGGTTGCAGTCACCGTCGCAGTCCGTCGAATGAGTCCACGCAACCGTGCGACGACCTCTTCGAGGCTGAACGGTTTAGTTACGTAGTCGTCGCCACCGGCGGTGAGACCTGCGACCCGATCTTCTACGGCGTCCTTCGCCGTCAGAAACAGAACGGGGACGTGGGGTTGCTCTTCGCGCAGGCGCGCGAGCACCTCAAGACCGGTCATGTCTGGAAGCATGACGTCTAAGACAACCGCATCTGGATCGAACTCCCGAGCGGCGCGCACCGCGGACATTCCATCGTTCGCGGTCTGCACATCCCAGCCTTCGTACCGCAACGCCATCGCGACCAGGTCGGAAAGCGTCTTCTCGTCATCGACGACGAGCATTCGAATGGGTGATCCGTCAGCGCGCCGCAACTCATGGCGCGCTTGCCCGCGCGAAGACTGTTCGGTGCTAGCGCTGCTCGACATCATGTCCCTATCGTCGCCGTGTTCCCTATGAAGTATCCCTGGAAACCCTGTGAGTTTCCTGTGAGAACCCTGTGTGAATATGGCCTCAGAATTCGCTGCGGTGTGCTGCTCTAGCGAACTACAGCGTGCAGGCTCACAGCTGCAGGCGTGACCCTTGGCCCGTCCGAAGGGGCTTGATTTCACTCCTTGGGTGCCGCTCGCTAAGGTCGGACGTGACCGGTGAAACAAACCGCAAACCTGGAGGCCCAGTGGCTACCTACTCTCTGCCAGATCTTCCCTACGACTACAGCGCTCTTGCGCCCGCCATCAGCGGTGACATTCTTGAGTTGCACCACGACAAGCACCATGCCGCCTACGTCAAGGGTGCAAATGACACCCTCGATCAACTGGCTGAGGCTCGCGACAAGAATGCGCTCGGGGGCCTGGTCGGTCTCGAGAAGACGCTCGCCTTCAACCTGAGCGGACACGTCCTCCACTCGATCTTCTGGGACAACCTCTCGCCAGACGGCGGAGACCGCCCGGACGGCGAACTCTCAGCAGCAATTGATGACAACTTTGGCTCCTTCGACGCGTTCAAGGCCCAGCTCACCACGGCCACGACTGCTGTCCAGGGTTCGGGTTGGGGCGTGCTTGCCTGGGAGCCACTGGGCAAGAAGCTCATCATCACTCAGGTGTACGACCACCATGGCAACGTTGGCATCGGCTCGACGCCGCTGCTCGTGTTCGATGCTTGGGAGCACGCCTACTACCTGCAGTACAAGAACGTTCGCCCTGACTACGTCACCAAGCTTTGGGACATCGTCAACTGGCAAGACGTCACCACTCGCTTCAACGACGCGCGGGCCTAACTCACGCGTCAAGCTCTAGGTGGGTGGGGAGTTGTCCTTCGAGGGCAACACCCCACCCACCTAGCTCGTTGTGGCGTAGGTTCGGACGATGTTGTCGTGGTAACTGCTCTCGTAGCAGAAGTCGGGGCAGTCCCCGATGTAGTAGCTGCCGGCGACCTCGATTCGCAGTTCAGCGGTGTTGCCGCCGAGTGCGCAGCTATCGGGGCCCGTGACGTGGTCCTCATCGGTCAAAGTTCCTTGGCAATAGTCGATGTACGCATTGCCATCTACCCCGCCGACGTCGGTGTTGAACCCAGCGCCCAGCGACAGATGGAGATCTTGAAGGTCGCCATCGCTGTAGATGAGGTCGACGTCTCCGTTGATGTCGGCATCCATAATGCTGATGGCAAGATTTGCGGAGACATCCAGATTGGTCAGTTGGCCGCCCTGTTCTTGCAGCGAGATCAGACAGTTCGTCGGAACCTGCGGCAGCGTCGAGGTCCAGCTCGGGCACGTGGCACTGTTCGAGCTCACGCTGGCGGTGATCACCCCGGCCACATCGATGTCCGCCTCGCCGCCAAGCACGAGCGAGAACTCGCCTGGCCCAGTACTAATGACGTCGCCGTTGAGGTTGATGGACCCGCCGAACAGGGCAGTGTCGCCCAGCGAGAACCCAGTCACGAAGTTGAGGTCGAATGAATCGGTCGCGGAGTTCATCGCGAAGTTGATTCGCGTCTCTTCGACGTCGAGGGCACCGGCGAGTTCGAAGCCACCCACAATCAATGTGGCGTCGATGATCGTGGGATCGAAGCTGACCGACAGGTTCACGTCGACGGTGTCACCGAGGATGTCGCCGTCGAATGCGAAGGAGTATCCGGGCGGAATCTGCTGTGTCTGGTAGCCCTGTGGGATGGAACATCCGCTCGGCGCAATCGTGAGCGCGACGTAGTTGGCGGTGACTACTCCCCGGTTCGCGATATCAAGGTATGTCTCGCCCGTCTCTTCCTCACCGATGCTGAATTGGATGCAGGGGTTCGAATCAGAGAGGTTGAAGGCGATGGCAATCGGAGCATCGTTGATGACGGCGACTTCGTCGGTCCAGGTTTGGGGAAGTTCGGCAGCACCATCAACCCCGAGTGACATGCCGTCGAGGCCGAAGCTCCCGGCCACGCCGAGCGCGGTCACATCGAGGCCAGCTTCGCCAAAGGCGTTGTTCGTGGCCGACGTTATGCCGAGCGCAACGTTGAACTGCGCATCGTCCTCGCTGAGGACGAATCCGATGCTGCCCTCGATCGGGGTGTAACTGCAATCTGCGGATGCGTTCGCCGAGTCCGCCGTGCACCCGCCTTGCGGCATGTTGGACGCGACCACGATGTCGCTGCCCACATCAAACGAGACGCTCGCATCGTCGGGGCTCGTGCTGACGCCAATGTTGATCCCGACGGAATTGAGCGTTACGCCGATGTCGTCGGTGTGCTGGCCGCCACCGAGGAATACGGGCTCTTGAAGATCGAAGGTCGCGTCCGCAGTGAAGCTCGACAGGTTGATGTCAGCGTCCGCGGTGAATGTGACGGTTCCGTCACCGTTGATGCCGAGGGCGTTTAGTGAGCTCTGGGGGATCACGTAGCTTCCCTGGAGTTCGATCATTCCGGCGGCAACGTCGAGTGTGAAGGTGTCCTGGCTCGCCTGTTGAGCGTCAGGATCTCCTGCGTTCGTTGGCAGAGTCAGCGTTGCACCGTTGGCGTAGGAGGAGTAGGCAAGCACCACGTCATTGCCCGCGAAGGCTCCACTCCGCAGGTCTCCGACTGCACCCCAGAGGCAGTAGCCGTCCGAGTTCACGTCTCCACCAATGTCTACCGGTGTGCCGTACGCGGTGCCTTGCGCGGAGATACCTAGTGACAACACTGGGCCCGCTGGTGCTGAGTTGTTCCCACTTGGAACGCATGATCCGGTGATTGACTCATTGGTCAAAGTGAGCGTCGCAGAAGTGATGTTCAGTTCAGAAGGACCGAAGTCAACGTCGGCTGTCTCAGTTGCATCAAACTGGAAGGTCATGGTCGAAAGATCAAGGCCCGCTGTGGCATTGAACTCGACGCTGTCGCCCATGAAGTTCGCTGTGGCGTCGACAACGATTCCTACGCTGATGTTCCCGGGGGTGCAATTCACAGCGTCAGTGGCGCACTGATTTGTGATGTTGCCCGTCATCGAACTGACGGTCAGCTCCGAGCCGACGTTCAGGTTGTCCACGGTAGCGGTGACCGCAATCGACATCTGTGACGTTGAGTTCGACGTGGTCTTCTCAGAAACAGATCCGCTGAACGCCGACATTGATACGCCGGTGGTACCGATCGCCCAAGGTGTCTCGCCCTGCTGAACGTCGAGTGACCAGGAACCCGGCGACGTGTAGGTTCCGGCTAGCGAGAACGTGTAGGCATTCGCTCCTGAACCAACGGTTGCTTCCGCTCCGGCCAGTGTCAGTCCCTTGGCTTGGGTCCACGTCACCGAGGTGCCATTCTTCAGGGCGAATCCGGTTGCCAATCCGCAGTTGCCTGCCACCGGCGCAGAACAGTTCATCGCGACGGTGAGGCTGTTTGAACTGCCCTTGCTCAACAGGAACTTGCCGCGACCGGAAAACTCGATTTGGTTGCCTGATCCTGATTGGAACACGGCGAGGTTAGCGGCATTGACCGTGACATCAGAAGGCCCAGACGAACTTAGGGTGAGGTCGAAACTGACGTGTCCTCCGGCCCCCTTCGTTGATTGGCTCGTCGACTTGCTGAAGGCTTTTGACTCTTGAGTGAAGCTCAATTTCGCGCCGGTCACTGCGCCCTTGGCCGTGGTGGGCTCCAGGATCAACTTCCCTGAAGGTGTTGACCAGCCCGACGGCACCGGCAGGAAGCTCAGCCACGGGACAGCGAAGGAGCCGCTCCACGCACCCCACACCCCGCTCGTTTGTTTGGCGGTAACAGGAGTAGTCGCCGGTGGCGTGATCGTGAAACTCGTCGGCACTCCCGCGGGCAGTGCCGACGCCAATTGCGAGGGCAGTTCGAATTCGACACTTGTCAGCCGGGCGACGGATCCGGAGATCAACCCGTTGGCAGATCCGAACGTGGTGCCGTTGTAGGTGAAGGTCGCGTTGGTGAATCGCTGGGATGACTTCGCGCTGCATGGCGAGGGTGGGGCGAACGTCGATGGCAGTTCAAGCGATGAGCCGTCGGCAAAACTCACGGTGTCGCCAGCCGTCAGGGTGCAGAAGCTCGCCGCCGATGGTGCGTCCGCGGCGGCTACGCGCAATTCGCTGCGGTTGGAGAGCTTGCGTTTCGGACGGACTGGGTCGACCTTGACGACCTTCGTACGGGATACCCGGGTGCCGTTCTTCAGCGTTGCCGATCCGCGGATCAGCCACGTCCCTGGACGCTTGGGGACGCGCACGGTGAGTTTGGCCCGCTTCTTGACTGACCGCTTCAGTAGCGAACGCTTGCCATTCACCACGGTCCATTTCACGGTCTTGACTCCGGCCGGGTGTTGAAACACCAACGGCAAGGCCTTGGCTGTTCGCGCGCGTTTGGGCGTGATCGTGACGTGCTTGACGCCGTCGCCGGAGATCCGGCCGCGGTAGTTGTTCAACTTGACCGTCACACCGCGCTTGGCGCCGTCGGCGCTGTGCCGAGTTTTTGCCGCAAGTTCATTGACGAGTTCCGTTCGTGGGGAGAACGTCCCCGGCGTGTGAGTTCGGACCCTCACGGTCACGGAATCGCTGACGGCGTGGTCGTTGGATACTGCATCGATTCGGAAGGTCAACTCAGTGCCGTCTGGAGTTCCCGCTGGGATCACGTACCGCTGGGCCGTTGTGTCGGCGGGCTGGTCGACGGTGAGACTTCGCAGAAACGTGACGGAAGGTCCCGCGACTTGTGACCAGGTGGCCTTGGCGTCGCGCCCAGCAATGTTACCGATCTTGGCGACCAAGCTGGCGGTTCGCTGCGCATCGGTACCGCCAGCCGCCGGGATGTGGACCGC
This sequence comes from Actinomycetota bacterium, assembly GCA_963169255.1. Taxonomy (GTDB): domain Bacteria; phylum Actinomycetota; class Actinomycetes; order S36-B12; family UBA10799; genus UBA10799. The sequence continues at coordinate 10,079 of CAUJEJ010000023.1, read as the reverse complement.
TTCGCCAGTCGCGCTGACCAGTTCAACGGTTAGCGGACGGTCGACCTCTAGGTCAACGGAGTCGGTGAATTCCTGTTCGCGCCAACCGACTGCGGTATCGCCTTCTTCGCCGCGTTGGCCAGTTTCCACCTGGACTTCAGTCCAGGAGGCGGTCGCCGAAATCCGCGCAGATTGCGCAGTTACCGTGTCGGCGATTGCGACGCGTGCCCGAAGCGGCGGCGGGATTGCGCCGGGTGCCAGTTCACCGTTGTTGCTCGTGTAGGAGCACAGTTGCTCGTCGTCGTTCTCCGTTGGAACGCATGTCCAGTCCAACGTTTGGTTGTCGGTTCCGTGCAGGGGGGGGTGAACTCTGCAGCAGACGTGACTCGAAATCCGGCTGGACCGGAGATACGGACCGACAGGTCCTTGGCCAGCACACCGGCGCCCATGCGGCGACTTAGGTGGACGTCTACGAGACCAGTTCCCCCAGCACGCCCGTGAATTCGCTGCTGTGTGCTGACGTTGAACGCTGGCACTTGTTGTTTTGGGCCATCGTTCTCCGGCTTTGGTCCGATAGTGACGGGAGCCGGATCAGAGGCAACCGAGTTCGCGCTCGCTGGCGACGTGATGGCGAATGCCGACGAGGCGGTCAATGCAAGTACTGTGGCGAAAACGAGCGTGCGCGTACCTAGCGGAGCGGTCATTTTTGTTCCTTGAATGCGCGTGAGATTGCGCCAGAGTACGAGCCGATTTCGGCAGTTGTCACCTCAATCTCGAGCAAACTCGGTAAAACCACCCGTTTGCGCCGCCTGCTACGGCCGCGTTGGGTGGGAACAGTCCTCCTACCTACGGCGGTAACGAATCATCGACAGTGGGCCGAAAATGGCAACCAAGGCCACCGAGATGATCAGTACGACGGTGACGTCGTATGTGGCGAACTCACCGTTACAGAACGCGCGGACTGCCGATACCAAATAGGTAATCGGGTTGATATTGACGAAGGCTTGCAGCCAGCTTGGCATGGTGGCTGGATCAACGAAGGTGTTGCTCGCGAACGTCAACGGGAATAGCACGATCATGCTTAGCGCCATCACCGAGTTCGGGGAACGAACCGTCAGACCGATGAGGATCCAGATCCACGCTACTGCGAAGCAGAAGATCAGAATCAGCACTACTCCAGCGAGTACTCCTTGCACGGCGCCTGGTGGTCGGAACCCCAGAATGACGCCGACGATGAGCACCATCGCGCACGCGAGCGCAAAGCGGACGACATCGCCGAGCATCGCGCCAACTAGCGGCGATGGCTGCCATATCGGCAACGACCGAAACCGATCAAACATGCCCTTATCGATGTCAGTGGCAAGCGTGAGCCCGGTGTACATCGTGATGAAGACGGTTGTCTGCACGAGAATGCCTGGCAGGAGGAACTGGAGATACTCCGTTGGGGAACCGGCGAGCGCACCACCGAACAGAAACGTGAATAGCAGTGTGAAGAGGATCGGAAAGGCGGTGACGTCGAACAGTTGCTCCGGGACATGTTTGATCTTGAGCAAGGAACGCCACCCGTAGGTGAAGGAGTTCGCGATCGCTCCTGGCCGTTTGGGCGCGGCCCCAGCAGACAATGCGGCAAGAAGCCGGTCGTGCGAGATTTCTTCAATGCCGTCCTCAGCAGTCGCCGCCGCTTGTGTGGTGGTCATGACGATGCCTCCGATTGAGCTGTCGAGTGTTCAGTGTCTTTGCCGGTCAGCGCGAGGAAGACCTCATCGAGGGTTGGTTGACCCATTGAGAAGCTCACGAGTTCGATGTTGGCTTCGTGAAGTTCGCTGATGCCACGATTGGCCAGCAGCGGATCGCTGATTCGAGCGGCCACTTGGAAGGGATCCGAGGAGGGCTCCACGACTACACCCAGGCGTGAAGTCAGCAGATGCTCGGCGGTCACTCGTTGCTCCTGCTGGGCGAGTCGGATGTGCAGGACACCTGTTCCCACGGATGCCTTGAGTTCGCCAGGAGTCCCCTCTGCGAGGACCTTGCCCGTGTCGATCACTGCGATACGTCTAGCGAGTTGATCGGCCTCTTCAAGGTATTGAGTCGTGAGTAGCACCGTCGCACCATCGCTTACGAGGGCCCGCACGATGTCCCACACCTGATTGCGGCTGCGCGGATCGAGTCCTGTTGTGGGCTCGTCGAGGAAGACGATCTCGGGGACCACAACAAGGCTCGCGGCGATGTCGATCCGGCGGCGCATGCCTCCGGAGTAGTTCTTCACTTGTCGATCAGCCGCGGCGGTGAGTCCAAAGGCTTCAAGTAATTGCGCTGAACGGTCCTTTGAGCCTTTTCTTGAGAATCCGTAGAGCCGTGCGAGTAGCACCAGGTTCTCGGTGCCAGTGAGGTCTTCGTCGACGGACGCGAACTGCCCGGCGAGCGTCATTACCGACCGGACCTTGTCTGCCTCCGTGGCAACGTCGAACCCACCCACCTTTGCGAAGCCACCGTTGGGTCGTAGGAGCGTTGCGAGCATGCGGATGGTGGTGGTCTTCCCAGCGCCATTCGGCCCGAGCACGCCATAGACGGTGCCCCTGGGAATTGCAAGACTCACGCCATCGACGGCCCGATTGTCGCCGAATGTCTTGACGAGTCCATCGGCCTCGATCGCTAGCTCTGATTGGTGACTCACATGCGCTCCCAGTCCTTGATCAGCCACCAACTTTACCGGTGATCGATATGCATCCGGCAACTGCTTATTTAGCGTTGTGCGAGTGTCGAACCCTGAATTCACTGATGTCAAAGAATTCAAGATCGCGTAGCGCGATTGGTTCAGCGAGATCGGTTGTCCCTAGCAGAGATGACCCAACTAGGACTAACGTCGTCAAGCGCCAAGTTGGCGGCCAACGAGAGGATGCTCATGAAGAAGTTGTCGTATTCCCAGCGGTCTGTGGTTCTACTGGCCGGGTTGGTGGTCGTCGTTGCTCCCGCGCTCGCTGCGTGTGGCGGGAGTTCCTCGTCTGATTCGAGTGCGTCGGCCGCGGCGAGTAGCGCAGCACCGACTAGTGATTCCTCCGCCTCCGCATCAACGGGCGGCAAGCCGGTCCTGTCGAATGGTGAAGCACCGGCCGATCGAACAATCGCCGTGAGCAAAGAGGGCTTCAGCCCTTCAACATTGACCATCGCCAAGGGCCAGAACGTGACCTTCAAGGCCAGCGGGTCCGGCACATTCGCCGTTGAGGTGGGCGGGTTGGATCAAGCGACTGTTACCGGTGGTCTCGTTGAGACATACGTGTTCCCCGAAGCCGGAGTCTATGAAGTGAAAGAAGTGATTACTGAAAACACTGCGACCATCACAGTCCAGTAGCGAGTTGCGCTGCATCCTGCGTGCGCGCAAGAGACGGATGGGTGGGGTTGTTCGCGGTGAACAACCCCACCCATCCGTCTCATCTAGTCGGGCGCTACGTCTGCCACGCGACTAGCGGGTCCAGGAATGGTTAGCGACGAAGGGGATCCGCGCCCACTGCTTACCTAGACCCCACGTTGCGCCCGCACCGCACAACGCCACCACAACCAAGGCGACGGCATTGATGATGTGGTCGTCGACTAGCGGGTTCGTTGAACGTGTTGCCTCACCGGCACTTGAGAACTGTGCCAGCGGATAGGCGGCGAACCACATGAAGATCAGTAGTAGCGCACCTGCGGCCGCCGCGGCTCGCATCGCAATACCCAAGACCATCGCGACGCCGATGCCGAGCAGTCCGGCCATGAAGAGCCAATTGGCCCAACCGGCGCCGGCGAATGATTGGAATAGCGACTGGAATGGGCCAACATCCACGCCGCTGAGGAAGCCCTTGGTCGGTGACCCGCCGCTGATCCAGGCGTTCGCTGACGGAGTTGAGTAGTGCAAGCCAAACAGTTTGTCGAAGAAGGCCCAGAGGAACACGAATCCAAGTGCGATCCGCAGAACTGCGAGCGATTTGGCTGCTGCGGAACTTAGTACGTAACTTGAGCTATCGCCGGGCCTTGTTGATTCCGATCCTGTAGTTGGTCGGGATCCGCGATCGGTTACATCTGCGACTGGGGGACTTGATTCTCTGATCGTCATGACAGGCTCCTTGCTAGGTCGAACAAGCGCTGGTGCAAATCGCTGCCAAGCGCTGGTCGTGAAGAAGTGACGTGATGCGGCACCGTTGGATGGCCGCTGTCGATGCTCGGGCGTTACGCGGGAGGTCGGCTGATGGCGACTTTGATCGCGCCGGTCTCACCCGCTCGCATCGAGGTGTCATACGCCTCGAGGAATTGATCAAAAGTGAAATGATGCGTGACGAAGTTGTCGGATCGAAGGCGACGACTGGCGAGCAACTTTAGAAGTGTGGGCGTTGACGACGTGTCGACAAGGCCTGTTGTGATGGTGACATTCTTGTCCCAGAGTCGCTCTAGGTGCAGCGCAGCAGGAGCGCCGTGCACTCCGACGTTCGCGATGTGGCCGCCTGGGCAGACGAGGTCCGCGGCAAGTTCGAAGGTCGCGGGAATGCCAACGGCCTCGATTGCGACGTCGGCGCCGCGACCCCCAGTGGCCTCAAGAACTGTTGCGAGTGCGTCTTGACTCGAGTTGTTGATCGTCAAGTCAGCTCCGAATTTCTTGGCAGATTCCAAGCGCGAGTCAGCAAGATCGACAGCGATGATCAAGCTCGGGGTGTAGAGCTGCGCTGCGCTGATTGCAGATAGACCAATCGGTCCCGCACCAACGACTACGACAACATCGCCGGGTTTGACCTGGCCGTTGAGGACGCCGACTTCAAAGCCGGTTGGCAGGATGTCGGCCAGCATGAGCGTCTCTTCGTCGGTGAAGCCATCGGGGACCAGGTAGGTGGAGTTGTCGGCGAACGGCACTCGCACGAACTCGGCTTGAGTGCCATCGATCGTGTTGCCGAGGATCCACCCGCCTCCACCGAGGCACTGACCGTAGCTGCCTTCGCGGCAATATCGGCAATGGCCACAGGCACTCACGCACGAGACGAGCACGCGGTCTCCGGTCTCGATGTTCTTCACCGCGCTACCGACGAGCGTCACGGTCCCAACCGCCTCGTGGCCGAGAATGCGGCCTTCTACTAGGGTCGGTACGTCGCCCTTGAGGATGTGGAGATCGGTCCCACAGATTGTGGTGGCCTCGACTCGCACGATCGCATCGGTATCAGCCAACAGGGCAGGCGAGGCAACTTCTTCCCATGACTTCTTACCCGGTCCGTGGAAAACAAGTGCTTTCATGATCGCCCCCTGGCGGTTTAGGTCGCGCAGTTTGAGCATGTCGTGGAAGCTGAGGCCGCACGAGTGCCATACGTCCCGAGCGCAAGCTTGTCTGCGTTCGGTCCCAGCACTGGAGGGGTGGGTTCAGAGTCCGTGCAACAGGACCGCAGCGTCGACACCCCAGGCCATGGTGAGATGGAAGGCGACCCCGACCGCGATTGATTGAAGTCGCAACGAGAGGTAGCCGAGGACGAGTCCGCCGACGAGGCTTGCGACGACCTCAGGCAGCGGTTTGCCGATGTGGATGAAGCAGTAGAAGATGCTCATCAAGGGGACCGCGTGTGCGCCGATGGCTTTGAATCCGGCGTGGACCATGAAGCCGCGGAAGTAGAACTCCAACGCGACGAAGCTGAGCCCGTAGAGGGCTTCGAACATCAGCAGGTTGCGAATGTTGCTGGTGTCGTTGAGGAATGGATAGCTTGCTGCGAATCGCTCATCAGCAGCGACAAACCAGGCGACGGCTGCGACCGCTGGCGCGATGAGGAGGAACAGTCGCGCCTCCGTTCGGATGAACTCGAGCGACAAGCCCCACCGCCGTATCGACTGTCTCGACAATGCGGCGTAGATCAGTGGGATCGAGACGTACACGGCGATGCCAGCGAGTGCCCACCAGACCAGCCGACCGATCTCTCGGCTAGGCCCGCCGATGGGCAGAGTCGTGACGTACAGCAGGGTCGGCATGGCAAGCCAGAACAAGAGCAGGAGTAGGCCCGAATGGATCCCGGGCTGCCGTAGACCGCGCTTCCACCACAAAAGCGCGGCCCCCACGGCAGTAGGGATCGAGAACAACAGCAGCAGCGCCGAGAAGTTCTGGTACGTCCATACGCGGACTGGAAGAACTTCGTGGCCGACCCAGACGAGGGACAGTGTCAGGACACTCGTTGCTGCCATGACGAGGGCGTGCGAGGTGTCATAGGTACGTCGGACCCAGATGGCGATCACCACAAGGCAGGCGGCACCGGCGACGAACGTCGTCAGCGTGGTCATCGTCCGCCTTCACAGCTCGTCGCAGTCTGCGCTACCCGGACGTCTGTGTGACGTCTCCGATCTTTGGTGCGCGGGGAGTGATCACCGATCAGCCGCTGCGTCGACTGTAGTCGTGCGCGGGAGCTGGCCCACCGAAGGCAACCTTCGCGGTAATCCCACCGAGGGCGACAAGTCCGGCCGTCACAAAGAAGCACCCAGGCGTTGAACCGGCAGCCGTCTCGGACAGGGCATCTTCATCGATTTCCACACCCTCAGCTAGTTGAGGTGGGATCGCCAGCACGATCGTGTCAGGCGTCGACTCTACGACTCGAATGTTCACTCCTTCGGGGATTTCGATACCTTCCCGAGCGAGCACCGCTGCGGGATCGGCGAGCAATTCCGTCCGGAACTGTGCATCAGTGGCCGCCCTGAGTTGAAGCTCGTTGTAGTCCATGTTGTCTCCGCAGTCGTGGTGTGTGCCGTCACAAGCGGCGCGTGGTGAGGTAATCATGTCCGTTGCGATCGACAGTGAAAACCAGAGTGGTTGCGGGAACGATTGCGCATCACCCGAATGTGGGTGCGAACTGCTCGGCAGGCTACGTGTCAGATGCCTACCGCACTCGCTTTGTTTTGTACGTCACCACGTTCCGGCAGGGGAGCAGACGGTCGCTTCCAGGCGCGCTGTACACAACCCGGATCTTCACATTGCATCGACCTGTGGTGCGGACGGTCACCTTGCGGTTTGGTCCATTGACCACTCGCAGGCAATTGATGTCGCCTCGCGCTCGCCTGACGTGGGCGGATACCGGCTGTCCCTCGACGGTTAGCGCCCCCGCCTTGTTGACGACGCGCTTTCCGTGATTCTTGAGCTTGGCAGGAACAGCGCCGGGTGGCTGGTGCTGAGGATCCTTCCCGGGTGTCGCGCTGACAGTTTGACTGCTTGTCGCTAGGTCGTCGGTGGATGCGGTGACTTGCACGTTGTAGGACTGACCATTCGTCAAGCCTGTGATCAACGTCGGTGATGTTGGAGGTCCGATCTTGTCGTCAGCTTGTGATCACGTTGGACGTGCTTGCGTTCAGGCTAGGCAGAATCGGCCACATCGGGCGCTGGACGTTGCCCCCAGCTAGGTGCCAAAGATCATTTATGCCGCTTGGGCGCTGCTGGTTGAAGGGCGCCTTCTCGGGCCTCGCCGCAACCGGGGCCGAATCACACGGCGATGCTCAGTGTCGTCGAAGTGCGAAGTGCGAAGTGCATGTGTCCGGCGGTCTGCGGTCTGAGTGTTCACACGAGGGGCTGTGGCGAGACCGCAGTGATCTCCCAAACGTGTCCATCAGGATCGGCGACGAGCGCGGCGTATCCCCACGATTGCTCCTCTGGCGTGGCAATGACTTCGGCGCCCGCATTGATAGCGCGGCTATACCAGGCATCAACCTCGGCCGACGTGTCGAAGCTCAAGCTCAGGATGCACTCACTCGAAGTTCTCGCGGCAGCAGGTCGGCCATTGAGTACGAATTCGAACCCGTCCACGGGAATGAGAATCAAGTCGAGTCCGTCGACGCGGACGGTGAGTGGCTCAGGAACCCCATCATCGGCTGGTTCTCCGGGCGTCTCCATCCCGAGTGCACGGTAGAACCGATAGGACGAAACACGATCAGTGATTGGCAGCGCGATAGACGGCATGGCAGAACGGTAGTCGTTGGGCCGCTATCGGAGCCACGTATTGACTGGCCGTGGCTCAGAAGGCAATGAGCATCAGCTGAACCTTTACAGGGCATTTAGGGCCGACGAGGGGACTTGAACCCCTAACCGCCCGATTACAAGTCGGGTGCGCTACCAGTTGCGCCACGTCGGCAGGCTGCAAACCATACCGGGCGAGGAGGGGGCAGTGCCGAGCGACTTGGGGCAATTCGCCGGGCTAGGCCCGAATGCATCGGAGGGATGGTGGATTAGCTGCCGCCACCACCGGTGAACCCTCCACCGCCGGGACTCGCGATCGAGCACGAGAACGGCTGACTGCGCACTTGGTACGCCCAAACCGATTTGTCGGGCCCGCGGCGAACCTGCTTGAGAGTCACTTTGAGCTTCACACTCATCGTGCCGCCGTTGGCGATCGTTGGGCCGACTACTGACTTGACGCCGGGAGTTGAGTGGGTGGGCACGTTCGCGTTCGTGAACTTGCCGCTCGAGTACTCGCGCTTCTCGAGCTTGCGCCACATCCCGCCGATGACCTTCTTGTCGAGCTGGACGGTGACTTTTTGGTAGTACTTCTTGTTGTTGAGCGGGACCTGGCCGACGTGGGCACGGGCTTTGCCGACGGCCACAAAACGACCATTCGATTGGGTGCAACTCGCCGTCAGCATTTGATAGCTCGCTTCCGGGGCAATCGGTGAGCGTGCGGCAGAAGATGACGAGGCGCCGACGACCAGCATCGTGCTCGAGGTAGCGGCGACGATTGGGATCGCGATTGCGGCTTTGAGTGTGGTGCTCTTCATAAATTCCCCCCGGAAAGACTTGCGATGTTCCCAGGGTACGGGGCGGGCCGTCTTGTCGTGACCTCCCGGCACCCAAGAGCAAGGAATCTTGTGAGTCGAGTGACCGCTTCGCCAGACTGACCTTATGCATCTGTGCAGAGTGCTAACCCTTTGCTAACACAGTGTGTGCGTTCCGCTACTACAATTCGTGCACATCAACGAATACGCAATTGGTTGGGGCTCGCGCGAGTAGGTCAGCGTAGCGGCCGATCAGATCACACAAAGGGGTTACCTTGACGGCTTCACCTGACGGCACTGATTCGACCAACCTGCGTGATTCGTCAGTCGCACCCGCGCACCTCATCGAGGCTGCCCTGTTCCAAATCAAGCGCGTCGTTGTTGGACAAGATGCCATGATCGAACGGCTCATGGTTTGCGCAATTGCGGGCGGGCACTGTCTACTTGAGGGTCCGCCTGGATTGGCGAAGACGCTGGCGGCGAAGACCATGGCGTCGGTGCTTGGCGGAGACTTTGCTCGGGTTCAGTTCACGCCGGACCTGTTGCCTGCAGACATCCTCGGAACCCGTATCTACCAACCGTCGAAAGAGCGTTTCGATGTTGAACTCGGTCCGGTCTTTGCCAACGTTGTGCTGGCCGACGAAATCAACCGTGCCTCGCCAAAGGTGCAGTCAGCACTGCTAGAAGTCATGGCTGAAGGTCAGGTCACGATCGGTGGGCAGAGCTATCGGGTGCCCGAGCCGTTCATGGTGCTCGCGACTCAAAACCCCATCGAGAGCGAGGGCGTGTATCAACTCCCGGAAGCGCAGCAAGACCGGTTCTTGATGAAGGTTCTTGTCACGTACCCAACCGATCGTGAAGAGTACGAGATCATTCACCGCGTGGGAGTCACGACTCCTGTGGCCGACCAGGTACTAACCCCGGAACTCATGTCCTCCTTGCGGGACGCGGCAGGATCTGCGTTTGTTCACGATGCGGTCGCCGACTACGTGGTCCGCTTGGTTGCTGCGACCCGCCGTCCGCAGGACTTTGGGCTTCCCGAGTTCGCTCCGTTGATCACTTACGGTGCAAGCCCGCGCGCGACCTTGGGTTTGATCAGCGCAGCCCGGGCAATCGCCCTCATGCGGGGGCGCCGTTACGTGCTCCCGGCCGACGTGTTCCGCGTGGCTCCTGATGTGTTGCGACATCGTCTCGTTTTGTCGTACGAGGCACTTGCTGAGGACATCGACGCCGACCAAATTGTGGGGCGGATCTTGGCGACAGTCTTGGCGCCGCACATCACGCAAGCACCTGACAATTCAGGCCCTGTGTTGGTTCAGCCCGTACCGCCGAGCGCATCGGCGTCCCGTAGC
>CAUJEJ010000022.1 GCA_963169255.1 Actinomycetota bacterium | reverse complement strand
AGTGCGGACTCGTGGGTGCGGTATGCGTCCAATCCGCCGGAGTGCGCGGCGCACCACTCCGGGCACGACTCAATCGTTGCCACTACTCGCGGCGCGGGAGCTTGGTTGGTTACGTCGATCGTTGTTGCATCACTCATGCGGGATCTACCTCCTAGATAGGTACTTCTCGAAGTCCCCGTTAGCGGCTGCAACCGCTGGCGGGGGCGTCCTTGTTTCAGGACACCAACGAGGCTACGACACAGATCAGGGTTGTGTGAAGGAAACCGGGAAGGTCTGACAATCAGTAGCAACGCGAATGGTCTTCCACTCGCGTTGCTACACGCGTTGCTACACGCGTTGCTACACAATCCCCAGATTGCCGCAGAATTACAACGCGAAACCGCGCAGCTACGCGGCCAATGCGCGCCCGGGAGGACTCGAACCCCCAACCGACCGGGTAGAAACCGATTGCTCTATCCATTGAGCTACGGGCGCATCGTGAGCTAGGTGCCTCACCGCAGGAATCTTAGTCGCCCTTGGCCAGGGTGGTGCAGCCGTGGCTGACTTCACCGATCAGCCACGAAGTCGGGACGTTCGCCCTAGAAATCTGCGGCGACTTCGGCGGTACGTCCAAATTGTGGCGATGTCCCATTTGGCCTCTAGTAATCACCGGCGCAACTCCATAGCGTGGAAGTGAGAAGCCGAGGCGGCAGACGTTGCGTCTGTCGCGAGTGTTCCCGCGAGGAGATGCGATGACCCTGACTGATCACAACCACGGTGCAATGGCAGACGTCGCGGATTCGGTCGCGAGGCTCTCCAGACTCGAAGGCAACGAACTCGAGTCGATAGATGCATGGTGGCGGGCCGCGAACTACCTCACGATCGGGCAGATCTACCTGCGTGACAACCCCTTGGTGCAGCGGCCCCTAGCTGTTGCCGACATCAAGCCTCGCCTGCTTGGCCATTGGGGAACGAGCCCGGGCCTTTCGTTTATCTACGCCCACGCATCTCGGCTCATTCGTGCCACTGGTCAGTCGTCCATCTACATGGCAGGGCCTGGCCATGGTGGTCCGGCTCTGGTCGCCGCCTCGTGGCTTGAGGGCACCTACACCGAGGCGTTCCCGAACATCACTCAGGACGAGCCCGGAATGCTTGAGTTGTTCCGGCAGTTCTCGGCGCCGGGCGGGATCCCGAGCCACGCATCCGTGACAACCCCGGGATCGATTCACGAGGGTGGCGAACTCGGATACGTCTTGGTCCACGCTTTCGGCTCAGTGATGGACAACCCGGAACTCATGACGATCGCGGTTGTTGGCGACGGCGAGGCTGAGACTGCGACCCTCGAAGGTTCCTGGAAGGGAGTGTCGTTCATTAATCCCAAGCACGACGGCGCTGTCTTGCCGATCCTTCACCTGAACGGTTACAAGATTGCCGGGCCAACCGTGCTGGCTCGCAAGGACCCACAGCAGCTGCGCGAGTTGATGCAGGGGCACGGGTACGAAGTTCTTGAGGTTGAAGGCGATGACCTGCCGGGTATGCATGAACGATTTGCGGCAGTGCTTGCGAATGCGTGGGGCAAGATCAAAGAGATTCAACTTGCCGCCCGCGATGGAGCCACCGATCCCGAGATGGGCGGGATTCGTTGGCCAATGATCGTACTGCGCTCGCCCAAAGGGTGGACGGGGCCGGACAAGGTTGACGGCGTCCAGATTGCAGGTACGTGGCGGTCACACCAGGTGCCATTGTCCGGAGTGCGCGAGAACCCCGAGCACTTGCAACTGCTTGAGGACTGGCTGCTGTCGTACCGGCCGAGGGAGTTGTTCGATGACGACGGGCGTCCGGTTGCTGCGATCACACATGCGAACCCTCAAGGCGAATTGCGGATGAGCGGGAATCCGAGCGCGAACGGCGGACTCTTGACCCGCGAGCTACGGATTCCCGATTTTCACGACCTCGCGGTAGACGTTCCCAAGCCCGCGACGGTGAAGCTCGAATCGACGCGCGCGCTTGGTGAGATGATGCGCGGGATCTACGAGCAGAACCCGTCGAACTTCCGGTTGTTCTGCCCCGACGAGACAAACAGCAACCGCCTCGGGGCAGTGTTCGATGTGACAGACCGAGCGTTCATGGAGTCAACCTTCAGCTACGACACTGACATCTCGGCGAACGGCCGAGTCATGGAGGTGCTCAGCGAGAACAACTGCCAGGGCTGGCTCGAGGGGTACACGCTGTCTGGGCGCCACGGACTGTTCGCGACCTACGAGGCATTCGCGATGGTGAGTGCCTCGCAGACGATCCAGCACGCCAAGTGGCTTGAGGAAGCGGCACACCTCAGCTGGCGTGCGAAGGTTCCGAGCTTGAACATCCTGCTGACGTCGACCGCTTGGAGAAACGATCACAACGGCTTTTCTCATCAGGGTCCGGGGCTTTTGTCGGTCCTGCTGACGACGCGCGGTGATGTCGCTCGGGTCTATCTGCCACCGGACGCGAACTGCCTGCTCTCCGTTGCCGATCACTGCTTCCGGTCGAGGTCGTACGTGAACTTGATCGTGCAAGACAAGCAGCCGCAGTTCCAATGGTTGAACATGGCGCAGGCCGAGGAGCATTGTCGCCGCGGCGCGAGCATCTGGGAGTGGGCCGGGACTGACGATGGCAGCAGCGAACCCGACATCGTGTTGGCCTCCGCCGGTGACGTTGTGACACTTGAGGTGATCGCTGCGGCGCAAATCCTCAAGGAACGTCTGCCACACCTGAAGACACGGGTAGTGAACGTCGTGGATCTGATGGCGCTACGTCGGCCATCACATCATCCACACGGGCTCGACCCGCTGTACTTCAGAGAGTTGTTCACCGACAAGGTTGACGTGATTTTTGCCTTCCACGGCTACCCAGAGGCGATTCACGGGCTTGTCCACGGACGTCCGGACCAAGACCGGTTCCGCGCGCGTGGCTTTATCGAGCAGGGCACGACCACGACGCCGTTCGACATGGTGGTGCGCAACGAGGTCTCGCGCTACCACCTGGTCATGGATGCACTGAACAATGCGAAGCGTTCTGTGTCCGGTGCGACAGAACTGCATCAGTGGTGTCAGTCTCAACTGGCGCGTCATGAGAGCTACGTCGTGGAGCACCTTGAAGACATGCCCGAAGTTCGAGACTGGTCGCTCTAGCTCAGTAGGTGGTTCGCAATGCGAGTGTTGGTAGTCAACGCCGGATCAAGCAGCCTCAAATGGCAGTTGTTCGACGGGGACGAACTCCTGCGTGACGAGAACGTTCAGCGATGGGATCCCGCAGTTGGCTTTGACGATGTCATCGACGCGGTCGAGGCGGCGGGGGATCTCGATGCAGTCGGGCACCGAGTGGTGCACGGCGGGCCGAAGTTGCGTGAGCCAACCATCATTGACGACGCAGTGGTGGAGTACTTGGCGACGACGATTGACCTCGCACCTTTGCACCAGCCACCTGCACTCGCCGGGATCGTCGCGGCGCGCGCGGCGTTCCCCGAGGCAGTTCATGTTGCCTGTTTCGACACGTCATTCCACGAGACACTCAGCGCGGCGGCATACACCTATGCGCTGCCCGCAGAGTGGAACTCACGATGGAACTTGCGTCGGTACGGGTTTCACGGACTTTCGCATGCGTACGCGTTCGCGGCGGGGGCGAGGCTGGCTCAGGTCGACCCGAATTCGCGGATTCTGACCGCCCATCTTGGCGCGGGGGCATCGTTGTGTGCGATCAGTTCTGGTCGGTCGGTTGATACGACGATGGGCTTCACTCCGCTTGAAGGCCTCGTTATGCGGACGAGGTCGGGAGACGTGGACCCGGGCCTGTTGCTGTGGTTGTTGGAACACACCGAACTCGACGTCGCTGAGGTATATGACGGGCTCGAGCACTCTGCCGGACTCGCGGGGCTTTCTGGCACTTCTGGCGACATGCGCGAGGTACTTGCCGGGATGCAAGACGGTAACGATGCGGCACGGTTGGCATGGGCAGTGTTCAACCACCGACTGGCCGGGTTGGCCGGGCAGATGATCACCTCGATGGGTGGAGTTGATCTCGTGGTATTCACCGGAGGAGTGGGGGAGCACCAACCCCGTGTGCGGTCTGCGCTCTGTGACTCGCTGGGCTTCCTCGGGGTCACGATTGATGAAGCTCGCAATGAGGTTGCGGTTGGCGACGCGGTGATTTCCGGGGCAAATTCGTCCGTCGCGGCTGTGGTGGTCACGGCTCGGGAGGATCTACAGATCGTCCGCGAGGTGCACGCGGTGGTCGGAGCTCCCGCCTAGGCGGTTGCACTTCGCTGGGCTCACATGACTTATCCCCACGGTGGCAGGCGCATGACGTTATCCACTGCCCTGTCGGATTCGAATGCAGTCGTTCTGCAGAGTCGGGCAAGGTTTCTCTATCGAAGCGGCAACAGCTTCAGACGAGTCGATCTTTGGGGGACCACATGAGCGAATGCACAGTTTCTTTGGCGGGTAGCGCGATCACCGAAGTCAGCCGACATACGACGGCCAACGGCCGAACCTTGGCACGGTTTCGAATGGTGGTCCCGGAGCGTCGTTTCGACCGCGCGACTGATCGATACATCGAGCGCGATCCGTCGTACTTCACCGTGATCGCTTGGGGGCATATCGCAGAGAACGTGCTTGCTGGGATAAGTCGCGGTGACTCAGTTGTGGTGTCCGGGCAATTGCGGGTCCGCGAGTGGCGTACGGCAGACGGTGTCGCTCGGACCACCACTGAAGTCACCGCCAATTCGATCGGCATCGACCTCGCGGTCCGCGGTCGTGGTGGCGTGACGCTCGTGGCCGCGGAACAAACGGTGCCGCCGCACGGCGAGAGAACCGACGCGGCGTAGTCCGCGCCCGCGACGGTGATTACCCTTACTCAACGTGGCTGAATTCATTTACACCCTGCGTAAGGCTCGCCGTGCACACGGCGACAAGGTTGTCCTCGACGATGTAACCCTGTCGTTCTTGCCTGGAGCGAAGATCGGCGTTGTTGGGCCGAACGGTGCAGGTAAGTCGAGCTTGCTGAAGATCATGGCCGGTCTAGACCATCCGTCGAACGGTGACGCGATCTTGGCCCCAGGTGCGACGGTCGGCATCCTGCTGCAGGAACCAGACCTCGACCCGAACAAGACGGTGCTCGAAAACGTTGAAGAAGGCGTCGCCGAGACCAAAGCGATGATGGCCCGGTTCAACGAAATCTCGGAAGCCTTGGCCGACCCCGAGGCGGACTACGACAGTCTGCTCGCCGAGATGGGAACGCTGCAAGAAGCGCTCGATCACCGCAACGCGTGGGACCTCGATGCGCAGCTCGAGCAGGCGATGGACGCGCTGCGTTGCCCGGCACCTGATGCCGATGTCACAGTGCTTTCCGGTGGTGAGCGACGCCGCGTCGCGCTATGCAAGCTCCTGCTGGCTCAGCCGGATCTGCTACTCCTCGACGAGCCCACTAACCACCTGGATGCCGAGAGCGTGCAGTGGCTCGAACAGCACCTCGAGAAGTACCCCGGCACGATTGTGGCGATCACACACGATCGCTACTTCCTTGACAACGTCGCGCAGTGGATCCTTGAACTCGACCGAGGTCGGGCGTTCCCCTACGAAGGCAACTACTCGACGTACCTTGAGGCCAAGGCCGCACGTCTCAAGGTCGAGGGCCAGAAGGACGCGAAGCTCCGCAAGCGTTTGGTGGACGAACTCGACTGGGTTCGGTCAAACCCGAAGGCGCGTCAAGCCAAGAGCAAGTCACGACTTGGCCGCTACGAAGAGATGGCTGCCGAGGCAGAGCGTTCCAGCAAGCTTGACTTCGAAGAGATCCAGATTCCACCGGGACCGCGTCTTGGCAACATCGTTGTGGAGACCACTGATCTGACTAAGGGCTTCGACGATCGGATCCTGATCGACGACTTGTCGTTCTCGTTGCCGCGCAACGGCATCGTTGGTGTGATCGGGCCGAATGGTGTCGGTAAGACCACCCTGTTCAAGATGCTCGTGGGCGAAGAACAACCGACGAGCGGCACCATCAAGATGGGCGAGACGGTCTCGGTGTCGTATGTGGACCAGAGCCGTGGCGGGATTGACCCGAAGAAAAACGTGTGGGAAGTCGTCTCCGACGGACTCGACTACCTGAAGGTCGGGAAGGTCGAGATGCCGAGCCGCGCATACGTCAGCGCATTCGGATTCAAAGGCCCAGACCAGCAGAAGCCTGCAGGCGTGCTCTCCGGTGGAGAGCGCAATCGCCTCAACCTTGCATTGACGCTCAAGATTGGCGGCAACCTGCTGCTCCTTGACGAACCAACAAACGACCTCGATGTTGAGACGCTGTCGAGCCTGGAGAACGCGCTGCTCGACTTCCCCGGATGTGCCGTGATCACGAGCCACGACCGCTGGTTCCTTGACCGCGTCGCGACCCACATCCTGGCTTACGAAGGCGACTCCCAGTGGTTCTGGTTCGAAGGCAACTTCGAGTCCTATGAGGCCAACAAGATCGAACGCCTTGGCCCGGAGGCCGCACGGCCGACGCGTGCGACCTACCGCAAACTCACCCGCGGATAGGTCGAGGGCGGCACGCCTGATGGGCGACGAGTCACTGTTGCGAATGCGCCATGCCGAGGTGGTGTTCTTGGCCGGCTACCTCAAGCAGTTGGTCGAGTGGGACGCCAAGGCATGCGTTCGAATCCAGCAGCGAGGAGCGGTCGCCGGGTTCTTCGGTGCACCGCCGACGGGATGCATCTCGTTTATCGCGGTCCCGTTGTCTTCAGCGGGCGAAGAAGTGGACTGGATTCACGACCGGACGGTCAGCGCAGGACGGATGCGTGACGTTCTAGGTGACGTCACGGTTGCACCGCGAGGATTCGCGGGTCGGCAACTCATGGTTCCCGAGCCGGTCTCAGGCCCGCTTGAACTCTTGGAACTACCGCCGATGAGCGGGTGGGAGCTCACTGCCGAGGCACCCGCCGCAGACGCATTGCCGGGAATCGCCGCTGCAGTTGCAGACTTCAAATCCAGGGTCGATCCGAGTCTGGGCGTTGATGAGGCCGCCGCCCAACGAGTCGCGAACGAGATCTGGTCGCGCAAGGGTTGGGCAGACGTTCCGATGCGGATACTGCAAACGGCGAAGCTGTTGGGCTTCTTGTCGAATGAAGAGGCCGTGATTCGGGCAGCGACGCTGCCACGTTGGGATCGGCTTGCCACCGGGGCTGGTCAAGTGTTCTCAAAGCACGAAAGCGCCAACTTGTCTCTGTCGCTCACGGTTTTGCGCTAGCCAGACTCGGTTGGCGCCACCGAAGCGGCGCCAACCGGTGCGGTGGCGCTAGGCAGTCGGCAGGTTTGGCTTTGCGGGCCGTTCCCCATCGGAGACGTTGACCATCGCGTGGGCCGCCATCAACAAGTAGCGCCACATTTCGTCGTCAAGCGCTGGGTCGAGATTTCGGTTATCGAGCGCATTGCGCATGTGGAACAGCCACAGATCGCGTGCCTGCTCGTCAATGGCGAATGGCCCGTGGCGCAACCGCAGGCGTGGGTGCCCGCGTTGTTCTGAGTACGTCGATGGTCCACCCCAATACTGCTCGAAGAACATCCGCAGGCGAACCTCGGCCGGGCCCAGGTCTTCCTCGGGGTAAAGAGGTCGAAGAATTGGGTCTGCGGCAACACCGACGTAGAAGTCGGCGACGAGATCAACGAAGAAGTCGTGGCCGCCGAAGCGGTCGTAGGGGGTCTGCTCTTGGGGTGCGGAGTCACTCACGGAACTCAGCCTAGACCTATGGATCTATCCCTGAACATGCCGTGACGCTGCTCGCGAGTGTTATGGCTTGAGGGGCCCGGTTCCGTAGGTCTTCGGCGGTGGTTGGCCAGGTCCAGGCAAGCTAGAGGTCGGTGTTGCACCGCTGGGCGGCGCGGCCGGTGCGGCCACCTGGCCGGCGCCCACCACCGGCATCCGAATCCCCGCTCGGTCGAACGTGAGCTTCAGGCGTTCGCGGATGATGCGGGTCACGGCAACTTGTTGTTCGGGCGCAGCCTTGGCCGTCACGCGGATCGTGACTGCCTCGCCGCTGACGCTTTCCACTCCCGCAAACGCAGGCTTGTCGAGCAGCATCGAGTCGTACTTTGGGTCCTGATCCATGTCTTCTGCGACGGCCTCGACGAGGTCCTTGACGCGGTCAAGGTTCTCGTCATACGCAACAGGCAGGTCCACGATCGCCAGGGTCCACCCCTGTGAACGGTTCGCGACTCGCAAGACCTCGCCGTTGCGGACGTACCAAACAACGCCCGACATGTCGCGGACGCGGGTGACCCGCAGCGTCACTTCCTCGACGGTTCCCACGACCGGCCCGAGGTCGACGACGTCACCTACGCCGTATTGGTCTTCAAGGATCAAGAAGATGCCTGACAGGTAGTCCTTGACGAGGCTCTGGGCGCCAAAACCTAGGGCGACACCAATGACACCGGCGCTAGCGAGGAGCGGGGTGATGTTGATTTCGAGCTGCGCCAACACCAGCAGGACGCCGATGCAGGCAATGAACGCAGAGGTGATCGAGCGAAGTAGCGATGCAATGGCCTCAGCGCGTGCGCGTCGGCGCTGCGACATGAGGACCGCACTGAGGTCGCTCGTGTGTTGAGTGCGACGCGCCAGCGTTAGCCGGTCAGCTTCGGCCTTCTCCACCAGGCGTTTGGTGACCCGGTTGATGATGGAGGTGAGGACAATCCACGATGCGATACAGACGAGCACGATCAGCACAATCTTGATCGGGGTTCCAATCAAGACGGTGGCGACTTCGCCCCAATCGATCGTCGGGATCGCGACTTGAGCTGCGAGGTCCATGCCGGATGAGAACACGTGTCTCACTCCTCGCTGTCGTCTTCGTGCGTTGCCGGATCAAGCCCGGTGACTGCCGCCATGAAGGCGAGCACATCTGAGGATAGATCGATGCTGCGTGAAACCGAGCGTGCACCGTGACCCACATCAGCCTCAGTGCGGATAAGAATCGGTGCCGACGCGGTCGTGGAGTGCTGCAGCGCCGCGCACATCTTGCGGGCGTGCATCGGATCAACGCGGGTGTCGGAGTCGAAGACCGTGAACAGCGTCGACGGGTATTCGGTCCCTTCCACGACTCGGTGGTAGGGGGAGTAGGCGTGTAGCCAGCCGAACTGCTCGGCATCTTCAGCGCTGCCGTACTCCACGTTCCACGTCGCGCCAAGCCCGGAGCCTTCGTAGCGAACCATGTCGAGCAAGGGTGCTGAGCAGTGGACGCCAGCGAAGAGCTCAGGCCGTTGGGTCATCGCAGCGCCGACCAAGAGACCGCCGTTCGAACCGCCGCTGATGACGAGTTGATCTGGCGTGGTCCAGCCGTCATCGATGAGCCATTCGGCGGCGGCGATGAAGTCATCGAACACGTTCTGCTTCTTGCCCAGCATCCCGTCGCGGTGCCACCATTCGCCTTCTTCGGTGCCGCCTCGCAGGCATGCGACGGTGTAGATCCCGCCGGCTTCAACCCACGCCAGGATCGACGGCGAATACGACGGCGCCATGGACACACCAAATCCGCCGTAGCCGTAGAGGACGGTTGGCAGTGGTTTGGCGGGTGGGCGGCCATCGACTTCTGCCGGTGAGAGCACCATCAGTCGGACGTCGGTGCCGTCCTTGCTTTGGTACGTGTGGATCGTGGAGGAAATCTTGGGAACTTCAACGAATCCGGGCGGGTAGGAATCGACGGTGAGGTCGTTGGTAAGCGCATCGAACTTCAGCACGCGGGGCACCGTCGCGTAGTCGGTGTACACAAACCAGAGTTCGTGGCCGCCTTCCGGGTGTCCGCGCATCGGGCCGATCGTGCCGACTCCGGGCAATGCAAGAGTGTCGATCTGCTCGCCGGTCGCGAGGTCATGGACCGTCACCACCGCCACTGCGTGGACCGTCCACGAGACAAGCATGATCGGTTGGTCGAGTTCTGGGCCATCCAGGATTGCGTAGTTCTCGAGAACCGAATCTTCGCGTTCGGCGATCAGTTCACGCCGTGCTTCGGGGGAGAGATCGCTCGGATCAGCGACACTGAGCTTGCCTCGCTGGGCGTCAAGGTCGGTGTAGATGTAGGCACGGCCGTCGCGGCCGATGTGCACGCTGGTGTGGGCGTCGACTCCGACCTGGACGGGTCGCAATTCCGGTGCTTCGGGACCTGTGAGTGAGAGGTCGGCGATCCACAGGTCGTTTCGTGGTGCCGTGCCCTCGCTGGCGCTAACGGTGAGCCACTGACCGTCCCGGCTCACGCTGACACCGAAGTACTCGGTGGCCTTACGGCCTTCACCGAAGATGAGCACGTCGTTGTCGGGGTCATCTCCCACCCGGTGTAGCCACACTCGCCGGTGGAATTGCTCTTCTCCTCGGGGGACTTGTTCTGGTGGAAGGCGCCGCACGTAGTAGTACGCGCTCGCGTCTTCAAGCCAGGCGATCGGGGAGTAGCGGGCACGGTCGATCGGGCCTTCGACGTTCTCGCCGGTGTCGACGTCCATCACATAGACGGCTGACTCTTCAGTCCCGCCGACGGAAATCTGGTACGCCAGTCGGCGACCAGAGGTGTCGGGCTGCCAGCCATCGAGGGTTGTCAGTCCGTTGGGGTCCAGTGCGGCGGGGTCGAGCAGAACGCGTTCGGCGCCGGTCGGCTCAACCAGAGTCAAAACGGCGTGTTCTTGACCTGGGTTGCGGCGCATGTAGAAGTAGCGCTCGCCGCGCCAGACTGGCGGGCTGATGGTGCCAGAACCCAAGAATGTCTCGAGCCGGGCGTGCCAATGCTCGACGCTGTCCCACGTCGCGCGCTGCTGTGCGAACAATGCGCCTTGCGAGTCGATCCAGTGCTGCGTCGCGGAGTCTGTTCGGTCCTCGAGCCACCGGTACGGGTCGGGGACCGAAGTGCCATGGAGTTCGTCGACGACGTCGGCTCGGAATGCGGCAGGGTACTGCGGTGCGATCGCACCTGCGTCGGACGCCGAGCGATCTGAACTCTTTGTCACCTTGGGGCTCACCCCGTCACCCTATGAGGTCCAACCCACTCGACGCATAACCCACGATGCGCGCCGCGCAGTGGCA
>CAUJEJ010000021.1 GCA_963169255.1 Actinomycetota bacterium | reverse complement strand
CGAGGTCGTGCTCTGGCCGACCGTCGACACCTCGAATGTGCGTCGCTCATGGGGCGGATCGGCCCCAGCTCCGAGGCAGTACGTGGTCGGCTCTGAAGCCGCGCTTCGCGGCCTGCCTGATGATGACGACTCGCTCAGCGTCATCGACCTCCGCGACTCCGTAACAGCTCCGGGGACGCCCACACACGCGGTCGATCTTCGTGAATCGGGTTCGCACTTAGCTTCACGACGAGCGACCGTGTTGCTGGCTCAGTACGGACTCCCCCTCACCGCCTTCTAACCCATCGCCGGTACTGAGCGCTGGTAGCGCTAGACGGGCAATGTGAAGTCCGCGATGCCACGATCTCCCGGTGATTCCTACCTGGTTGATTAGTTCGCAGCCACCCCTCAAACAGTGGCTTGCCCTGCTGGCTCGCATGGTCGTAGGTGCATTTGTGGCGGCGGCAATCGTTACGCTCCTGAACTTCCCGAATGACCCAGCCGCTTGGTCTGTGGTGGCTGTTGTCGTTGTGATCGGATACAACGCGGGCGCATCGACGGTTGCTGGGATCAATCGAATGCAGGGGTCCATTGTTGGATGCCTGACGGGTGGCATCACGCAAATGTTGCTCGGGGGGAGACTGTGGCTACCTTTCGTCGCAGCGATCGCGGTCGGGCTGTCAGTGTGGTTCTGTCGGCTCCTGCGAGTTGGTGCCGGGTTCCGGCTTGGGGGCGCCCTCGCAGGGTTCTTCATCTTTGTGCCTGGCGACGAGGAGTGGGCGACGGTTGGTTGGCGCCTGGCCGCAACGGTACTTGGCATTGGCGTCGGGATGCTGGTGATGCTGCTGTGGCCGGCTCGCGCGGATCGGTCAGTGCGGCTGGGCATCGCAGAGCCAATTCGTGATTGCGTTGAAGTTGTCGACGGGTCAATCGCACGCTGGTTGGGCGAGTCTGAACCGGCGGACCTGGCAGCGACCGTCAAGCGGCTCCAAACAGGAACCAGCTCGGTTGCAGCTGCGCTCACTGAGCGCGCACATGAACGTGCGGGGGCATGGCAGCCGTCAACCTATTCGACGATGATCACCGATCTCAACGATGCGATGTTGACTGCGCGCCGACTCCATAAGGTTGCCGCGCACGAAACGTCAGACTCGCTTCACACAAACCTGAAGGACCCGTTTGGTGTCGCGGTCACTCAGTGCCGCGTACTCGCGCTGCAGGTAGCAGACGTGCTTGATTCCGGTGTTGGCGTCGACAGGTCCGCATTGTTAGACGCAGCGGAACGAGTCACGATGACTCCGATTGAGATCCAGTCCGCGCTTGAGCAAATGCGGGCCGAACACCTCACACTAGGCGCAACTGCAGAAGAGCTTCAGCGATTGTTCGCGATTGCCCTGTTGCTAGGCCACTGGTCAGAATCTGTGAGCGCACTTGCCCGAGACCTCGCCACGACCTAGCTGCCACACCCAGTCAACGGCGGGAGCGTGCCGATTCTGGGGAGGTGGACCTAGGAGGCGAGGAGTTTGGCCTTGGCTGCGTCGAACTCCTCTTGGCTTAGGACGCCGGAGTCTTTGAGCTGAGCCAGCTTCTCCAGTTCGCTGACGATGTCTGTTTCGCCGGTAGGTGCAGCGGGTTGCTGCGCAGCTTGGAGTTCGTTGATCTGCTGTTGCTGGTCAGCAATCTGTTGCTGCTCGGCCTGCTCTTGCTGCTGTTCCGTTTGAGCGGCTTCGGCCTTCTGTTCCTGCTTGTTGCGCATGCTGCCTGATACCGCTGTCGCGGTCCCTGCAACAACTGCGGTTCGTGCTGCTACTCCGAGCAATCCCGGACGTCCTCGACGGCGCATATCGTGTTTCTCCTCTAGGTACCTGCG
The DNA here is from genome assembly GCA_963169255.1 of Actinomycetota bacterium. Taxonomy (GTDB): domain Bacteria; phylum Actinomycetota; class Actinomycetes; order S36-B12; family UBA10799; genus UBA10799. The sequence goes on along the minus strand of CAUJEJ010000021.1, from coordinate 10,569 downwards.
TTGGTTTCTTGCGTTGAGTGTGAGGTTGTTGCTGGGTCTGCGGCGCTAGAACCAGCAACAACCTCACACTCAACGAATGGCTTGGCGGTGGGGTGGGGTGGGGTGGGTTAGGCGATTGCGGCTACTGCGGCTTCGACGATCTCGCGGGGGATGCGTTCGCTGAGGACGACATGACCGTCGGAACCAGCGATTGCGGAAGAGAGGTCGCGGGCCCAGGCGTGCTCGATGACGATCGCCACAGCGGATGAGCCCGGCTCGAGCGAGTCGGCGATCAACATGAGGTCATCATCGTTGAGAAGGTCGAGGACATCCTCGATCGCTTCGTCGAGTTCGATCTTTGCCTCCGAGCTTAGATCGCTGAGCTCGATGATCGCGATCGAGCCGTCTTCGCCCTTGGTGATGAACGCAAGGTCCACGATGTTGATCGTGCCCTTCTCGACCACCTTTCGAAGTGCGGGTGCAATCGCGCCGGTGAATTTACTGCCTGGGAATGCGACGACCTGAACGTCAATCGGTCCGAATTGAGGCACTGCTATCTCCTGAGGTGGATGTGTATTCCTGATCTTGACGATGTGAAACGACGGGCTACGCGCCAGCCTTGCGGTAAACCTCGATGGTCTCCTTGGCAATCGCTTCCCAGCCGAATTTCTCAACCGCGCGAGCGCGTCCGCGAATACCCATCGCCTTCGCGGCCACGGGATCGGCAGCGACACGATTCACCGCATCGGCAAAGGCCTTCTCGAATGCCTTTGGCTCCGCCTCGTCGTAAGGCACGAGGATTCCAGTCTCACCATCGACGACAACCTCGGGAATCCCACCGACCGCGCTGGCAACGACGGGTGCCTCGCAACCCATTGCCTCAAGGTTCACAATCCCGAGTGGTTCATAGATCGACGGGCAGGCAAAGAGCAGAGCGTGTGACAGGAACTGGACGACATCGTCGCGCGAGAGTTGCGCATCGATCCAATGAACGTTCTGGCGGGTCCGCTTTAGTTCCTCGACGGCCGCGGCAACCTCGGCTCCAAGTTCGGGAGTGTCGGGGGAGGCCGCGCACAGCACGATCGGAATGTTCTCGTCAAACATTCGGGCTGACCTCAGCAGATGCGAGATTCCCTTCTGTCGCGTAATCCGCCCGACAAACAGGACATAGGGCTTCTCGGGATCGACGCCGTGCTCGGTGAGGGCGTTCGTCGCCGGTTCGTGGTGGTAGACCTCGGTGTTGATCCCGTTGTAGACAACGTGAACCTTCGCCGGGTCGATGAACGGGTAGCAGTCGAGCACGTCGGCCCGCATGCCTTCACTGACTGCGATGATGGCGTTGGCATTGGCATACGCATCGCGCTCAACCCACGACGAAATCCGGTAGCCACCGCCGAGTTGTTCTTCCTTCCACGGTCGCCGCGGCTCGAGCGAATGCGCGGTGATCACGTGGGGAATGCCGTGCATGAGTCCGCTCAGGTGCCCACCCATGTTCGCGTACCAGGTGTGCGAGTGTGCGACGTCCGCGCCCGCTGTGGCGGCGGCCATCTGTAGGTCGACGCCAAGGGTCTGCAACGCCGCGTTCGCGTCGGTCAGGCTGCTCGGAACGCCGAACGCGGTCGCGTCGTCGCGCGCCTCACCGAAGCAATAGACATCAGCGTCGATGTACTTGCGCAACTGCGGTACCAAATGTTCGACGTGAACACCTGCCCCGCCGTAGACGTCCGGTGGCCATTCTCGTGTCAGGATCGCTGCTCGCACATCCGGCAGCCTATGGCCGATTCGTGGCCTAACGCGCGGGAAGCACACCCACAAGAACGAGTCGAACCACGCCCTAGGTGGGGGTTAGGGGAATTCTTGGTCGCCTATGGGTGAATACGGCGTTCGGTGGAGCGACAAAGGGCGATGAGCGCAAGTAGGTTGATCCCGTGCGAAATCAACCTCACGTCCTTGGAATTGTGCTCGCTGGTGGCGAAGGAAAGCGCCTGATGCCCCTGACGGCGGACCGCGCGAAACCCGCGGTCCCGTTTGGCGGCGCGTACCGCCTGATCGATTTTGTGCTGAGCAACATGGTCAACGCCGGGTACATGCGGATCTGCGTGCTCACGCAGTACAAGTCGCACTCCCTCGACCGCCACATCACGACAACGTGGCGGATGTCGGCGATGGTGGGCGACTACGTCACCCCCGTGCCAGCACAGCAGCGCCTTGGGCCGCGCTGGTTCACAGGCAGCGCCGACGCGATCTTCCAGAGCCTCAACTTGGTGTACGACGAGAAGCCTGACTACGTGTGCGTGTTTGGCGCCGACAACATCTACCGCATGGATCCGCGCCAGATGGTTGAGCAACACATCGCCGGTGGCGCCGGAGTTACGGTCGCTGGAATCCGCATGCCACGCAACGAGGCGAGTGCGTTCGGAATCATTGAGACCGCCCCCGACGGCCGCGGCATCAAGGCATTCCTCGAGAAGCCAGCTGATCCACCGGGGATTCCCGGTTCGCCAGACGAGTCCTACGTGTCGATGGGCAACTATGTCTTCAGCACCGACGCGCTGATTGAGACGCTCAAGATCGATGCCGGCGACGAAGGTTCCGTGCATGACATGGGCGGCAACATCATTCCGATGATGACCGAGAAGGGGATGGCACAGGTCTACGACTTCGCCGACAACGACGTCCCCGGCGCGACGGATCGTGATCGTGGTTACTGGCGCGACGTCGGAACCATCGACGCCTACTACGACGCCCACATGGACCTCGTCAACGTGCATCCGGTGTTCAACCTTTACAACCGGCAGTGGCCGATCTTGGGTCACTTGCCGCCGCTGCCGCCGGCGAAGTTTGTGCTGTCCGGAAACTCGCACGAGTCGATGGTCGGCGCTGGTTCAATCATCGCCGGTGCACATGTGCGCGACTCTGTGCTTGGGTACGACGTGCACATCAACGAGGGCACGTTTGTCGAGGGCTCAGTGATCATGCCGGGCACGCGGATCGGTCGCGGAACCGTGATCCGCAATGCCGTGATCGACAAGTACTGCGAGATTCCTGATGGAGCTCAGATCGGTGTTGATCGAGAGCAAGACAAGGCTCGCGGGTTCACCATCAGCGATGGTGGAATTGTGGTCCTCGGCAAGGGCACACGCCTCTAGCCAACAACTTCGCGTCGCTACCTGCTCCACGTGGGTGAAGCGGCGGGACTTGGCCTTGTGACGCCAGCGATTTGACGGTGCTATTGACGTGCACCGGAAGGATCCAATGGCTCTCAGGGCTCGTCAACGCTCGGTCAGGCTCGGTGGCGCTGCCACCGCGTTGGCTCTGGCGTGCGGCCTTCTGATGATGAGCCCAGTGGTGGCAGAGCCCGCGGCGCCACCTGCGGCGGTCGATGTGGGCACACAGCCACCGGTAGAAGCACTTGACGACTGGCGTGAGCCCACCGCGTCGGCAGATGCGCCGCCAGCTGAGATCGTTGATGGCGCGTTGAAGGAACTCGGCAAGCGTCCATCTTCGAACCTCAAGATCACATCCGTGACACGGCAAGGTGGAGCACCCGTCGTCGCGACCCAGACCGCTACGGACGCGGACGATGCAAAGGACCTTGTTGCCAAAGCGCAACGCGATCCACGGCTACTCGCAGTCGAGGTCGATGCTCGTTCTATTGAGGTGCTCGGCGAACAATCAGGCGGCGCCACAGGACCGCAGGACGCGCCCGATGCACCCAGTGCGCTCGCGACGAACGACCCACGCTGGTCAAGCATGTGGGGCCTGGCCCGTCTGCAAGCGGAGACGGTGTGGGCAACCACCCGAGGCAGTAGCGCAGTGAAGGTCGCCGTTGTTGACACCGGAGTCGCAGCGCACGAGGATCTTCCGTCTGGCCAGATCCTCGCCGGATCGGATACCTCCGGCGATGGCGGCGTGAACGGACGCAGCGATGGCCACGGCCACGGAACCCACGTCGCTGGCACGATCGTGGCCTCGGTCAACAATTCAATCGGCGTCGCGGGGCTCGCGCCGAATGTCACGGTGCTGCCGGTGAAGGTGCTCAAATCTGACGGCCGAGGGACGTCCTCAGCAGTCGCGCAGGGCATTATCTACGCCGCCAACCAAGGCGCTGACGTGATCAGCTTGAGCCTCGGTGGTGGGTACTCGTCGTCGATCGCGACGGCTGTTGCGTATGCCATCGATGAAGGATCGCTTGTGATCGCCGCGGCCGGAAACGATCGTGAAGATGGCTCGCCGACTTCCTATCCCGCGGCGCTTCCGGGTGTCCTTGGCGTCGCGGCCACCGCGAGCGATGATTCCTACGCGTACTTCTCCAACGCAGGTTCCTACGTCGATATCACGGCTCCCGGTCAGGGAATCTGGTCGACTTTGCCCGGCGATCGCTACGCCTCCTGGAGTGGCACGTCAATGTCGACGCCCCACGTGTCCGCAGTGGCCGCACTGGTGATGTCGCGGGCCGCTGAATTAGACCTCGCGGACGTGCCGGTCGACGTCCTGCTCACGACCACGGCTGATGACCTCGGCGCGACTGGCTGGGATGCGGACTTTGGCGCTGGAATCGTCGACCCGGTTGGTGCACTTGCCGCCCTCGGAAGCCCGACAGAGCCCGTGCCCAACCCGCCGACCAACGTTGAGACCCTCCACGTGACGAACGATGGTGCGACGGTCTCGTGGAGTCCATCAAGCACCGGCGCGATCAGTCGGGACTACGTCGTCTCGGCGACGCCCGGCTCCCACACCTGCACCGTCCAGGCGCCGGCCATTAGTTGTCGTCTGACCCAACTTGATCCGCAAACGTCTTACTCCGCAACAGTGGTGGCCCGAAACCTCGGCGGCAGTTCGGCAAGCTCGAACGCCGTTGCCTTCACGACCGAGTCCCGAAGTGATGCTGCTTCGGATCTGCTCAGTTCACCGACGGCGCTCGTTCCGGGAACCCCGGCGCACGACATCATCGACCGCGCGGACGATCTCGACTTCTGGGCCTTCACGTCGCCTGCCGCAGGCGCGGTGAACCTCACGCTGACGAACCTGCCCGCCGACTACGACCTGTATCTCTACGATCAGGCGGGGGAGTACATCGGTCACAGCTGGTTGTACGGCAGCGCAGATGAATCGATCACGGTGACGCTCGGTGCCGGCAAGTACGTCGCACTCGTGCGTCCGTTCAACAATTCGGGCAGCACGAGTCCCTACCGGTTGGCCGTGTCGGTGCCTGCCGCGGTCACGCCACCCTCGACTCCGCCCGCTGCTCCACCGTCAGCCCCTGCGCCACCACCTGCCGCCCGCAGCATCACCCGAAGCGTCAAGGTCCAGCGCCGGGTTAGCTTGCCGGCCCGGTCGGGCGGGTATGCGCTCGTGTGGACGAACCAGTCGCTCGCCAAGTGTTCGGTGGCAGGTCGGAAGGTCACGGGCAAGAAGCCGGGCACGTGCAAAGTGAACGCCTACGCAGTCGGCCAAACGTCACTCGGAGTCCGGGTGAAGGCGACGATCAAGGTGAAGCGCTAGCGGTCTCACATCGCCAGGTTAGTAGCCGAAGATCGCCATAATCAACATGTGGCACAGCGCCGCGACCAGCGCAGACATCGGCAGCGTGAGGAGCCACGCCCACATGATGTTGACGCCGACGTTCCAGCGAACGGACTTCACGCGCTTCTCGACCCCGGCACCCATGATCGAGCCGGTGATGATCTGGGTGGTCGAAACCGGGGCCGCGAAGACGAACGCGGTCGTATAGAGAATCGACGATGCGGTTGCTTCAGCCGCAAACCCACGGGCCGGGTCGAGGTCGATGACGCGCCGTCCGAGGGTACGCATGATCTTCTTTCCGCCGACGGCGGTGCCAATGCTGATCGCGCCAGCACTGGCGGCGACGACCCACAGCGGAATGCCTGTATCGGCCGGCAGGTAGCTCATCGAGATCAGCACCAGCACGATGATTCCCATCGTCTTCTGCGCATCCTGAAGGCCGTGGCCGAGCGCCATCGCCGCAGCGGAGAACGTCTGAGCGTGCCGGAAACCGGACCCGACCTTTTGAGGATTGCGGTTGCCGAAGATCTTGACGATGATCCGCATGAGGATGAATGCGAGTACGAGTCCTGCAACCGGAGACGTCACCATCGGAATGAGCACCTTGTCGACGACCGTGCTCCAGTCGACGAACGCCCCGGATACCAGCGCAGCGCCTACGAGTGCGCCGAGTAGGGCATGGCTCGACGAGCTAGGCAATCCGAAGTACCAGGTGATCATGTTCCAGGTGATGGCGCCTATGAGCGCTGATGCCACCAACGCCAGACCGCTATATCCCGATTCAGGTGTCGTAATGCTCTGAACGGTCTTCGCGACCTCTTGGCCGAGAAACGCGCCGATGAAGTTGCACACCGCCGCGAGAATCAGCGCGGTCCGGACTCGCAGCGCCTTTGTACCGACGGAGGTTGCTATTGCGTTTGCTGCGTCGTGGAAGCCGTTGGTGAAGTCGAAACCCAGAGCCACAATGATCACGAGGACCGTGAAGAAGAGCTCCCAGCTCATTAAGTCTCCTTGATCGCCGTACGAGCGATCGAGCGGACGAACTCATCCATCATGTTCGCTGTGTGTTCGATGGTGTCGGCGACAGCCTTGAGCTTGAGGGCCTTAAACACCTCGTAGTCACCGCTGAGAAGGTCAGCGATGATCTCGTTGTGGCGGGTGTCGAGCCGGTTCTCGATCGCCGTGATGTCGTCCCAGTGCTTGCGGAACTTCTTCGGCTTCTTGATGAGCTCAACAGCCAGCGTGACGAGTTCCGCCATTTCGTTGAGGTCGTCGGCGCAGTTGAGGAAGTTCTTCGGGAGGTCATCGAGCTCAAACCGGACAAGGAGGTCAACGGTGTGGTCGAGCGCATCGATGACGTCGTCGAGGAGTTCGGCGATGCTGAGCAGGTCCTCGCGATCGAACGGTGTGATGAACGTGTCCTCAACGCGGGTGAGGAACGCGGCATGACGATCGTCTGCCTCTTGCTCAACTTTGTTGATCGCGATCAGGATCTCCGTGCGCTTTTTGGAGTCCACTGCGAGGGCCTCGGCGAATAGCGCCGTTGCCCTCGGCAACCCAGCGGCCAAGCCCGACATGAGTTGGGCGATCGCGTCTGGGCGAGTCTTGATCTTCATCGGTACACATTGCTCCTCACGCAACGGGTGTGCGCACACAGGCTAGATGCGATGGTCACGGTAACGCTCAGCGAACACTACGTTGCGAGCAGGAACCTAGAAAGTGACGTAAGACCTAACAAATGTGCCTATCAGTCGGTCCCGTTCATCTTCCGTTCACCTGAAATCCACCGAATCGACAACTGCGCGCCCGGAGACTCGGGGGCTGAGCCACGCGACGACCTCTTTGTGCGCCGGATGCTCGACGTATTCCTGCAATCCCTGTTCATCGGCGTGCTCAGTCGCAAGCGCTAGGTCCCAGGAATTGGGCTTCGCGACCGCATTTTGGCCACATCGCAGACTGATGAGACTCGGGATTTGACTCGGCAGGTCGCGCAGGCGGGCAAGTGCTTCCGGAGCGTCATTGGGGTCGGTAAGCGTGAAGAGAACAACATGAGTGAGCACGATGGATGGAACCCTTCGTTGGCGGCGCAGCTCGGCGTGAGTAATCCTAGGCGCATGACGAATACCGCTGACCGTGAAGTCGAAATCGTCGAGGTTGCACCGCGCGATGGGCTACAGAACGACCCTGCGTTGTTATCAACGCAACAAAAGGTCGAGCTGATCTCTCGGTGCGTTTCCGCGGGCGTTCAACGGATTGAGGTTGCCTCGTTCGTCAACCCCAAGCGCGTCCCACAGATGGCTGACGCGGAGGCGGTCCTAGAGGGGCTGCCAGCCTCAGCCGATGTCGATGCCTCGTGGATCGGACTCGTGCTCAATGCGCGAGGGTTCGAGCGCGCGAAGCTCACTCAGGTCGACGAGATCAACCTCGTGGTGATGGTCACCGATACGTTTTCCGAAAAGAACCAGGGCATGCCAACTCTGGCTGCAATTGCGACCGTCGAGGAGGTCGTCCCGCTTGCGCAGGCCGCAGGTATCAAGACGTCGGTGACGATGTCGGCGTCGTTCGGCTGTCCGTACGAGGGTGAAGTGCCAGTTGGTCGAGTTGCGGAGATCGCCGGTCGACTTGCTGCGACCGGAGTTGGCGAGATTGCCGTCGCTGACACGATCGGTGTTGCCGTGCCGCGCGATGTCGCTCGTCGGATGGCAGCAGTTAAGGATGCGGTGGACGGCACTCGATTGCGCGTCCACGTTCATAACACTCGCAATACTGGCTACGCCTCCGCGTTGGCTGCGTACGAGGCCGGTGTGACAGTGCTCGATTCCAGCCTCGGCGGGATCGGTGGCTGCCCATTCGCTCCCCGGGCCACCGGCAACATCGCGACTGAGGATCTGGTCTTCGCTCTGGAACGATCCGGAGTGAACACCGGCCTGGACCTAGACGCCCTCATCGCCGCCAGCGACTGGCTCGGTACCCAACTCAACCGCCCCACTCCGGCCTTGGTCTCCAAGGCCGGCCCCTTCCCCGCCTAATCCTCCTGCTTCTTTCAATTTTGGTGTAATCGCGCGGCGGGCCGCGCGATTACACCAAAACCGGAAAGCGGGGTTAGCCGAAGCGGCCGGAAACGTAGGCTTCGGTGCGTTCGTCGGCGGGGGCGGTGAAGATCTTGTTGGTTACGGCGTACTCGACGAGGCGGCCGTGGCGTACACCCTGCTCGTCCAACTCGGCGGTGAAGAACGCCGTGCGGTCCGAGACGCGCGCTGCCTGCTGCATGTTGTGGGTGACGATGATGATCGTGAACTCGTCCGCGAGCTGCTTCATGAGGTCTTCGATCTTCGACGTCGCGATGGGGTCGAGCGAGGCACACGGCTCGTCCATCAGGATCACATCAGGTTGAACGGCGATGCAGCGGGCGATGCACAGGCGCTGTTGCTGGCCACCGGAGAGCGCAAGTCCGCTCTCCTTCAACTTGTCCTTGACCTCGTCCCAGAGTGCGGCCTGACGCAGCGACCGTTCAACGATGTCCGGGATCTGCGACTTCGGCATGCGCAGCACGCGGGGTCCGTACGCAATGTTGTCGTAGATCGACTTCGGGAACGGGTTCGGCTTCTGGAACACCATTCCGACCCGGCGACGCAGTTCGATCGCATCGACGTCGCTGCCGTAAATGTCGACACCGTGGTACGTGACCTTGCCGGCCACTCGTGCACCGGGGATCAGGTCGTTCATCCGGTTGAGCGAGCGCAGCAGTGTGGACTTACCGCAACCCGATGGCCCGATCAGCGCGGTGATCTCACGGTGTCCGAACTCGAGGTCGACGTTGCGAACAGCTTCGTAGTCGCCGTAGAACACCGAGACGTCTTCGAGCGCCATGACCTGCGTCGTGACGGCCTCGCTCACAGCGTCGCGCGAGAAGATCGAGGACGCGACCAGCGGTGCCATCGCAGCAGGTTGTGTCGGGGTCATAGATTTCATTCCGTCCTTGAGAGCCGCGGTGTAGCTGAATCGGTTGATTGGTTCCGGAGTGACAGAAGCGCTCATAATTACCATCGCCTTTGGTAGCGGTTTCGGAGGAATACGGCCAGGCCGTTCATGATGAACAGCAGGATCAGCAACACCATGCAGAGTGCGGCGGCGAGGATGTGGAACTCGTCGCGCGACTGCGAAATCCAGTTGTAGATCTGGATCGGCATGACGGTGTAGGCACTGTTGAGACCCGTGGGGTTGAACGTGATGAAGGTGACCGCTCCGAGGAGGAGCAGCGGCGCGGCCTCACCGATCGCCCGTGACAACGCCAAGATTGAGCCAGTCGCGGTTCCCGGGATTGCGACCGGCAAGACTTGCTTCCAGATGGTCTGCCACTTGGTCGCGCCCAACGCCATCGAGCCGGCCCGGATCGACTGCGGGACGGCGCGCAGAGCTTCCCGGGTCGAGATGATGATGACCGGCAGAATGAGCAGCGCAAGCGTGATTCCGGCTGTCAGGACGGTCTGTCCGAGCGCGAGCGCCCGAGCAATAATCGCCAGGCCGAGGATGCCGTAAACGATGGATGGAACGGCCGCGAGGTTCTGAATGTTGATCTCAACGAGCCGGTAGAAGCGGCTCGCCGGATTGCCGTACTCCTCGAGGTAGATCGCCGCACCGATTCCCAGTGGCAGCGAGATCACCGCGGTGGTGCAGATAACCCAGATCGTTCCAGTGATTGCTGATTGCGCACCGGCAGTCTCAGGGAAGCGAATCGATGGCATGTTCTGCCACAAGATCGGATTGAATCGTGGCCAGCCTTCAGTGATCACAAAGATGATCAGCACGGCGAGCACGATGAACGCGATCGAGATTCCGATGGTCAGCACCGGCCGGAAGCTCCGATCCCACAGCGACCGCTTGGGCGCTTTGTCGCGTGGGTCGATCGAATCGTTCGACGGCGGCAACGCTTGTGGGGTCGTCAGGGTGGTGCTCTTTCGTAGTCCTCCCGGTATTTACGAACCAGGCGGATGCTGATCGCGTTCATGATGAACGTCATCACGAAGAGCAACGATCCGACAGCGAAGATGGTCTTGTAGCCGA
>CAUJEJ010000020.1 GCA_963169255.1 Actinomycetota bacterium | reverse complement strand
AGCAGCGTTCCTGCCCGCCACACGGCCGGTGACTGCGCCGCATTGAGGACCGCGACGAGTTCGCTCACTGAGTCCGGCTCGCCGAGAAGCTTCCAGCATCCAGGCGTGACGCCTGCGTGGGTAACGATCAACTCTCCAACTGGGCAACGGTTGACCGCGATGCCATCACCAACGCTGCCGATGACGTCAAACGCCGCCGCGATCCGCACCTGTCCGTTATCCCACCATCGACGAATGGTCTCAGCCGTCTTTTCATCAACCGTCGGCGTCCAGAATTGCTGGCAATCGGGCAGGTACTGCGCTTCATGGTTCCCGAGGAGCTGAATCCACCGACCTGGGTTCTCCGCCATCAACTCATCGACCAACGCAACCACGGCGGCACTCTCTGGACCCTTGTGGACTAGATCGCCGACCTGGCAGACAACGAGCTCAGGAGGAATGAGACGTTCCTCGACGTCGACACCGAGCACGTTCAACTGCGCGACGAGTGAGTCGAGGTACCCACCGACGTCACCGATCACCGCCAGTCGACTGTCAGTCACGAGTCACTCCAATTCCGGCACCGAGTCGCCCAGCGCACGAACTGTTGATGATCGTAACGTCCACTCCTGCCCACCAACGGGTTTGAACGTCCAGGTCGCTCGCAGAAAGCGCTCCCGCCAACCGATGTCGCCTGGGTGTGACGGCCACTACATCAAGTTGGCCCGATTCGCTCGAACGGGTGAGTTTCGGCGGGGGTCGCTATCAGCCGTCCGGCCACGCGATCAACAGCCGAAGATCCAGATCCTATTTTGCCCCTGGTATTCCACGTCGTTCCCTGCGCATTCTAGAAGGACACGGCGACCAGAAAGGTGCTGCAAACAAAGGAGTTTCTACTATGCCCCAACAACTAGGATTCGACTTCTCACTTCCCGACCCAATGGAGCAACCCGGACAAATCCGGTCATCGCCCCAAGGTCTGTCCGCGCATAAGCCGACGGCGGATTCGAAACCGATCAAGAACGCGAGGAAGGCGTCGCCCAAGCGTCCCGCGAAACCACAAACCGCTCCGGGCGCCCCCTCGTCGCCGAACTACGACGGACTCCGCGCTGCAGTCGCGGAGATCTTTCAAGATGAAGCCGCAATCCAGCTGATTACCGAGATTGCCCGTGATCGCCCACTGCGTGAACTCGCATTCTTCGCCGCCGAGATTCCCGACGTTGTTGAGGCGACCGGAATCTCTCGAAGCACGCTGTATGAGCGGATGGACGATGGGTCTCTGAAGTACGCCCAGATCGCTGAACGCAAGCGCGTAATACCCGTCTGGGATCTCTTGGACTTTCTTGGGCGCAAGTCGTACCAGCGACGGTCCGTCTAGTTGGCACCTCAAACGGCGCGTCCGCATGAGGTTCCAGTGAACTGACTCAAGTATTGGAAGGTCCGCGTCAATCCATCCACCAGCCCAGAAGGAAAGCGCATGTCAGATCCGAAGCCACAGACTCGCCCCAGGCGCGGGAACCGCGAGGGTTCACGTATCTACCAACGCAAGGACGGCCGATACCAGTCGCTCGTCCGATGGACCGACGATTTCGGTCGCAGCCAACGAATGACGATTTCAGGAACCACCCGAAAAGCGGTCCAGACCAAGGTGCGCGAGTTCTACGACCGCGTCAACGTTGGTGAAGCCGCGCGTGACAGCACCACAGTCCTCTCGGAGTATGCCGCCACCTGGTGCCGGACGACCCTGCAGGCGAAAAGCATCAAGGAATCGACGAAGTCCCTTTACGACTCAATGAGTCGCAATCACATCGCACCTACTGAACTCGGGGACCTCGCCCTCGGACGACTGAAGCCACAAGCGATCGAGGCCTGGATCGCGGAACGCAGGTTGCACGGTCTGTCGGACTCAACGATCAGAACGGCGTACACGGTCCTACGGTTGATGTTGGACACCGCGAAACGCGACGGATTGATTAGGGCGAACCCCACCCACGCGGTCAAGCGACCAAAGTCAGCCGCTCAGGAAGCCGACTTCCTCGATCCCCGACAAGTTCGTGACCTGCTCATCGCAGCCGAGGGGTCTCGCTACCACGATCTCTTCGAACTGATCGCAAGAACGGGTATGCGACGAGGCGAGGCCATAGCCCTCAAATGGCGCGACGTCGACTTCAAGCGCAGAGAGCTCCGAATTCGCGAAACGCTATCTCGCGTTCAGGGGAGCCTCACTCTGACTGACACCAAGACCCCACGAAGTCGAAGGTCGCTGGCGCTCTCCCCTGCCGTCGAGGTCGTCCTGAAACGGATCCAGCAGGACCAGGCAGCTCGCCGTGCTGAAATTGGCCCACTGTGGCACTCCACAGGTTTCGATTTCACGACACTCGACGGCAGGCCTATTGACCCACGCAACGCGCTCCGAGCTTTTCGGAGCGCGGCCAACGCTGCCGGTCTACCGAAGTCCACCAACATCCACACGCTGCGCCACTCCGCAGCATCCATGATGATCGACAACGGAACTCACCTGAAGGTGGTGTCGGACGTTCTCGGACACGCCTCAATCGCGATCACTGCAGATACCTACGGACACCTATACCCCACGCAAGTTCGTGACGCGATGGATGCGTTGTCGGACGCTCTGGACTAGTGCGGACTTCACCGGACGGATCACAAGTTCGTTGAATGCATCTAAGGAGCGCTTTCAATCCGCGGCCTGGATCTCCGGGCATTTGGATTCAGGGGCGTGGACAACGCAAGGTCAATGCTGCGCCAAAAACATCAGCCAGCGAAGGGCGTCGGCTCATCCACGTTGAAGCCCTCACCTGGACCGAGCCAGTCCCATCCGGAAGTGTCACCACCCAGGTCGGCAGAACGCTGGATCAAGGAGGGTAGTTCGGCGGGCAATTCTGACAGCCGCGAGATGATGCGAGTGCCGTAGTCCTCGTGGATTCTCGCCTGCGTCGCGAATCCGGCCATCTCTTTGTCGGCGACCACTACGTCGCAATATGGCACGGCGCGGCTGAGCGCGTCGATATCCCTCAGGTCGTTGATCCCCCATTTCTTGCTCGTATTTGAGAAACGTCGCAGCTTCAGTTCGACGGCCACTCGGAGAGTGGGAATGCGGTCGGCGAATTCGACCATCCCGGGCCGGGAAGCACGTGGTCTAGTGGCATCAAGAGCGCGTTGGTACTCGCCTCTATTGGGACAGCGTGATCTGGTGACTGAATACGATGGCCTTGTCGAGCAGTGGCAGCTCGAAGAGGGTTGGGGCATCTTGGAAGCCACGGTGACACCGGGTGGGTGCTGGGTACATTTCTCAGCGCTGCTCACGTCTCACTGTTGGTACAGCGCAGGAAGCCTGACGTTGTTTGTTCGATCATACTCGGGTAGGCTTGCGGTATGACCGCCCCACGAACCCCCTCCCGTAACACGTCTGCCTTTGTTGCGGGGCCCGGAAAGAGTGCCGAGCGCAAAGCTGCACGCAAACCCACTCGCGAACCTAGAGTCGCCGCGCGTAAGTCAGCGAAATCGGCTCCCAGGGGTAGTTACAAGGTGAAGCGAACGGTCAGTCTGGATCCCGACGTTGTCGATTCAGTGGCTGGGCCTGACGGTGATCACAACTTGTCGGCTTTGGTCAATACGTTGCTTCGCGATGAGCTCGATCGACGGTCCCGCCGGGCGGCACTGGATCAGGTGCTTGCTGACCTTGAAGCGGAAGTCGGGCCAGTCGATGAAGAGCGTGTTTCTTACTATGCGGCCCTTTTGCAGTGACCGCGCTCGTCCTTGATTGCCAGCCGCTGAACCTCCTTATCAACCCCACCGCGGATCCCGCTACATCGAAAGAGGTTCAGGCGATCCTCGAGGTAGCGCGGCGTAAGGGATGGGATCTGGTTGTTCCCGCCGCGGTGCTCGCAGAGCTCTATCGCGGCCGCCACGCCGCTGAAGTCAAGTCGTGGCTCAGCCGGAACAAGGCCTGGCGAATCGAACCGACTGATGAGGAACTCGCGTGTGTTGTCGGGGGTCTTTTACACGCGGCGGGTCGCGGCTCCGAGGACCACGTTGATGCCTGCGTAGTGGCAACCGCGATGCGGGCGGGCCAGGCCAAGATCGTCACAGGAGATCCCGGGGACATCCTCGCGCTGGTGGGAGCGAACCCGGCGTTGACCGTGGTTTCGGTGTAGATGCCGGTGTCAAGCGAGGTGGGAGTCATGGGGAGATGGGCGCTAATTCGGTGAAACCAGAGAGTGTGTCTATTGAGATCAGCTCACAAGATTGTTTCGTACTACGGATTGGACTGGGCCTTTACAAAGAAGAGATAGAGGAACGTGGACAGCAGCGGCCGCTAGGCCGCCCACGAATGTCGCCAGAGAAGGTCAGGGAGAACATTCAGTTTGTGGATGGGCTGCTTGCGCGGATCCCCCACTACTCCGACCTCGAGTAAGACTTCAACGGGCCGAAGGCGGCTAGCACCCCCGCTAACCACCGGGGCTAGCGGCAATAAAGTAGGCCGAATCTCGACAATTTGCTTTGACAGCAAATCCGGGACTTCCCTGCCCATTTCGCACTTAATGGTGTGCAAAATGGTGTGCAAACGGCTTCTCGCTCGCGAATCTTCGCGACCACCACATGATCAACATGCCCTCTCACCTGCGAAAACACTTTGTCGGGCTGGCGGGATTCGAACCCACGACCCCTTGACCCCCAGTCAAGTGCGCTACCAAGCTGCGCTACAGCCCGCGACAAGCCTGCGTACCGTATCGCACGGCGCAGATAATCCTCGCACCGACGCCCAGACCGCGCGCCCCAATGTGACCTCAATCGCCACCTTCTAGCACCCAATTCGAAGCCAGAACCGCATCACCGACTAGGCCTGGGAAGCACCTTCCGCGCATCCTCTACAGGCCCATGCACCACGCACTCAACGAGGTGATCGTTCACCAATCCCATTGCCTGCATGAACGCGAACACCGTCGTCGGCCCGACGAACTTCCAGCCACGCTTCTTCAGATCCTTGGACAACTGCGTCGATGCAGGCGTCGTCGACTGTGACTGCGGATCGCCAACGCTGTCGGCTGACGGCTCGAAGCTCCAGAAGTAGGCCGCGAGCGTCCCAAATTCCCGCTCCATCTCGATCGCTCGCTGAGCGTTGTTGATGACTGCATCAATCTTCCCCCGGTGCCGGACAATCCCCGCGTCAGACAGCAGGCGATCACGCTCGTCATCATCGAACTCAGCAACCACGTGGTAGTCGAAACCCGCGAATGCCTGCCGGAAGTTCTCGCGCTTGGCCAGGATCGTTCGCCAACTCAACCCTGACTGGAACGCTTCAAGCGACACCTTCTCGAAGAGTCGCTGATCATCAACAACCGGGAAGCCCCACTCCTGGTCGTGATACGCCAAGAACTCTGGAACACCTTCAACCCACCCACAGCGCGGCTCCCCATCGGGCGCTACAAACAATCCCATCCGCGCAGTATGACAGCGGACCCGGAACCGACCCCGCCATCACATGTCAGCCGGAGAAATCGTTCGCGCAATGAGTGGCCCCCGTTGGATGATGAGACAAAGCGAACCGACAAGGAACCCACATGAGTCCACCCGATCCACACGACTTCGAGGCGATGTATGCCCACACCGACGCCCCGTGGGATATCGGCCGACCGCAACAAGCCTTCCAAGACGCTATCGCGAAGGGGCTACTCACAGGCAAGGTCCTCGACGTCGGCTGCGGCACAGGCGAACACTCATTACTCGCCGCCGCCGCTGGACTTGAGGTCACCGGCGTCGACGTGTCATCAACTGCGATCGGCCGAGCCCGCAGTAAAGCGCGTGACCGCGGCATCAACGCTCAATTCCTCACCGCAGACCTCACGGCCGACCCACCTCCAAACGTCGGCGGACGATTCGACACGATCATCGACTGCGGCACGTTTCACGTCTTCACCAACGCGATGCGCG
>CAUJEJ010000019.1 GCA_963169255.1 Actinomycetota bacterium | reverse complement strand
ACGCGTCGTATCGGTCCGGTGTGGTGGAGTTGCATGACGCTCGTGACCACCGCAATTGTCACGCCGGTCTGCATCGCCATCGAGACTCTTCCGGCGTTCATCATCGGCGGAGTCGCACTCGGCCTCGCTGGCCAAGCCGTCAAGATCTGCGCTGATACTGCCGTCCAAACCAAGATCCACGATGACCACCGCGGACGTGTCTTCTCGCTCTATGACGTGGTGGTGAATATCGGCCTAGTCGCGGGCGTTTGCTTCGTTGCGTTCACCGCACCAGCAAGTGGCCAGTCGCCGTTCGACCTCATCGTGATCGCAATGCTGCTGCTCGCAACTGCCGCCGTGTACCTAGCTGGCGACCGAACGGAGCGACGCGTCTAGCCGCGTGCGGTCCGTGTGACGATTTGTCCTGCGATCGACTTAGCCGGTTGGCGCTTGATCTCGCCAGCGACCTGTAGCAAGAATTCAGTTTCGCCATCCAAGTCTGCTGAGCGACCTGGCGTCTGACCGCGTCCATCGTTGAGTTCGCCAGCTCCTCGCGGGCGCAACCTGAGGCCAGCGAGAATCCACGCGGCAGCGGCGATTGCATCGCGGGTGACTGGGCGATATTTACGCGCCTGTTCCTCAGCAACCTCGAGTGCATCACTCGGCAGATAGCGGTTGAGGATCCTGAGTGAATCGTGGATCTCCACTACCAGCCTGACCAATTCCACGGTCGGATCCCGATCGTGGCGTCACAGGCGACGCCACGTCCAGGCGCACCTGAGGATTGCTATCGCTCAGTGTCTTCCACAACGGTCGAAGGCGCCGGACCACACTGCGTTCGTATAGCCGGTTCCCGAAATTGGTGTTGCAGAACCAAGGCAACAGGAACGACACAAAGGCAACCAATGTGGCGAACACGAGGAACGCCATCACCAACTCGGCTGAGCGCTTATGCAGCACGGAGTCAAAGGGTGTCGCCAGGCAGATCAGGCCAGACAACGCGGACGCGCCGGAAAGCGATACCGACAGCAGCATGACCCGCATCGCTAGCCGAAGCACGGACGGCGGTGAACTTCGCTCGACTCGCCACGCAACAATCCCGATGCGGGTGAAGGCAGACACAGCGACGAAGCCGAACGCCAACCAGTACAGGAGTAGCCCCGGGGTTGGCGGCTGCGCCCAGAGTGGGACTTGTCCATCAATGAAGTAGGGGCGAGCAAACCAGAACCCAACCAACATAGCGGCAGCACCGGATGCGGAAATCAAATAGCGTGAGCGCGAACCCCTCGCGGCGTCTTCCGCGCCCAACGAGACAACACGGAAGACCTCAACGAGTGCGGTGAGCGCAACCACGGCAAGCAGGTTGACCACCAAAGCGTTGGTGCCCTGACGACCTGGTGCGCTCATGAACTTCGCGATTGGCGGGAGCGTCAGCGTCACCGCTAGCAGGGTCGCTGCAACCCACACCCAGACAACCGTCCGGGTTCTCGCCGCGCGAATCGTCGAGAATCGGGCCCATATGCCGAAGCAAACCATTGCCGCGACGACGAGCAGCGCAATCGCTAGAGCTAGTTCCATCGTCGCGAAGTTGTAATCCGGCCAAACAACGCGGTCTCGCTAGAAGCATCACTCGCTCCACCGCTGTCAGGTCTCGACGAACGAGTTCGTGACTGAAGCAGCGTCGCAAGTAGTTCGGCTTCGTACTCCTGCGGATCCTCGTACGAAGAACGACCGAGGACCTTCTGAAGCAGTGACGGATCGAGGTCAGGCATCAGTTGCGCAAGCCCTGACTGCGGGCCACGAGCCTCGCCGTGCCCGAGCAACATGTGGGCGATCTCGTGAAGCAAGACATGTTCGCGCGCGAAGGGTGCGGCGGACTCGGCAATGAAGACCAGGTCAACGCTAGGCGTCTCCACCCACATCCCACATACCGACGCCGAGAGTTCCGGTGGTGCAGTCAATATCTGCATCTTCCGACCGCGATGTTGTTGGACCGCGGCGATCAGATCATCGGTATCTGGTGAGTCGGGCAATGGCGGAATCACCGCCATTAATTCAGCAGCTGTACGCACGCTGTCGCCCATGCTGGGATCGTACGCGTCATCGCATGCAGTACCAATGGCAAAAGTGTTCATCACAGGCGTGTGTGTGGTTTTGCATGAGCCTTCGGGGTAACGTGCATGTGTGCCAGAGAACCCCGAGGAACCTACTCTCGCGGACAAGATCGACCTCCTGTTTCGTACTGTGCGTAGGCCCGACGGTTCCGAATACAGCTACGAGGCAATCGCCGAAGAACTGAGAAAGGCCGACGGGCCAACGGTTTCCGCGGCCTACCTCTGGCAGCTCCGCAAGGGCAACCGCGACAACCCCACGAAGGCGCATCTCGAAGCATTGGCGTCTTTCTTCGGCGTCCCCGCGTCGTACTTCTTCGACGATGAGAGTTCAGAGAAGATCACCGAACAGCTTGAGACTCTTGCGAAGCTGAATGAACTGGGCGTTCAACAACTCGCCTTCCGGTCAGCAGACCTGTCACCCGAGGCGCAGCAACAGATCCTCAAGGCAATCGAGGATGCGCGCAACCAAGAAGGCCTTAACTCGTAGCCCGGACCCTCGGGGCGCGGACTACGAGTTTGCCCACCTCAGGTTCGGTATTTCTGCACTGCCTTGAACGCGTCGTAGCCTGCTGTGGTGCGCGCTGACCAAGTGACGGTTAGCTTGAGCTTGGTTCCGAACGTCTTGATCATCAGCTTGCCCTGAGGGCAATACCGCACACCTGCGCCCGTGCCGGTCGGCTTCGTCGCTGCGAGCTTGCCATTTGACTTCTTGCAAACGAGACCGAAGTAGCGTTGATCACCACGAGTCGATGTCCTGACAGCTGTTGCCTTCACCTTGACACCAACCACCTGGCCCGCGTTGGTGACGCATCCCGGCTTCATCAACCGCCGAGTGCCCGTGCGAGCGAGCTTCGTTGCCCCCGGAGTCACGCACCCAGCAACCGGCACTTGAGACTCGTCACCGTTGTCGGATTCGCCATGGGTGGCACTCGTTCCGTAGGTCGTCCGCAGGTCGTTGTTCGCACCAATCCGCAACCAGTACTGCTTTCCTTGTTCGATGCCAGCGCAGTAGCCGGCGGCGGCGACCGGTTCCGTTCCGTCGACGATCTCCTGGGAAGTGACGACGCCCTCAACGACGTTGGCGCTGAAGTCGGCGGTCGCGGAGCACTGAAGTGTTACGCGGTTCTCGTAGTCGTGCGGATTGATGGTCGCGCTCACCAGAAGCTTGTCGCCGTCAAGGTTGTCGATCTGCGTGGCTGAGACAGTCGCCTGCGGTGCGAGCGTGACCGAGGAGCTGTACGGCGCGATTCGAGCGACTCCACCGGCAGGTACCAGACTCGAACCCCCGCCGCCACCGGCGCCAGCACTTCCACCGCCACCTCCCGCGTAACCCGAACCCCCGCCGCCACCGCTGTCAACAAGATTGCCGGGGATACCGCCGTTTCCGCTCAGGGCACCACCCGACGCTGCGCCCATTCCACCGGACCCACCTGGTGCAGCGAACCCACCGCCACCACCGCCGCCGGACTTCGCATTCTGCATGGAACCGATAGACGTTCCGTCGCTTCCGGACACACCAGAAGTACCCCCCGCGGCGCCGAGCGTTCCACCGCCTGCGCCCGCGGCGGCACCAGTTCCGCCAGCGCCACCAGGCTGGTTGTCCGCGCCACCGGCTCCGGCGCCACCTGCCACAGTCGAGCTGCCGCCGCTGCCGCCAACCGCGGCTGTTCCACCGCCGCCACCGCCGCCTGCGATCGCAATTTCAGTTCCGGCGACGTTCTGCGCGGTGCTAATCGAGGAGTACGCGCCTCCGCCACCAGAGAACGTTCCGTTGCTCCCTGCCCCGCCGATCGTTAGGTAAAGGAATGACGTGGTGCTGACATCGAGTGTTGCCAGAACAGTCGCGCCTTGACCGCCGGCCACTGCGCCGACGTTGCCCGTGCCTCCGTTTCCGCCGACCACACGAACATCCAGTTTTGACAATCCCGCGGGAACTGCGCACAAATTGTTGCCCTTTGTGCTGAAGGTCCGATCGCATGGCAACGCCACGGCGTGCACGGGAGCGGCGACTATGCCCGCCGCCATAACGGTGGCATCGGCGCAGATCGCGGCGAGAAGACTGGACTTGACCATGGGGCACTTCCTCGGACTAGGTTGACGCGTAATCGCACCATAAACTAGAAAAAACGTCTATAGCCGCATTAACTCATAAAAATGTCCGACAGTTACGCCACTCGGGCTACTACGTCCGCTCGCTCCACCATTGGTGAAGCTCAGCGGTCGCTTCTTCCGGCGTGGCAGGACCGCGATCCAGCCGCCGCTCCAGCAGGAACTTGTACGCCTCGCCAACCTCACGGCCAGGCGCAATCCCGAGGATCTCCATGATTTGTGTGCCATCGAGATCGGGGCGGATCGACTTGAGCTCTTCTTCCTCAGACAGCACCGCAATCCGGGCTTCCAAGTTGTCGTACGAGGCTGCCAATGCCGCAGCCTTACGCCGATTCCGGGTCGTGCAGTCCGCGCGGGTCAGCTTGTGTAGCCGAGTCAGTTCATCCCCTGCATCACGCACGTACCGACGCACTGCAGCATCGGTCCATTGCCCTGAGCTGTACCCGTGGAACCGCAGGTGCAACTCGACGAGCAGCGTCACCTGATCGACCACATCGTTCGGGTACCTCAGCGCCTTCAGCCGCTTGCGGGCCATCTTTGCGCCCACCACTTCATGGTGGTGGAACGAGACTCCGCCGTTGGCTTCAAATCGGCGCGTCTTCGGCTTACCAATGTCGTGCAGCAGCGCAGCCAACCGCAGCACCAAGTCCGGGTTGGTCATCGGCTCGTGGCTGGTTTCGAGGTCAATCGCTTGGCTCAGCACCGTGAGACTGTGCTCGTACACATCTTTGTGGTGATGATGTTCGTCGATCTCAAGCTTGAGCGCGGGCAATTCCGGTAGCACGTACTGCGTAAGTCCCGTCTCGACCAGTAGCGACAAACCGCGGCGGGGATCCTCCCCAAGGAGGAGCTTCGACAGCTCGTCGCGAACACGCTCCGCAGACACGATCTCGAGCCGCTCGGCCATCGCCGTCATTGCCGCTAGGGCTGATTCCTCGACCGTCATCTCGAGTTGTGAGGCGAACCGAGCGGCGCGCATCATCCGTAGCGGGTCGTCAGCGAACGAGTCTTCTGGTCGGCCAGGCGTGCGTAACAAACCAGCGGCCAGGTCTGCAATGCCACCGTGTAAGTCGACGAACTCGACCTCTGGCAACTTGACGGCCATCGCGTTGACGGTGAAGTCGCGCCGAACCAAGTCGTCGGCGAGCGTCTCGCCAAATTGCACCGTTGGCTTGCGGGAATCCGCCTCGTAGGACTCGGCTCGGTACGTCGTGATCTCGATCTGATAGCCGTCCTTCATCGCGCCGACGGTGCCAAACCGGATGCCGATTTCCCAGACGGACTCGGCCCAACCCTTGAGGATCGCCAGCGCTGCCTCCGGCTTGGCGTTCGTGGTGAAGTCGAGGTCATTTCCGAGGCGGCCAAGGATCGCGTCTCGGACGGATCCGCCCACCAACGCGAGCTCGTAACCCTCGGCCAGGAATCGCTGCCCTAGCTCCGTAGACAACGGGAGTACATCTGCCAGCGCGTCAACTGAGACGCGCAGCTGCGGGATTCCTTGGGATTGGCTCATGGTGGGAACACTTTAGGGGGCGGCGGAAGCCTCAACTACCCGGTGCTACATCGATTTGCCCACTATCCTCACAAGCATGGCCCCGTCATCATCACCGCCCCCTGCCGGTGGCCACCACGTTCCACTGCCGTCGGAGATCCGTGCGCCGCGCAAGACTCCACCCAGCGAAGAGACAAGCGCAGGCGGGCTCGTGCTCGATCGAAATGCAGAAACGCTTTGCGCCGCGTTGATCGGACGACTCGATCGACGCGGACGCCTCATGTGGTCCCTACCGAAGGGTCACGTCGAGCTTGGCGAGACGCGTGAACAAGCCGCAATCCGTGAAGTCGAGGAAGAAACCGGAATCTCCGGGCGCATCCTTGCCCCGCTCGGCGCCATTGACTTCTGGTTCGTTGCCGACGGTCGCCGGATTCACAAGACCGTCCACCATTTCTTGATGGAACGCACCGGTGGCGAGCTCTGCGCAGACGATGCTGAAGTGGTTGAGGTTCAGTGGGTTCCGCTGACCGAAGTCAGTGCCAAACTTGCCTACGCCGACGAACGACGCCTGATGGAGGCAGTTCCAGAACTCCTGGCGGCGCACGGGTGAGGATCAACCGCACGGTCGCCGTCGCGGCAGCGGCAGGCGTCCTGGCAATGACGCTCGCCGGGCGGGCGAGTGCCACCCCTCCAGCCAACAAGGTGCTCCAAGACGCCGACTCAACGGGGATCTCCCTGGCCGTCGACGCGCTCACCCCGACCGTCCCGAAACCCAACGACACGCTCACGGTGGCGGGCACCGTCACGAACACCTCCGACGACGACATCGACGGCTTCGGTGTCGAGCTGCGGATTGCGTACGATCCGGTTTCAACCCGCACGCAAGTCGCGCGGATTAGTAGTGGTGATGAAACGCCAAACACTCGCGGCGTCACCGACGGACTCAACCTCGTTGATTCCAGGCTCGCACCCGGAGAAAGCGCGCCGTGGTCGATCGACGTTCCCATGGCGAATCTGGGGCTCGGGCGCACCGGGGTGTACGGGTTGCGGGTCGACACTTTCGCTGACGACAACTCAGAGCAACGTGACTCCACCCAAACGTTCTTGCCGTGGTTCCCGAACCCCAAAGAGGTCAAGCCCACCAAGCTCGTCTGGTTGTGGCCGCTGACGAACACGCCCAACCAGAACGCGAACCTGGTGTTTCTCAACCAGAACACCCCCCAGGACCTTCTGCCCGACGGACGTCTCAGCCGCCTGCTCGACACCGGGTTGTCGGCGGGCGCTCAAGTTGAGTGGGTCGTTGATCCGCAGCTGCTCGCGGCGGTGAATGGGATGACCGATGGCTACCAAGTGGCTGGGCCGGAAGGTGCGGTGATCGCGGGCGGATCGCCGCAACCGGCAGTCGACTGGCTGGTGAAGGCTCGGGCCGGATTGAAGACAGCGTCGGTTGCAGCAAGCGAGTACGCCTTCCCCGATGTCACGGCACTGACCCGCGCGAAGATGACCCAAGAGGTCGTCCAGGCGACAACAGCATCGACGGAAGCCGTAGGGGTCCTCCTCGAACGGCCCGTGACGACCGGTTTGGCCTGGCCCCCCGGTGCCCGAACTGATGCCAAGACCCTGACCCTGCTTCAGAAGTCCGGTGTTCGGACCGTGGTGCTCGATCGAGCCGCGCTACAACCGGCTGATGGCGCCTCCAACGACATCTCCTCGGCAGTGATCCGCACCGAATCGGGCCCCTTGGCAGCCGTACTCACGGACCGGGCGTTGTCTGCGTCGCTGGGATCTGCAGGTAGCTCGTCGGCTGATGCACTCTTGGACCGCCAACGGTTCATGGCTGAAACCGGCGTCTTGACTGCGACGGCGCCGACCACGAACCGGATCCTGGCGGTTGGGCCCGATCCACGCTGGAACCCCAACTCAGCAGTAACGCTCGAACTCCTTGCCGCGCTGCGCACCTCGCCGTTCATGCGCAGCGCATCGCTGGCCCAGTTGCTCGCTGATACCCCCAAAGATGTCCCGCGCGCGCTCGCACCGATGACCGCCGCGGGCCGTCGCGCTGCACTCTCGCCGAACTACCTCGACCGCATCAAGGCCACTCAGGAACAGCTCGAGGTCTTCTCCTCGATCCTCAACGAACCCGGCGAGCTGACCGAGAAGTACTCGACCGCACTGCTGCGCGCGACGTCCGGAGCCTGGCGGACGGATCGCCCCGGTGGCAACGAACTCCTCGACTCAGTCAACGACGAGCTCAACGCGGACATGGGTCGGGTACGGGCACTTTCCGGTGGAGTGAAGAGTTTTTCCAGTGAGAGCGGTGAAATTCCGATCACCATCTCCAACGATCTGCCAGTACCGGTCACCGTGGGGATGACCCTGACTGGCGATCCACCGATCCGGCTCACGGCTCAGAAGTTTGCACCGATCGTGATTCCGGCCAACCGCAAGGTGAGCACGCAGATCACTGCGCAGGTGCGTGGCAACGGCGAGCTCCCTGTGAAGGTCCAGCTCACCAACCAAGCGGGCGCCCCCTACGGCGAACCTACTGAGGTGATTCTTCGCAGCAGTGCGTACGCCAGCGCGGCGACCTGGGTTGTGGTGATCGCGTTCGCGCTGCTGGCGCTGCTGTTGTTGGCGAATTCAGTTCGCCGCCGGCGCCAGTTGCGCGCCGACGCCAACTCCGCAGGCCCATCAGACACCGAGGATTCCGCCGCTGCGACCAGACCAGCCGATGAGTGACCCTGTAACGCCGAGCGAGGATGCCGCGGGCGTAGATCCGACAGAACTCGGCGGCGTCGCCGACGCTGAGGCGGACGCGACGAGGTCCGTTGTCCGAAGCAGTGCGCTGATGGCTGCTGGCACGATCACCTCGCGCATTACCGGCGTGCTGCGCGACATCACGATCACCGCTGCACTAGGTTTTGCGATCTTGGCCGACACTTACGCCCTCGGAAACTCGCTGCCGAACATCATCTACATCCTGGTGATTGGTGGTGCCTTGAATGCGATCTTCATTCCGCAACTTGTGCGGCATATGCGCACCGATGCCGACGGTGGCGATGGCTACGCCGACCGCCTGATCACGCTCGTTGGGCTGATCCTGGTTGCTGCCACGGTGCTGGCCATCGTGTGTGCGCCATGGATCGTCGAGATCTACACCACGAGCAACTTCACCGAAGAGCAGCTCTCGTTGGCCACAGCCTTCGCCCGGTTCTGCCTGCCACAAATCGTGTTCTACGGCCTCTACACGATGTTCTCGCAGGTGCTCAATTCGCGAATGCACTTTGGTGCTCCGATGTTCGCGCCGATCGTGAACAACATCGTGATGATCGCGACGGCAGTTGGATTCATCTTCGTCGCGGGCACGACCGCAACCACCTCAACAATCACGCCCGGTCAGGTGATGTGGCTCGGCATCGGTACCACCCTCGGCGTCGCAGCTCAGGCGGCGGTCCTTGTGCCGGTGCTGATTCGTGTTGGCTACAAGTGGCGCCCGAGGTTTGACTTCCGCGGGCACGGACTCGGCAAAGCCGGTTCGCTGGCCGGGTGGACGATCGGGCTGGTCCTGGTCAATCAGGTCGGCTTCCTGGTGATTTCACGGTTGGCGACGCAGGCCAACTTCTTGGCCGAGCAGACGGGCGGCGTGCCGCAAGGGCTTGCGACGTATCAGCGTGCCTTCCTCGTCTTCATGCTCCCGCACTCAGTGATCACTATTTCGCTGGTGACGGCGCTGTTCCCTCGGATGAGCAAGTCGGCCGCGGTTGGAGCATTGCGGGAGGTCGCCCACGACGTCGCCGAGGGAATCCGCCTCATTGCCGCGCTGCTGCTGCCATGCGTCATGTTCCTCGTCGCATTCGGACCAATGTTGGGAACGGTGTTCTTCGGATTCGGCGCCAACCGCGGTGCGCCCGCGACGTACACGGGCCTCGTCGTCTCGGTCTTTGCGCTCGGAATGTTGCCCTTCGGCATCTTCTACATTCTGCTTCGCGGGTGGTACGCGGTCGAGGACACCCGCACGCCGTTCTACCTCACCGTCGTCTACAACCTGATCGCGATGCCGCTGACGTTCCTCTTGTTCAGCGTTGCGCCGAGTGAACTGGCTGTGTGCGCACTCGCGCTTGCCTACGGACTGGCGTACTGGATCACCATCAGCATCGCCTGGGTGTGGCTGAGCCGGCGCCTCGGCGGCCTCGAGACCGGACTCACCGTGCGCACTTTGGTCCGCATGAGCATCGCGGCCATCGTGGCGGCTGCCCTCGGCCTAACGTCAGTCGTTCTTTGGGCGGTGGCCGTCGGCAACGCAACTGGCGGCGACATCTACAACCAACTCACCGCCAGCCAACTAACGTCCCTGTTCGTCCTCATCGCCGGTGGCCTCGTCACAGTGGTCGCCTACCTAGGCCTCTCCCACCTCCTCCGAATCTCCGAAGTCCAGTCAGTTATCAACTCCCTAGTCGGCAAGGTCCGCCGCTAACCCCTCCGAATTTGGTGTAATCGCGCGGCTGGCCGGCAAGTCGCACCAAAATTGCAGGGGAGCGGAAGTCGGGAGGCCGAGCCGGAGTCGCGTCTCAGCCGGAAATAACTGAATTCCTCGCCTATCGTTGAAAACATGTGGGGTCTGTCTGGGCGTGATGACGCAGACAGACCATTCTCAGACACGGTCGGGCGTAGCAGTGGTGACCACCCGACTCACATTGGGCGATTCCGGCTCGAGGATCAAGTGCTCGGAAGCCACGGCAAGAAGTTGTGGCGCGCGTACGACGAGCTACTCAGCCGCATGGTCGCGCTTCGACTCGTCGAACCCAACGATCCCCTCCATGACGATCTTCGAGCTGCTGCATGCGCTGCTGCTCGGGTAGTCGACCGCAGCGTCGTTCAGGTCCTGGATGTCCTCGACTTCGAGGGAACCCTCGTCATCGTCACCGAATGGGTCGACGCGATCCCGCTAGAACAACTGCTAACAACAGCGATGACCCCAGAACAGTCAGTCGAGGTGACGCGTCGCGTCGCGGAAGCGGTCGGCCATATCCACGCCGCCGGCATCACCCATGGACGCATCCGCCCTGCCTGCGTGATGATTGACACTGAAGGCGAGGTGCGCCTGCGCGGGCACATGATCGACGCCCGCATCTACGGAATTGATCCCGGAAACGACCCCGCGGCCGCCGACATCGCCGGGCTCGGCGCCATCATGACCGCCTGTCTCACCGGCCGTTGGCCCGGCGACACCCCCACGGCCCTGCCAACGGTCCCAATCGTCGGTGGCAAGCGCGCTGCTCCCAGCCAACTGCGAGCAGACCTGCCCCCGCGGCTCGATTCCTTTGCGATTCGCTGCATGGCTGCGGTACCCGGGCCAACGACCCTCCCGGCAAGCAACGCCTTTGCCGACGCCCCGAGCGCCCTCAACGCGCTCGCCGGAGCATACGAAGGGCCAAGCACGTTACGGCGGCTTGATCGCCACGGCAGCCCACGGTCGACACAAACGCAGCACCCTCCGTTGAAGTCCACGGCTCGAAAGCTGGCGAAACGCACCGGCCTCGCCGTCGTTGCCTTAGCAGCGATCTTTGCCGTCGGGTTCGCAGGCGCACGGCTGTTTCCCCTGCCCCAAGATGCAAATGCTGTGGCCAGTGAACCCGCGGCGTCAGATATCGAAGGGCCGGCCCGCAAGGTTGCCGGGGCGGTAGCCGGGACGAGTGGGATTCCCGCCGGTGAACAGATCCTGCCGATCAACGCTGCGATGACGCTCTCACCGGAGGGCAAACGGCCCATCGCAGGAGGCGCGGCAAACGCCGCAGTCGACGACAACCCCGCCACCGCCTGGAAGACCGCACGATTCAACAAAGCCACCGTGAGCAGCGGCCGGGCCAGCGGGATCGTCATCGATCTCGGCGAGGTTCGCCAGATCAAAGTCGTCAACGTGGGGCTCGTAGGAAACAACAGCGGGGTAGAGCTGCGAATCTCGGAACGGCTTGGCAAAGGCGCATTCAACTATCAGCTCCTGC
>CAUJEJ010000018.1 GCA_963169255.1 Actinomycetota bacterium | reverse complement strand
CCACCTCGTGTCACGGTTTCGTCGCAGCGCGCAGAGGAGATCGCGAACCTCACGCGCCAGCGACTCGCCTCACTGCACCTCGATGGCCTCGTTCTCTATGACATCGATGACGAGAGCGATCGCAACTCTGCGGAAAGACCGTTTCCGTTCTTGCCTACGATTGATCCAGCCACGTTCTGGGACCAGTACCTGAAGGACCAGACGAGTTCCGTTGTCATCTACCGAGCCGTAGGCAAGTATGAGGAGAGTGATATCCAGGCATGGCTACGCGCTCAGGATGTCGACCAGGTCCTGACGGTTTTCGTTGGCGCCTCGTCACGTAACAAGCAGGCGTCAACTTCGTTAGTTCGCTCCCAAGAATTGTGGGCCCAGGTCCGGCCCGAGTTGCCGCTTGGCGGTGTGGCGATTCCTGAGCGTCATACTCGTCGAGGCGAAGAACATCTGCGCCTGATCGCGAAGCAGGAAGCCGGGTGCTCGTTCTTTGTCACCCAGGTCGTTTACGACGTCAACGCTGCGAAGAACCTGGTATCGGACTACCGCTACGAATGTGATGCGCGCGGACTCACACCGGTGCCGATCGTCTTCACATTTTCGGTGTGCGGATCGCTCAAGACACTCGAGTTCTTGAGTTGGCTAGGCGTGGATGTACCGAGGTGGATCCAGAATGACCTGCGACACTCGGACGACACATTGGCCGCATCCTATGAGCACTCTGTTAGGGCGGCGCGGGAACTGATCGAATACTGCAGGCGTCTTGGGATTCCGTTCGGCGTCAACGTGGAGAGTGTCTCAATCCGGCTCGCTGAGATTGAGGCGTCAGTCCGACTCGCAGAAACACTCAGCAACGAGCTTCGGCGTTAGCCAGGCGTTCATGTTATTCGCGCCGATAATGGACATTATGTCAATCTGTGAATGGAAAGCGGTCCCCTCCCGTGGGAACCTTGCGCAGTGACGAACCCCGCAACAGTGTCGACGACGCTCACAGATGATCTGATCGGTCGCTTCGCGGTTGCGATGAGGGACTTGGGTGTCGGTTTTGTGCGCAGGTATCACCGATTGCAGGTTCACGTCGCGCAACCGCTGCCGAGTGCGCCATCTCTTATCGTGAGCAATCATGGATTTGGTGGTGCGGTCGATCTCAACGTCCTCGCCCTGTTGGCCGCACTCGACGACCTCAGCGACCGGCCCGTCACTTTGCTTGCGCACCAGATGGCCTGGACGTTTCGAATGGGCACGTTCTTTGATGCGGTTGGCGCCAAACCTGCTTGTGAGGCAAGTGCTCGGGATGCGTTCGATGCTGGCCACCACGTTGTTGTGTTCCCTGGCGGCGATATCGAGGCGGCGAAGCCATTCAAAGAACGCAATCGCGTCATCTTCAGTGGACGCCATGGATTTGCCGAACTTGCAATTGACGTCGGTGTCCCGATCGTCCCTATTGTGACAGCGGGCGCTGGCGAATCACTACTCGTTCTGGACGACGGCCAGCGTATTGCCCGGTATTTGCACACGGACACTCTGATGCGGTGTAAGGCAATGCCCGTATCGATTTCGATTCCTTGGGGTATCAACGTCGGAACGGTTGGACTAGTCCCCTACCTACCACTGCCGACTCGCCTCGAAACTTCCGTGTTGGCACCGGTCCAGGCGGACGAGGGTGAGGGTGCGGGCACCTATGCAGCTCGCGTGCAAGATGCGATGCAACACGAACTCGATCGACTCACATCTAGAAGACGACTCTTCGGAT
The DNA here is from genome assembly GCA_963169255.1 of Actinomycetota bacterium. GTDB lineage: Bacteria > Actinomycetota > Actinomycetes > S36-B12 > UBA10799 > UBA10799. Next base: position 22,390 of record CAUJEJ010000018.1, on the reverse strand, counting down.
GAGGCTAGCGGCCTGCGAGCCCGCGCAATTTAGGCAAAGGACATCACGATGAACCGACCTGTCTCCATAGCCGTGGTCGTTGGCAGTACTCGACCGACCCGAATCTGCGCAGACATCGCGAACTGGGTCTGCGAGTCAACTCAGGCAGATAGTCCGTTGAGATACGAACTCCTCGACCTAGCCGAGGTCGGGCTCCCCCTGCTCGATGAGCCGCTGAAGGCTTCTCTACAGACATACGCGCACGAGCACACGAGACGCTGGAGGGGTCCCAGTAGCTTTCGCCGAAAAAGCAACGCTAGGCCCTGGCGGGTTGGATCTGGAGGTGCCGGTGATCACGATCCCGAATCGTTGGGGTCGGTAGCCGGGCGGGGTCATAGTGGGCTAGTTGCTCACAGATCCTCTCTTTCTGGACAATCTGAGTCAGTGATCTTGTTTCTGCCTTCAGCAGCCCGATCATGGTTCAGGGGTGACAAATGGGCACGCGAGGTAGCAGGGGCGGTGTTCTTCTCAACACGAACTTCTCGACACCGCCGTTGACGTGGGCGTAGGCCCACCAGCCGGTGACATGTTTGCCGACAATCGCGGCGCGCAGGCGGCGGGTGTCGTAGTGCTTCATGAATCCGAGGTAGGAGTTCATGCTAGCCAGGAACGCGTCACGCTCGCCTTGATCCGGCGGGTGGTCTGCTACGACGGCGTTGTGGGTAGTGATCGCGGCGTGGAAGTTGCCTTTGGTCCGCTTGCCTACATACACCCGACCCGGTTTTATCACCGCCCCGAGATATGGCACGCCTTTGCCGTGGTGCTGAAGGTAAATCTTGCGCGGGTGAATCTCCAAGCCCAGGCGCTCGGCCAGGTACGACCGCAGCACCGGGATTAAACTGGCCAGATACTGCCGGTCGGGATGGACGAGGACTAGGTCGTCAACGTAGCGACCGTAGAAACGGACTCCAAGCTCGGCCTTGACGTAGTGATCGAAGCTGTTGAGATAGAAGTTGGCGAACACTTGGCTACTCAGGTTCCCGATTGGCAAACCGCAGCCCGGTGGCGACCCGAACAGGGACTTGCCTGCTGGCAGCCCATCCCAATCGCTGCGCTTGCCTTTGATCACGCAGTTGTCGCGCACGTCGTTGAACAGCACAACCCGGCACAGCTCAATCAGCAGCGCCCGATCAGCCGCGCCGTAGCGGTCCTGGATGAAGCACGCGAGTCTGGCGAACAGGATTTCGACGTTGATGTGCATGAAGAAACCCGAAATGTCGAGCTTGAGGACGTAGGCGTCGCGGGTGTAGTTTTCCGAACACGATCGGATGAACCGCTGCAAGCGGCGCACCCCGAACAAGGTGCCCCGCCCGACCCGGCAGGCGTAACTGTCGTAAATGAACTCCGCCTCAAACAGCGGGTTCAACTTGTTGATGATCAGGTGATGCACGACGCGGTCGCGGAAGTCGGCTGCGAATATTTCCCGCTTGACTGGCTTATCGACGATGAAAGCGACGCTGCGGCCAGGCCGGTAGGAACCCTGATTGAGTTCGCGCCACAACGTGACGAGGTTGGTTTCGAAATCGATTTCAAACGCCAGAGCGTTACGGGTGCCCCGCTTGTTCACCCGGCAGGAGTAATACGCCTCGAACAGGTCCGACAGTTCGAAGCCAGCCTGCCGGACCTCGCCAGGTTCAAACAGCGGTAGCTGCATGAATCACATCAGAGGTTTCCGCAGAAACAGGGTCGGGGGCGGATCGGCATGCTGCGCCCGACGCCGCCCCCGGTGCACATCATGTGCCGTGGTGAAAACCCCTGACAGGCCGCACGTGGTTGGTGTTGTTCTTGTTGTCGGTGTTCTGCCAGTCGGAACCGCCGCCGTTGCCGACGTTCTGGTTCCACGCGTTGCTCGCATTGTTCTGCGACGACGACCAGTAGTTGTTGAACGCGTTCAACCCGCCAACACCGCTCACATAGGGGAGTTTTGGCAGCATTCAGGCTCCTGGATACTGCACGGTTCAACTGCCGCAGCGCTCTCGCGTTCGTCGCCCACGCAGTCCCCCTATCGCTTTTCAACACGATCATTGCGCTCTCCCGCCAGCCGTAACCGGCGGGACTCTGGCTTTCAGGCTCGCATTACGCCAGCCTGTGATCTGCCTGCCGATCTTATCCGTCAACTCGGCAAAGTGTGCTTGCTTCTTCAAGGAAAGCAACTTCAAGTCGGCTGCTAGCCGGATTTCGAGTTTCAGCAACTCGAAATCGTCCAGAAAAGCTTCGAGATGATCGACCTTGTCGCGGGCTTTGTTGATCCGGTAGATGCTGCGCAGCAGCACCAGCGCGTCACGTTTCATGTCAGAGCCGAGGGTGAACTTGTACTCCCTTGGGAAATCCTGCGTGACGGTGAAGATCTTCTGCGTCAAGGCGTACACGTCGGCGAAGACCGGCAGATCCTGATACAACGCCACCAGAAAACAGCCCCGATTCGGAAAAATTCGCGTCCGCCCTGCGGGCGGCCAACAAGACCAACCACCAAAACAAGTGATGAATAGATCAATATGTCAATAGCTAAAAAGCCCTGACAGGCCGCACGTGGAAGGTGAGGTCCTTGAAGTCGGTGTACTGCCAGAAGGAACCGCCGCCGTGGCCGACGCCCTGGTCCCACGCGTTGCTCGCATCGTTCTGCGACGACGACCAGTAGAGGTTGAACGCGAGCAACCCGCCAACACCGCTCACGTCCAGCGCGTTCAGTTCGTCAAGGGATGGCAGCGACCAGCTCCCGGCAGGAAGACCTCCGCCGGTGTAAGCCCGGACACTGTTCGCCGCGCCGGACGTGCACGCCGTGACCATGTTGTCGGTGTTCGTCTTCCCGCTGCCGATAGCGGTACCGGTGACCACGTTGTTCGTTTGGCCGGTTCCCGCACACCACTGGTAGTAGTTGCCGCCATTGGTGTCGTCCCACGCCGGGGACATGCCAGCCACGACCGCTTCCATGTAGCGGGAACCATCCGGGTTGCTTTCGTTGACGTAGAACACCTCGCCGCCACCGGGACCGGTATCGCCCACCACACACGTACCCGCAGCGCCACCACCGGTGGCACACGACGCAGCAGCTGTCCACTGCGCGTACAGCACCGTGTCGGCGCTGATCGTGAACGTCGCAGCCGGGGCATAAGAGGTTCCCGAGCCGTTCGCGGCGGTGTTCCAGTTATTGAACGTGTTCCCGGTCTTGACCAGGTTGCCGGTGTTACCGGCCACGGTCACCGTCGAACCGGTCGCATACGGGCTGGACCCATCGGTCGGGACCGCCCCGCCGGTACTGGTGTTGCCGTCATAAGTCACCGTGAACGTGGCTGGGGGTGGTCTGGGTCCGGTAGTGGTCAGCACCCCGTTGACCAGCGCCCACCCGTCGGGCAGGGACGCGGGTGTGCCGGTGATCCCGGTCGCTCTCACGCCAGCCAGATCGGCGCCGGCCAGCTGCGCCCCACTGAGATTGCATTTGTTCAGGATCGCCCCGGACAGGTTCGCACCGGACAGGTTCACATCGGCCAGGTCACAGATGCTGATGTTCGCCCGCGACAGGTCGCAACCGGACAGGTTCGCGCCGGGTTTGATTTCGATAGTGCTGCAGTCACGGCCAGCCCGGGTGCTGGCAGCGACAGCGCCACGGCCAGCGGAAACTCGCGTCTTTGATCCAGCCTTGATTTTGGTGACCGTCACGTACTGGCGGAAATACCTGTTGTGGTGGGTGCCCTTGAGGCCGTACTGCTGGGACACGGCCAGCACGACATCACCGGAGGCCCGCAGTTTCTTCGCCTGCTTCTTGTTCAGCTTGATGTTGATCTTCTGAACCGCTGGCGGTCGCTTTTTCTTCGAACGGTTCTTCAACACGATCGGGTCCTCAGCCCCACCCGCACCGAACGCGGCCAGACGAACGTTGAACCTGTCACGGTTGCCTTTGCGGGCGATCATCTGCTGATTCCAGTAGACCGTCGCGGTCACGGCCGCGCCGTTGCTGGACACCGTCACGTTACGAACCGGAACCCCACGCCGGGACACAATGTCACCGCGCAGGTCGGCAGACGCGGGAGCCGGTGCCGCAGCAGCGGCTCGCGAAGCAGACGCGGCCGGGGCAGCCGGCTCTACCGCGGGTGAAACCTGCGCAGCGGTGGTGTCAGGCTGGGGTTGCCCGGCAGCGGGCACGGCGCTCAGACCGGCGCCGGCCACCGCCAGGACGGCGGCAACCGCCAGCATGCTGACCCGCACACCACTACGACGCAGCGAACTCACGCGAAATCAACTCCAAAACGATATAAGAACGCAGGGCGGCCAGGAAAGATCAATCAGAGGCTAACTGGAGGCACCCCCCCCCGCTACCTGAAAGACAACAGACAACACAGAGTTAGCCCAGCGGGGTGACCGGGCAGCAGCGAGGCGTTGCGCAACCAGCAAGGACGGGCGATAGATGCGCGGGGTCGCTGGCTGTGGCGCGTATCGCGGATAGTGACTGATTATCTGCGGTAGTCGGTGGCGCGTCCTCGGGGAACACTGCCCGTATGGCGGGGTGACTCGGCCTGCTTATCTGCGATAGTGATGGGATTGATTCGTGTGGGCGCGCTGCACCGTCTTGGTAGCTCGCCGGGTTCTACTCGTTTGCTTGGCGCGGCAGTAGAAGATTTCCTGGCTGAATTGACTAACCCGAATACGGCACGGGCGTACGGGAACGTGTTGCGCGCTCTTGCTGGTGAGCTCGGCGCTGATATGCCGGTTGCGTCGCTGGATGACGAAGCGACCGTGACCCGGGTTGCAACGTGGTTCGCCAGCCGCTGGGGGGACGCATCTGCCGCGACAGTGAACGCTCGCCTGGACGCGCTGCGCTCGGCATCGGCGTGGTGGCGGGATCAGGGGTGGATCAGCGGCGATCCAGTGCGGCGGATCCGCCGCCGCGCGCGGACGCCGGAACGGACACTGGCTTTGAGTAAAGCGCAGATCGAGGCCCTGCTGGGCGACAAAAGTCTGACGTTGCGGGAACGCACCATGTGGCGGCTGCTCTACGAAACGGCAGCTCGGGCTGGGGAAGTGCTCAGCCTCGATGTTGCCGATCTGGATTTGGCGAACCGCAGGGCCAAGGTGCGGCGCAAGGGCGGTGCCGCGGACATCATCGTCTGGCGCACATCGACCGCGCGGCTGCTGCCTCGCCTCCTTGCCGGACGCCGCAGCGGGCCGGTGTTCCTGACCGAGCGTCGCGCACGCGTCGCGTTGCCACCTATCGACCTTGATCCCGATTCGGGGTGCGCCCGGCTGTCTTACCGCCGCGCCGCCGAGCTCTTCGAGGCTGCCACGGCGACCCGTGGGGGTGGTCCGTGGACGCTGCATCAGCTCCGTCATTCGGCGTTGACTCCGCAGCCGAAGACGGCGCGAACACGTCCACTCTGCTCGCGTTCTCTGGGCACACGTCGGTGGTGTCGCTGGCCCGTTACGCCCGAGTGTCCCCCGACGGCCTGGCTCGCTGGCAGCAGCAGCGCGACCCAGCGGCCCGTCGCCGGTGAAGCCGGTGTTGCTCGTCGTAACTATGGGCTGCGTTAACTGATGGCGTCGAAGCTGTACCCGGACGCGCAACTTGAAGCGCTGCGGGGCTTTCCGGCGCAGATCGCCGCCGATGACCTGGCCCGCTACTTCACGTTGCTGCCCGCCGACACGTCGTTCATCAACGCCCACCGTGGTGATGGGAACAGGATCGGCGTCGCCGTGGCCTTGTGCACGCTCGCGTGGCTGGGATTTGTCCCCGACGACCTGCGCGCCGCCCCCGCCGCTGCGGTCTCTCGCGTGGCGGCCGCGCTCGGTGTCCCGAAAACCGCACTGGCACGTTATGCCGCCAGATCGCAAACCCGAACCGAGCACTTGCGCGAGGTCGCCGCCTTCCTCGGGTGGCGCACAACAACAGAAGTCGATGCTAAAGAGCTTGATCAGTTCCTGCTGGCGCGGGCGATGGAACATGACGCGCCCAGCGTCTTGTTTGAGTTGGCGTGTGAGCATTTGCGCGGTGCCCAGCTGATCCGCCCCGGCCCGGTGTGGCTGGTGCAACGGGTAGCCGCCGCGCGTGAAGCCGCGAAGGCGCAGACATTCGTCCGGCTCGAACATCTGTTAACACCGCAGCTCATCGCCGACCTTGACGGGCTGCTCAACATTGATGACGAGCTCGGGTCCACGAGGTTGAGTTGGCTGGGTAACGGCGCGACGCAACCGTCTCCGGGGGCGATCAAAACCGAGATCGCCAAGTTGGCCTACCTGCGCCGGATTGGTGCTGACGAACTCGACTTATCGGCACTGCCCACGCAACGGTCCCGGTTCCTGGCGGAGACAGGTCGTCGCAGTACAGCTCAGATGCTGGCCCGGCGTGATCCCGCTCGGCGCTACCCGATCCTGCTGACTCTGGTGGGCCAGTCGGCGATCGATGTGCGAGACGAAGTTGTGCAACTATTCGATCAAGCAGTATCCGGTCGCGAATCGCACGCGAAACACAAGCTCGCAGCTGCGCTGGCCGGGCGGGCCGTGGCCGCCGAGGACCGGCTGGCGTTGCTCGATGACATCGTGCCGACCCTTCTGGACCCGCTGGTCCCCGACGAGGCCGTCGGGGCGATCCTTCGAGGCCTGGGACTGGCGCGAATCCGGGCAGCCCACGCCATGACCGTGCCGCGGCTGCCGCGTGATCACGGCCATTTGGGTATGCTCCACGATTCGTTCTCCTACCTGCGCCAGTTCGTTCCCCATGTTCTGGACGCGGTCACGTTCGAGGGCGGGCAACCATCTGGCGATCTGATCACCGCCCTGGAGATCCTCAAAACGCTTTACACAAAACGAGCGCTCCACGTGCCCGACGGGGCACCGACATCATTCGTTCCCACCCGCTGGCTCGGCTACCTCGACAAGGCTGCCGCCGACGCCGACGCGATCGCGTACCGTCACTACTGGGAACTGTGCGTTCTGTATGGCATCCGCGACGGATTGCGCAGCGGCGACGTTTACGTGCCCGGCTCGCGCCGCTACGCCAACCCCATGTCCCATCTGATTCCCCACCAGCAATGGGACCTTCAACGCGGTGAGTTCTGCCAGCTTGTATCAAAACCTGCCGACGGTCCTCGTGCAGTGAAGCGTGCTGCCGAGGAACTCGATACTGCTCTCGGTGAGCTGGAAGCCGTGCTCGTCGACGGGTCCGGGTCGGTGCGCCTGGACGACACCGCTGAACTGGTCGTGGGGAAACTGCCCGCGCAGGCGCTTCCGAACCAGGCCGAGCAGTTCCTGGATCAGCTCGTAGCGATGCTTCCCCGCATTCCGCTGGCATCGCTGCTGATCGAGTTGGACGCCCGCACGGGTTTCACCGACCACCTCGTCCACGCCTCCGGCAAGCAGGCCCGCTCACCGCAGCTTGTTCGCAACCTGATCGCCTGCCTCATTGCCTCAGCGACCAATATGGGTTTGACCGCCATGAGCGAAGCCTCCGGCATCCCGTACGACGTGCTCGCCTGGACCGCGCAGTGGTATCTGCGGGAAGACACCCTCCGAGCGGCAAACACCGTTCTGGTCAACCACCACTACCAGCTGCCGATGGCCGCCGTTTTCGGCTCCGGCACGCTGTCCTCATCAGACGGGCAGCGGTTCCCGATGCGGGGCAAATCCCTGACCGCCCGCCACCTGTCGCGCTACTTCGTCGGCGAGGGAATCTCCACCTACACCCACGTCTCCGACCAGCACACCATCTACGGAACGAAGATCGTCGTCGCGACAGATCGGGAAGCTCACTACGTCCTCGATGAGATCCTCGGCAACACCACCGACCTGCCGATCACCGAACATGCGACTGATACCCATGGCGTGACCCTGGTCAACTTCGCACTGTTCGACCTACTCGGCAAAACACTATCGCCGCGTATCCGCGACCTCAAAGGCATCGTGCTTCACCGAATGGGGCCACGAAGCGAGTACCACTCTCGATACCCCCACGCCGGGCCACTGCTCACAGGCCACGCCGATCTAGACCTGATCGCTAGTCAGTGGGACGACATGCTGCGCCTGGCCGGGTCGATCAAATTCGGTCACGCCACCGCATCCCTACTCGTCAGCAAACTGTGCGCCAGCTCCAGGCAAAACACCCTCGCCGCAGCGCTCAAAGAATGGGGAGCGATCCGGCGGACGATCTACGCGTGCCGGTATCTGTCCGACACAGGCTACCAGCGCAAGATCAGCGGCCAGCTCAACAAAGGCGAAAGCCTGCACGCGCTGCGCCGCGACATTCACTACGCCCGCCTCGGGCAGGTCACCAAACACCACACCGAACAACAGACCGAGCAAGCATGGTGCCTCACCCTGGTCACAAACGCGATCGTCGCCTGGATGACCGAATACCTCGGCCTCGCCGTCGACGTTCAACGAAGTCGAGGGATAAGCATCCCCAACGAGGTCCTCGCTCACATCTCACCAGCGCGCAGCGAACCTGTTCAGCTGTTCGGCACGATCGCCATCAACGTCGACGAGGAACTCGCGCGCCTCGACCCAACCGGACACCGGCCGCTGCGGCACAGTGATCACCTCGCTTAGCGTTGTTTTTTCGGCGAAAGCTACTGGGACCCCCTGGAGCGAGCGCGTGCAATCATTCGACGGCTTTCTCTTTGTCGCGCCGCAATACAACTGGGGCTATCCCGCGGCACTGAAGAATGCGCTGGACTACCTGTATGTGGAGTGGCACGACAAGCCGTCCACCGTGTTGACGTACGGCACCCACGGCGGCGGCAAGGCTGCGAAGCAGCTGCTGGACGTGATGGCAGGGCTCCATATGCGACTACTACCGGAGCACATTGAGGCCAAGATTGGTGACGGCGATCTCGATAGCGCCTGGCAGTTAGTCGATATCGATGTGACACTGCAGCCGATTCGCTCGCAGCTCAGCGCGCTTGACGCCCAGTTCTGTGGCGCAACCAATCCGGGCGATTCGCGCTCTTTAGCCGAAGCGGAGTAACTCTTCGGCTGATGGCGGGAACGAATCTCCCGCCACTCCCAATTTATAGCTCGGAGGGTGCCCGATTTATGCACCCGGGGTCCGAAATTCGCAACGCAGGGACTGTCAAACTCATTGGACACGTTTCCTCTCGACTGTCGATCGGAGCCATTGGTTTGACTGGTGAATCCCCGCGCTACTTCGACCTACCTCTGCGCCTCCACGCCAAGCACATCGGCGAATTGATCGACGCGGATAACGAGCATTTCGCGTTGGTGGACAGATTCTTGCGTCGCGCCGCAGATGAACAATCCCAGCGGCTTGATCACCTACTGAACTCCCCCGGCGGGATCGGTCAGGCTTCGATGGATCGCGATCTCGAGATCCATCGTGTTTCTGATCGGCTCCGGATGTTGCGCCGTTTCAGCGTGGATGCGTGCCTCGGGCGGATCGAGTTGGACAGTGGCGAGCTGCTCTACATCGGGAGATTGGGATTGACCGATGCAGAGGGCGTTCGCCTGCTGTACGACTGGCGCTCCCCCGCCGCCGAGCCGTTCTTCGCCGCAACACACGCGAACCCGCAGGGAGTCGCGACGCGTCGACGCTACCGCTGGCAACGAGGCGCGGTGGTGGATTACTGGGACGAGGCCTTCACTGCTGCGGCGCTCGTTGAACACCAAGGCGCACTGGACGATCAATCCGCGTTCATCGCGAGCTTGGGAAGCACGCGTTCTCCGCAGATGCGCGACGTGCTGGCCACCATTGCCTCAGATCAGGACGCCATCATCCGCGCGGAATCTACGTGCTCACTTGTTGTTGATGGCGGCCCTGGAACTGGCAAAACGGTGGTGGCTCTGCACCGGGCGGCCTACTTGCTCTACGCAGATCCGCGAGTCGATCGGCGCCGCGGTGGTGTCCTGGTAGTTGGTCCACATCAGCCCTATCTGTCCTACGTCGCTGACGTCCTTCCAAGCTTGGGCGAAGACGGCGTGCAGACCTGCACCTTGGCTGAGATTGTTGTCGAAAGAGTTCACGCACTACGGGAGGCGGACCGCGAGGTTGCCCGCCTCAAGTCTTCGGTCGGGATGATCGAGGCGGTCGAAGCGGCGGTGCAGTTCTACGAGGAACCACCTCGGCAACCCATGCTGGTGACGACAGACATGGCCGAAATCTGGTTGAGCGTCGACGACTGGGCGTCAGCGTTCGAGGCACCCGGCCCAGCAGCGGCTCACAACGAAGTCCGAGGGGAAATTCGTGACGAGCTTGTCGCGATTCTCCTAGACAAAGTGGACGAAGAGATTGACGAGGACGGCAACATTGCCTCCACGGATGAACTGCGTGGCGCGCTGACAGCCAACGAGGATCTCAATGACGCGCTCAACCGCGCTTGGCCAATGCTTGAGCCAACGGAAGTGATTGCCGACTTGTGGTCAGTCCCCGCGTACCTACGGCGTTGCAACCCTTCCTTGACCGATGCGGAAGTCAAACTCCTGACACGTCCAACCGAGGCGCCCTGGACAGAATCCGATCTGCCGCTGCTCGACGCAGCGCGGCGCCGACTGGGAGATGCCCATCTGGCCGAACGGGAGCGCGAGCACGCGAAGACGATTGCTGCCGAACGGGAACACATCGAGAGGATCGTTGACGACTTCAGTGCTGAAGCCGAAGGCGATGAATACGGCACCGGGCTTGTCACGATGCTCCGAGGTGAGGACTTCGTTGACGCGCTCATCGATCAGGCCGGGCTCGTTCGCCCAGAACCTGACGCGCTCGCTGGGCCGTTTGCCCACATCATCGTGGATGAAGCACAGGAACTCACTGATGCGCAGTGGCAGATGTTGATCGCGCGATGCCCGAGTCGAAGTTTCACCATCGTTGGAGACCGTGCCCAGGCACGCCACGGTTTCACTGAAACCTGGCGGCAGCGGCTTGAGCGCGTCGGATTGTCGGAAGTCCGTGAGGCCCGCTTGAGCCTCAATTACCGAACACCCGCAGAGATAATGGCGGTGGCGGAACCCGCGATCCGTTCCGCGTTACCGGATGCAAACGTGCCCCAATCCGTTCGAAGCAACGGCCAAGAAGTCGTCTACGGCTCGATCTCAGATCTTGACTCAACGCTCGCAGACTGGCTCGAAAGCGAAAGAGAAGGGACTGCATGCGTGATCGGACGGTCGCAATACGCGAGCACGAACGAACGTGTGGTCGGCCTGACGCCGGAACTAGCGAAGGGACTCGAGTTTGACTTGGTGGTGTTGGTCAATCCTGCGGAATTCGGTAACGGAATCGAAGGATCAGTGGATCGGTATGTAGCTATGACACGAGCTACTGCGAAACTCGTGATTCTGACTGACTGAATCAGCACGGCCCTACGGTCGGCGAGATTCATCCCGTTCGCGGAGATCAAGATTTTGCTGGCGGTTCGCTCGCTCGCGGGTCGCCTCGGCGACTTCACGACGCCGTCGCCAAATCAATACGCCGAGCCCGGCGACGCCGACAAGAATCAGTAGCACGACCGGTCCGCTGGGACCACTGCCGAGGCTCTCCCCTGCTGCAACTTGTGGTCCGGTAGGCGTGCCGTTCTCGTCGTAGTTCACCGCAGGTAGCGCCTCAACCTCTTCTGCTGGTTGAGGGTCAACGAGTTGATCCACTGGGGTGACCTTGTCGGCATTTGCGAATCCCCATTCGAACAGACGGTTCACCGCCCGTTCGGTGCTCTCCGCGGAGCGCATGATGGCGACGATGAGCGTGCGACCATCGCGTTCCATAGCACCAACAAACGTCCTTCCAGCCTGCGAAGTGAAACCTGTCTTTCCGCCTAGTGCGCCTTCGTAGTAGTTGAGGATGAATCGATTCTCGGTCCAGATTCGGTAGCTCTTTCGTTCCGCACCTGGTTCCGTGGGTTCCTTGTCTGGGAAATCGACGTGGTGTTGCTTGTAGATCTCTTGGAGCTTGGGATCTTTGAGGGACTCTCGCATGATGAGAGCGAGGTCGTATGCCGTGGAAACCTGCCCGGGTTCGTCGAGCCCGCTACTGTTGACAACCTTCGTGTCGATAGCGCCTAGACGTTGCGCCTCACGATTCATGGCTTCAGTTGTGGCTTCCATCCCGCCGTAGGCGTTGGCAACCGCTGTGGCCGCGTCATTTCCACTCGGCATGAGCATTCCGTTGAACAGATCACTCACGGCGTAGGCCGAGCCTGCCTTGAGTCCGACTTTGCTTCCCTCAGCCTCGACGTCTTGCTTCTGAGCGCGATACTGCGAATCAAACTGAAGACGATCCACGAGCGTCAATGCGGTCAGTGTCTTCATGGTGCTCGCCGGTGGGAGCTTCCAGTGCCAATCTCGTCCAGTCAACACTTCACCGGAGTCCGCATCGGCCACGATCCACGTCCAGGCGCGCATGGTCGGCAGGGTGACGGCGGCGCCCTCGTTTGCTTGCGCTGTTGGTGTCGCCGTTGGACTCGGCGGCGGTGCCGCACTGGCAGCAGTCGCCGGGCCGGCAATCAACACCGCCGTTGCAGCGAGTGCGACGCATACCCGTCGCCAGGCGGGCGCGGGTGGACACGTAGTCGTTGTGAGGGGCATCGGGGTAAACCTTAAGCACCAAAACTGCGATTCAGACGCTGACCCGCCGAGCCGATTTGTGACACGGACCTCGTCCGTGAACGGCTCCTACGAACGCTTGTTTGGCTTGAGAGTCCAGACGATCGTCATTTGCCCGGTTACGGTGCCGTCTGAAGAGGTCAGGTCGATCTCCACAAGAAACTCAGGTCGACCCCCTCGGTCAAGCTCAGCCAGAATCTCCTCGCCGCTGCGCATCATCCGTGCGGTTGCGGTGACGGGCCCCATCGCCAACTTCAGGTACCGGATGGTTGCTTCCACAGCCAAGGGGGTGGCATCGCCGAGGCGATCTCCAAAGTTGGCCAGCACGAGCGCCCCACTTGCTGACTCAGCGAGCGTGAACATCGCGCCAGCGTGCGGTCCACCAACGTGATTGTGATACGCCGACTGGTCGGGCAGCGTCATCGACGCTGTCTGGTGATCCAGCTCATCAAACGTCAGTGAGAGCGTTGCCACCATTGGCACGGCTTGCGGAAATCCGACTTTGACTGCTTCCAAATCCATGGGCATGGCCAAACCCTAGGACCACGGTTTACTCCCCACAGCAACGGGATCAGGTTTAGTGCCCTCGGTTTGTTGTGTGGATCGCTTGTTCGCGCATGTCGAGCTCGGTTGTCAGCTGGCCAAACACATCGCCAGGAATCCGCTTACTGGAACGCAGATCGGCCAGTTCTTCGCGTTCCGCCTCGATCATCGACAACCGGATCCGCTCGCGGGTGAGGAGGTAGCCAGCAGCGTTTTGATGCGTCTCGTCACTCCTTCCTTTGAGTGCGACAACCCGTCGAGCGGTGGGTGAGCGAAGTTCCTCTACGAGCTCTGGGTCCAACGGGTTGCCGTCTGCATCCGCTTGGGCAACGACCTCGTCAAACCTGCGCAATGCGGCGCGTGCCGACGCAAGCCGTGCCGCCGCCAGTGCCTCGTCATCGGTGTGTGAGGTGAGATTCAGTCGGCGTATCAGCGGCGTGCCGAGGAAGCTGAAGAGCAGCGAAACGATCACGACCGCAAATGTCACACAGAGGATCAGATCGCGGCCTGGGAAGCCCTCACCGCTATCTGTGGTGACCGGTATTGAGAACGCCGCCAACACCGAAATCGGTCCTCTTACGCCCAGCAGACCAATTGCGATGAACTCCTTGGCTGCGAGTCGTCGATCGGCGAACTTCTCCGGTGAGACCTTCGGTCCGATGAGGAACCAGATTCCCATGAAGCCGAATCGAACCAGCGTGATCAACAGAGTGAGGCCTACCGCGAGTACCAGCAGTCGCACCCAGCCCGGTTCGCCAACTCGGCTGTAGGTATCGAGGAACTCCGCGCCGACCAGCACAAAGGCAAAGCTCTCGAGAATGAAAGTGATGAGCTTCCAAACTGAATCTGATTGGAGTCGGAGCTGGAAGTTCCCGCGCACACTTGTCGTGTGGGCGATCCAGACTCCGGCGATGACAACGGTCAGCAAGCCAGATCCGCCGAGTTCCTCTGACAGGTGGTAGAGCACAAACGGGGTCAGCAACAGAATCGCGTTGCCGACTATCGGCTCCTTGGCGATCCGAATCAACAAACTGACGAACCATCCGCCGACCGCACCTACGACAACCCCACCAACCACGGCAAGCAGCAAAATCTGCGCGCCCTGCATCAGCGTGACTGAACCGGCGACTGCTGCGACGGTGGCAACCCGCAAGATCGTCAGCGCGGTGCCATCGTTTGCCAGGCTCTCCCCCTCGATCACCAGCTGAACGCGTGAGGGCAGTCCAATCTTGGAAGCGACCGCGGAAGCTGCGACGGCATCCGTCGGGGCGAGGATGGCACCGAGCGCGCACGCAGACGCGAACGTCAATGCTGCGAGGGTGAGGGACGCAACCACTCCAACGACTGCGGTGGTGATCACGACGAGCACGACCGCGAGCAGCAGCACGCTGCGCCTAATCCGTCGTAGGTCCAAAGCCGAACTTGCAAGCGCCGCTGCAAAAACCAACGGCGCGAGCACCAGTGTGAGGATGAATTCCGGATCAGGGAGTTCGGATATGACCTTTGGAATCAAGAAGTCAAATGCGAGGCCCGTCGCAATGAGCGGGAGCGCCGGGTTGATCTTGCGATAGTGGCAAATTGCCCCAACGACTAGCGCAAGGATGAACAGCGCAAACGCAGTGGATTCCATGTCACGCGAAGGACTCGACTGGTGGGCACGAACACATCAAGTTTCGATCGCCATACGCCCCGTCAATTCGTCCAACCGGAGGCCAGTACTTGCCCCGGCCACTGACATCACCAGGAAAGACCGCCTGCTCGCGGGTGTAGTCACGATCCCACTCGACAACCAGATCGTTCGAGGTGTGGGGAGAGTTCCGTAGGGCCGAGCGTTCAACTGCGACCTCGCCATTAGCGATCGCTGTGATTTCATCGTGGATCGCAATCATGGCGTCGCAGAAGCGGTCGAGTTCGTCTAGGTTTTCGCTTTCGGTTGGCTCGACCATCAGCGTCCCAGCGATGGGGAACGACATGGTGGGTGCATGGAATCCAAAGTCAATGAGGCGCTTGGCGACGTCGTCGACGCTCACACCTGTTGCCTTCGTGATTTCGCGCAGGTCAAGGATGCACTCGTGTGCCACGAGGCCAGACTTACCCGTGTACATCACCGGGTAGTAGAGACCTAGCCGTTTGGCGACGTAGTTAGCCGAGAGGACCGCATGGGCAGTCGCTTCGCGCAAGCCTTGTGCGCCCATCATGCGGATGTACGCGTAGGGAATGGGAAGGATCCCGGCGCTCCCGAACGGCGCGCCGCTGATGGCACCAACGGTGTTCGCCGCATCCTTGTCCGGATTCAAAGGGTGGCCCGGTAGGTACGGCGCAAGGTGCGCCCGCACAGCAACAGGGCCGACGCCTGGGCCGCCGCCGCCGTGCGGAATGCAAAAGGTTTTGTGCAGATTCAAGTGCGAGACGTCCGCGCCGAACTCCCCCGGAGCGGCAAACCCGACGAGAGCATTGAGGTTGGCGCCGTCCACGTAAACCTGGCCACCAGCCGCGTGAACGAGCGCGCAGACGTCGGAAATGGTGTCCTCGTAGACGCCGTATGTTGACGGGTAGGTCAACATCACTGCGGAGAGATCGTGCGAGTGTGCCGTCACCTTCTCTTTGAGATCGGCGACGTCCACTCCCCCGGTCTCGTCGCAGGCAACAACGACAACCTTCATGCCGGCCATAGCCGCGCTAGCCGCATTCGTGCCGTGCGCACTCGCGGGAATCAAGCAGATATTGCGATCAGATTCGCCGTTGTCACGGTGGTATGCGCGAATCGCCATGAGTCCCGCGAATTCGCCCTGTGAGCCGGCGTTTGGCTGAACGCTGACCGCGGCGTAGCCGGTGATCGAAGCCAGCCACCCCTCCAACCGGTGGATGAGCTCGAGGTAGCCGTCAGCGCTGCCATTCGGAGCGAATGGATGGATGTCGGCAAACTCCGGCAAGCTGATGGGTTCCATCGCGGCGGCCGAATTCAGCTTCATCGTGCATGAACCCAGCGGAATCATTGCCCTGTCTAGCGCCAGATCGAAGTCGGAGAGTCTGCGCAACCAACGCATCATCGAGGTCTCCGAGTGGTAACTCGAGAACCATGGGTGAGTCAGGTATTCACTGGTCCGTGCAAGGTGTGCCGGAATACCCGTCGACGGACTAGACAGGTCAACGTCGATTGCGGGAACGCCGAGCACCTCGGCGGTGGCCGAAACGATTGCGGACAGATGTTCCGGCGTCGTGGTTTCGTCCACCGAAATGGCGAAGTGATCAGCATCAACGAGGCGGACATCAATTCCGCCGTGACCGATCGACTTGACGACCTGACCCGCCGCACCTGGGACGACGTAGGTGACCGTGTCAAAACTGCCGCTTGTGATTGGCATAGCACCCAACTGGGTCATCGTTGCAGCGAGCGCGGCGGACTTGTGCGCGGTAGCCAAGCCGATCTCGCGCAGACCCACGGGTCCGTGATACGCAGCGTAGAAGGCGCTCATGACCGCCAACAGCACTTGGGATGTACAGATGTTGCTCGTCGCCCGCTCGCGACGGATGTGCTGCTCCCTGGTTTGCAGAGCGAGTCTGTATGCGGGCTGACCGGTGGCATCGTGACTGACACCGACGATGCGTCCCGGGAGGTTCCGTTCGAGTCCCGCGCGCACAGCCATGAATCCTGCGTGTGGTCCACCAAATCCGAGGGGAACACCGAACCGCTGAGCAGACCCAACCGCAATGTCGGCTCCCCACTCCCCCGGCGGACTGATCAAAGTCAGTGCCAAGAGGTCCGTCGTGACCGTGACGATTGCACCTGCCTGTTTGGCAGCGCTCGCAAGACCGGGATAGTCCGCGCCAAGCGCCCCTGATGAACCGGGGTAGCTCAGCAACACACCAAAAAACTCATCCACGTTGATGCCGTTTGCGGCGTCAAAACAGACCACGTCGATACCGACGGGCTCGGCGCGTGTTTGCAAGACGGCAAGCGTTTGCGGATGTGTATCGGAATCAACCAAGAACACCGGACTCCTGCTCTTGCTGAGTCTTCGGGCCATCGACATGGCTTCGGCAGCGGCGGTCGGCTCGTCGAGCAGGGACGCGTTCGCCGTGTCTAATCCGGTGAGATCGGCGACCATCGTTTGGAAGACCAGTAGCGCCTCAAGCCTGCCTTGCGAAATCTCGGGTTGGTAAGGCGTGTAAGCGGTGTACCAACCCGGATTCTCGAGCACGTTGCGACGGATGACGGCTGGCGTGTGACTTCGGTAGTACCCGAGCCCCTGCATCGGGACTCTCACATCGTTCTGCGCACCGAGTTCGCGCAGCTCCATTGCGAGTTCCGGCTCAGAGATCTGCGCCGGCAAGGTGAGGTCGATCCGCGCCTGAACGTCTGCTGGGATCGCATCGTCCATCAACTCAGCGATTGAGGAGTAGCCGATCGCCGTGAGCATATGGTCCCGCTCGGTTGACGATGGACCGATGTGGCGATCACGGTAAACCGAACTCAATTTTCTGCCTCTTCGTTGCCGACTCAACCGCTAGAAAGCGGACTTCACGTGGCAAACCGTACCCCTCGAGGCGTGAGGGTCTTGGCGCGCAGCGCCGATATCTCAGCCTGTACGGAGTGCGCGACGTTCAGCTAGCTCATCGCTGAACCCGTCAGGCGCTGCACTGCGGCCGTCGCTGTGTTCGCCTGGCAGTTCAGCGAGGCTTCCCTCGATCTCGCGCCAGACTCGGCCGACGGCGATTCCAAAGACTCCCTGGCCACCCTGCACAAGATCGATGACTTCTTGTTCCGATGTGCATTCGTAAACGCTGGCACCATCGCTCATGAGGGTGATTTGCGCCAGATCGTCTACCCCGCGGTCACGGAGGTGGTCGACGGCCGCACGGATGTTCTGCAACGAGACGCCGGTGTCAAGGAGGCGTTTGATGACCTTGAGAACCAAGATGTCGCGGAAGCTGTAGAGACGCTGGGAGCCGGAGCCTTGGGCAGTGCGGATACTTGGCTGAATCAGTCCAGTGCGGGCCCAGTAGTCAAGCTGACGGTAGGTGATTCCCGCGGCGCTGCAGGCGATCGGTCCGCGATATCCGACGTCTGGCGAGAGGCTGTCGCCCACGGTCTCGAAGAGTGCCTCCTGTTGCGCATAGCTACGAGGGCTGCTTGCGGCACTCTCCGGTGACTCACTCACGTTCTACCTCCAACAGGAAAAGCAAAAAAAGTAACTCCACTGCGCACCGTAGGGATCCGATTATCCAGCGTCAACCTACGACGCACCTATCTGCCGAGAAAGTCTCAAGTATCTGAAACCTCGATGTTAACTTGAGGGTTAGTGTTGAACCAATTTGTATCGCTAACTACCACTATCAGGTGCGCTGCCACCGGCAAAGTCCTCTGGTGAAACGTTGTCGAGAAACTCCCGAAATGCCTCCACCTCGTCCTCCTCTTGAGGTTCGGGCATCTCGATTCCCGCGGTGTCCATCACGGACTCGTCAACTACAACGCGGGTACTGGTGCGTAAGGCAATCGCGATCGCGTCGGAGGGCCGGGCACTCACGGTTGTTCCGTCTTCGAAGATGAGGCTCGCGTAGAACACTCCATCGTCAAGGGCATCGACCTGGATCGCCGTCAGTTGGTGATTCCACTGGGCAAGCAGGAGGCAGAGCAAGTCGTGGGTCAAGGGCCGCGGCGGAGCGACGTCCTGTTGGGCAAATGCGATCGCGGTTGCCTCGACAGCGCCGATCCAGATGGGCAAATATCGGGAGCCATTCGCCTCACGCAGCAACAACACCGGTTGATTGCTCGGCATCTCGACCCGTACCCCGACGATTTCGACGTCAATCACGAAAGCCACTCTACGCCCGCGGGGCGCTTGCGGGGGCGCAGATACCCTGCACGCGCGCATCGGTGGCTGCCGAGCGTGTTGCTACCCCTCGGCAGGCGGTGCAAATTCGCGCGCAAGCGCGGAACGCATGATGATTGACTGCAACCGCAGAAGCTGCGTCGCCATCTCTTTTGCTTGCTGGCGGATTTCGTCGGCTTCGTCGTCATCAGCGCCGGCGAGCTGTGTACCTAGCCGTTCCGATATCAACTCCACCTGACGTTCCGCTGCGCTGCGCACGCGCGTGAGGTGTCGCGCCTCGATTCCGAACCGTCCGAGTTCCACGACGCTGCGCGCAACTTCGAGAGCATCCACGCCGTACTCGTCCGAACCAGGAATGCGTTGAATCAACTTCAGGTCTCGCAGGTCCGCGAGGTCAGCAATACTCAAACCAGATTGTTCGGCGAGATCAGCCATGCTCATGGACACCGAAACGCGAGGAGCATCCAGCTCGGGCGCCGGAATCGTCGAGACATTCGAATCCGGCAGCGGCACCGTTGGTGAACCATCCGAAACGACGGCTGGCTCCCAGCCCTGATCAATCTTGTCAAGGTGCTCGCGGATAACCCGCAGTGGCAGAAAGTGGTCGCGTTGCATGGTCAGGGTGTAGCGAAGGCGATCGACATCGGCAGCGGAAAACTTGCGGTACCCAGTCGGGGTTCGACCCGGCTCTACGAGTCCTTCAGCCTCGAGAAAGCGAATCTTCGAGATGGTGACATCCATGTCTGGGAACTCGTCTTGTAGGAGAGATAACACCGCGCCGATCGTAAGTCGCTGTTCCACCGCTTGCGGTTGCACTACGCAACGCCCTCCGTCGTTCCGGTCAGATAGTGGAATCGGTACTTTCCGATCTGAATTTCGTCGCCCATCGCGAGTTCCACGCTGTCGACTCGGTCGCGATTGACGTAGGTGCCATTAAGGCTGCCTTGGTCATTGAGTTGCCATCCGGTGCTCGACCGCTTGAAGGTTGCATGCACACGGGAAACGGTGATGTCGTCAAGGAAGACTGCAGTCTCCGGTGAACGGCCGACAGTCATTTCAAGCCCGCTGAGTTCGATACGGCTACCTGTGCCCGGACCACGGGCGATGAGCAGCGCATAACTGCCTGGCTCGATCGCCCCTGCTTCAACAGTTTGAACGGGCTCGATCGGACCTGAATCCGTCGCAGTGCCCAGTGAGTGGATGGTCCCGGTGACGTCTGGCGTCAAGGGGACGTCTTGCACCACCGCACCACAATCAGCACAGAATCGTGCAGCGGGCGTCAGCGGTTTACCGCAAGAAGTGCAGAGGTCGGTCACGAAGGCTAAACCTACGGTTCAGGGTAGGGGTTGGTCAACAGAGTTTCGAATAACACTTCAGTTGAGCGTTAGGAAGCGGCTGACACGACGGCTTCGTAGTCCGCTGCGCTGAGCAATGCGTCAATCGCAGTCGGATCTGCCGGGTTGACCTCAGCCAGCCAGCCAGCACCGTACGGATCGGCATTGATGGTCTCCGGCGAGGTCTCAACCACGTCGTTACGGGCGACCACGACACCTGAAATCGGAGCAAAAATCTCGGCGACGCTCTTTGTCGACTCGATTTCACCGCAGTTTTCGCCTGCTTCAACCTGTGAACCGGGATCGGGCAACGTCACGAAGACGATGTCGCCGAGCGACTCCTGCGCGTGGTCAGTGATTCCGAAGCGGATCGTTCCTGTCTCGGTGACGAGTGCCCATTCATGTTCGTTTGTGTACTTCAGGTGGTCAGGAGTCATGCGCGCACTCTAGCCCGTTGCCGAGGTGGAAGTCCCGACTGGTTTCGATCGCAAGACCCTCGCGGCCTGCTCGAGGTAAAGCACCGCCGCCCACAGGTACAGACCGGTTCCCCAAAGTGCAAATGCCCACCCAAACACCCGGCAGACGTCGGCGAGGGTGCCAGTACCAGCACCCAACAGAATCAGCGGGAATGCGTACAACAGGCAGAATGTGGCGGCTTTGCCGATGAAGTGCACAGGAAGGCCTGTGAGACCAGTTCGCTTCTTCAGGATTGCCAGGACAACACCCATAATGAGATCTCGACCGACCAGTACGGCCACCAACCACCACGGGATGATCCCGCGTAAGAGGAGACCGATCAGCGTCGCCAAGATGTAGAGCCGATCGGCCAACGGATCGAGGATCTGGCCGACTCGGCTGATTTGGTTCCATTTACGCGCAATCTTGCCGTCGAGATAGTCCGAGATGCCCGCGAAGATCAGCACGACGATGGCCCAACCATCGGCTTCGGGAACCAGGATCAGCCACAGGAATAGCGGGACCCCCAAGAGTCGCATGAACGACAGAATGTTGGGGACAGTGATAATTCGGTCCGTCTGTACTTCAGTCTCTTGAACTTCCATACTGAGCCTCAGCCCTGACTTGGTGGCGCAGCAGGTGGCACGTTGGTGCTCGGCGGCGCTGGCGGACCTGCGGGCGTGGCCGGGGCGAGGTTCGACGACTGGATCTCCGGCGGATACAGCGGCGCCGGTGGTGCCGGCGGCGATTGGTCGGACTTCGGTCGGAATGCCACTACGACGAGCCAAATGCCGAGAACCAGGAACAGCACGCCGACAAACACGAGTGCTAGACCGATCGGGAACAGGGTCGCTGACTCAATTCCAATCGTCACGTCCACCGATACCTGTTGCGCAGCATCTGCATTCATGATGACGAGGGTCTGATTCGCGCCGGACGTAGCCAACGAGATCGTCGGCGACATACCTTGGCTTTGCGCAGTCCAGAAAGTCTGTTCGCTCGGCTTCGCTGGGACCGTGTTCCCCGGAACCGGAACAACTCGGGCCGTTCCGTCAGAAAGGTCAGAAACAATCTCTCGCGCGGTCGTGCGCAAGTAGTTGTTGACATCCTCAGCAGGGGCAATGCCGAGGAAGAGTTCGTTGCCGTTCCTCGACGTCGCACCCATTCGGAACTCGGCGATCCGCTTGAGGGCTTCTTCTCCACCCGCGGTGTTGATCGTGAACTCGTTGAAGACAAGTGCGTAGCCGTTGCCGTTGACGGTGCCCGCATCACCCGAGATCGCGGCGTCTGGGCCCGTGAGAGCAGCGAGTGTGCCGCCTACTCCCCCGGCTCCGATACCGACGACAATGAGAATTGCTCCGAGAATGGCTAGCAGTGCGCGCTTCATCGATCCCCTCAAGCCAATGGACACCCTCAGCCTCACACGCTATCCGAGCCGGCGCCCAAACAATGGCAAACGCCTCAGGTGTCGCGGAACCTTCAACCACAGTTCCCAGCGATTTACCGATCGTGGGGTCACGTCCATTGAAGTGGTGTATCTGATCTTCGCCGTGTGATCTTCAGATGGTTGAGTTTATGCGCTGAGTGCCTCCAGGTTCTCGGTGACTTCGCTCGGGTGCTGATCGGTGTCGGTGTTGATGATCGATAGGCGTG
>CAUJEJ010000017.1 GCA_963169255.1 Actinomycetota bacterium | reverse complement strand
CACATCCAGATCGACGTTCCCGAGACGCTCGGGATCGAGTCACGCGCGGATTTCTATGAATCGACCGGCGCGTACCGCGACATGGTGGTGACGCATCTCTTTCAGATCCTCGCGTTCATCGCGATGGAGGCGCCAACGGCTCTGGAACCAGGCCCAATCAGCGAAGAGAAGAACAAGGTATTCCGCAGTATGTTGCCGATTGAACCCACCGATGTTGTTCGCGGTCAATATGGCGGATACCTCGGCATCGACGGCGTGGATCCGGAGTCCGACACTGAGACGTTCATCGCGCTGCGCTGCACGATCGACAACTGGCGATGGGCGGGAGTCCCGTTCTATCTGAGAACTGGCAAGCGCCTCGGTGAGGGCCAACGGATCGTCTCAATCGCGTTCCGCGAACCACCGAAGAGTATGTTCCCTGAGGGTTCCGGTGTCGGATCACAAGGCCCGGATCACTTGACATTCGATTTGGCAGACGCGTCGAAGATGTCGTTGTCGTTTTACGGTAAGCGCCCCGGTCCAGGCATGAAGCTCGACAAGTTGAGCATGCAATTCGCGATGCATGACACGGGCCTGCAGAAGGACGTGCTTGAGGCCTACGAGCGGTTGATCCTTGACGCGATGCGTGGTGATCACACCCTGTTCACGACGGCGGATGGCATCGAACGACTGTGGGAGGTATCCGTGCCGCTCCTGGAATCGCCCCCGCCGGTACGCCAATACGCCCCCGGATCGTGGGGCCCAAATGCTGTCCATCAACTGGTCTCGCCGAACGCGTGGCGCCTACCGTTCGAACGCGCGTGGCGAGACCCCAACCTGCTCGGAAGTTGAACCGAAATCGTCAGGTGGGTGGGGGATCGTCCGCACCGGAGGGTTCCCCACCCACCTGGCGTCCAAGATCAACCTGGCGTTCAAGGTCAATGGCAGTCTGCAAGATCGGCGACAACTCCAGATAGCTCTCTTGCCAACGGGTCGCAACGTTGAACGCCATCGCGTAGGCGAGGAAGTTTGGTTGCATGACCCGGTCCACGGAATAGGCAATTCGCTTCTCGTTCGAAGGTGTCGATAGCAGTCGACTGAAGCCTTCCGATTGCGCCCACGCTTGGCGACCTGCGGGGGTGCGTACGTGCAGATACCCAACAGCCGTCATACCGAATCCAGCCAATGCGAAGGCAGCGAAGGGCAGGCCGTACATCGTGGGTCCGGCAATGCCGGTGAAGAGCACCGCAGCGGCAGCCAGCGAGGCAAACCACAACGTGCGCCCAACAACGTGGAGCGGACTGATTGCGCTGAGTCCCGCTTGTACCGACCATGACCGCGCGGCCTCTAGCACCCGACTGTTCGCCCGCGCGAATTCCTTCGTTGTCCGAATCCCCAGGGTGGGTTCCATTGTTGCGCCTCGGGCGGTCAGCCCAGCTTGCTCCGCAGCGAATCGCGAGATCCGGTCTGCGGCCTTCCACTGCGTGTCATCGGCGATCCGGGTGAATCTCAGGGTGCCGCGCTCGACGGTGTCGATCTTGACCAAACCCAAGTTACTCAGATGCAACAGGCTGGCTGGTATTGCGTGCTGACCGACGGTTTCCCACGCGCAGAACACCGTCTGTACGGGTCCGTACCCGTTCGGAGGCACAAAGGTTGTCGGAGTGCCGGTACGCCGTTCCTTCGTGAACCATGCCAATCCGAAGCTGAGGGCCGCGAGCACGATCGCGGCGATACCCACGGCGAGCCGAACAGAGTCGGAGGTGCCCGCGACGTCTTCCATGCTTGAACTCAATGAAATGGATTGTTCGGTGGGTAGCAACGGCCACAACATTCCACCGATCGTCGCGACCGCAAGGACGAGCCACATGCGCACGCGGTGACTCCGCCGCCGCTGTGCTGGGCTACTCACGAGGTCATCTTGCCCTTGATCGACGAGGTGAGTCCCGCCATGGGACGCAGCGTTGAGCTATGCGACGGCAATGGTAGTCGTAAGGTGGCGCGGTGTGGGTGAACGCGTTGGTGGCGATCGCGTGCCTCGTTGGCATCATCGGAACGGTTGTTCCAGTCCTTCCAGGCGCGCTGCTGTGCGCTGGGGCGATCCTGATTTGGGGGTTCGTTGAGGGTGGCCACGCATGGTGGTTTACCGCCGCGGCGCTGCTCGTCGTCGCACTCGGAGCTGTCCTCAAGTACGCGATCCCGGGTAAACGACTAAAGGCCAGTGGCGTCCCGTGGTGGGTGCTGTTTGTCGGAGGCGTCGCTGGCATCGTGGGCTTCTTTCTCATTCCTGTGGTTGGACTATTCATCGGCTTCTTGCTCGGGATCTACGTTGCCGAGATCGCCAGGCTGCAATCAGTGGCATCGGCTTGGCCAACAACGGTTGAGGCGATGAAGGCAGTGGGAATCTCCACGATGATTGACTTGGCGGCGGCCGTGTTCGCCACAGCGATTTGGGTCAGTGGAGTCGCGACCCTCGCATTGGCAAAGTGAAGCGCGGGCAGATTTCGCGGTACCGTCCGTGGGTGGATTCGAGGACGCGATGCGAATGTCGCGGTTGACGACGTCCTTCACCGCCCGAAAGTCGCGGCTAGTCGCTCGGGCCAACGACATCTTGCGGCGCTGGGAACACTGGTTGATCGAGCGTCCCAGGGTCGCCGCGGCCGTGAAGTTGATCCGTGATGTGATCCGAACCCAGGGTGAAACACGCGCGAGTTTGGCTTCGGCGGGTGCAGCGTTCTGGCTGACGATCGCGTTGTTCCCGGCCGTCACCGCAGCGATCAGCATCTTTGGCTTGGTCGTTGACCAGCAAGAACTCAACGACGCATTCAATGACCTTGGCAACGAACGACAGGGATCGCTCGGGGCAGCGGTCTCCAAGCAGGTTGCTGCGCTGACGGAGGCTCCGGCGTCGAGCTTGTCGGCCGGCCTGATCATTTCGTTGATCTTCTCGCTATGGAGCGTCTCCAACGGGTCGTACAACTTGATGTGAGCGATTCGGCTGTCATACGGGTTGCTCCCGCAGGGTTACGTCGTCGCACGATTCCGTGGCCTGGTAGCGGGAACCGTGGCCGTCTTCATGCTTGGCTTTGTCGCGTTCGGTTCCTCGGCCGCCAACTCCGTGAACAACAGTCTGTCGGGCTGGCGGCAATTGGCGTTCACAACGTTTGTGTTCTTGCCTGTCACCACGGTGGTGCTCACCACGTTGCTGTGTTTGTTGTTTCGCTATTCGGTCGCCACACGAACTGGAGTTCGCGGCCTGTTGCCAGGTGCCCTAATCGCGACGTTTTCCTTGGTCTTGTTGGCAACCGGACTCGGGTTGTTGTTGTCGACCTTCGGGGGAGACTCCGCGGTGTACGGTGTCGCCGCCGGAGCAGTTTCAGGTCTCATCGCCGTCTACACCGCGATCTACATCATCGTGTTGGCAGCGATTGTTAACGCGCACTGGCCAACTGATTTGACGACAGGTCTGTTCTGGAGTTTCTTTGGTCCTCACCGGGTGACGCACACGCACCTGGTGGATGTGAGTAGCCAAGGCCGGGCCGCCGAGCAGATAGACGAGGACGTGAAATGACGGATGACGTGACGGCTGCGGCCCTTCCAGTAGACCCAACCGACGGCAGCACCTCGCAGGAGGCGAATCCCGGGCCACGACGAATCTGGCGTTTCTACTCGTCATCGCCAGATGCCAAGCGCTTTAGGCGTCCGACCGATGTGGTGCTCTTGGTGGTCGCGGTCCTCGCGATCGCCGGGTTGGCATTCGTTGCACCCGGTCCAACAGATTTCGACGACACCGTCACTGACCTCATTCAAGACATCTCTGGACCTGCTGGCTGGGTGTGGAAGATCTCGTACGCGCTCATCACGTTGTGGGCACTGCTACTCGTGGTCGTGGTCGCCTTCTCCAAGGGGCGCCGTCGTCTCCTAGGGGACTTTGCGTTGGCAATCTTCGTCGCCATCGCACTTGCCGGATTCGCCAGCGTTGCGGCCGGGACCTCTGTCTCAGACGGCATCCGCGCATTGTTCTCACCAGGCCCCCCGCCGGTCTACCTTGCGATGCGCCTTGCAGTGGTCACCGCGATCGTGGTGACTGCCTCGCCACACTTGACCCGCCCCATGCGCAACATTGCCCGAGCCATCATCACGATCGGCGCGATTGGCGCTGTCGGATTGGGGGTCTCATTCCCCATCGGCGTGGTCGCCGGCTTCTTCGTGGGAATCGGAGCAGCGGCAATTGCCCATCTGATCCTGGGCTCGCCCGGTGGGCATCCAACCCCGGATCGCATCGTCGACGACTTAGGTGAACTTGGCCTCGAGGTCACCGACGTGCGTCCCACCACATTCGCAGTTCCCGGTGTCGGACTCTTCACTGCCACGTTGACCAATGCGTCGAGTGAACCGTCGACCAATGCGTCGAGCAGGGTCGGTAACAGGTTGCTCATCAAGGTATTCGCCCGCGATGCGTGGGACGACCAATGGCTGACAGGAACCTGGCAATCCCTCATGCGCCGCACCGAGACCGCAGCCTCGAACTCCAGTCGGTTGCACCGCGTTGAACATGAAGCGGTTGCGACGTTGATCGCCCAACGGGCGGGCGTTCCAGTTCTTCCGGTCGTTGCAGTTGGGGAGACCGCCGAAGGGGATGCGCTGCTTGTCTCGGAAGTCTCGGGCGTTCCCCTTATCGACGTCCCGCGCGAAGAAATCACCGATGATTTTCTGCACAGTTGTTGGACCGCACTGCGTTCATTACACGAAGCAGGAGTTGCCCACGGCCAGATTGATGCGTGGCGTGTCATTCGCGCCGAAGATGGGACCGCGCGCCTCGCCGATCTCGGTGCGAGTGTGATGTCAGCGTCAGATCTCGCGAAGCGCTCCGACGACGTTCGCCTGCTGGTCGTCACCGCAATCCTCATTGGGCACGAGCGAGCGCTTGCCGCGGCGCAGGCATCGATTGGCACAGAAGGAATCGCTGCGCTCCTGCCGTACCTGCAGCCGGCAGTGTTGAGCCGCCGAGTGCGCAAGGCGGTCAGCGAGGGCGAGTGGAGTCTGAAAGACCTCACTGCAGCAGCTATCGAAATCGCTGGCGTTGAGCCGCCAAAGCTCGAAAAGCTCCAACGGGTCACCCCGAAGTCGATTCTGCTGACCGTGCTGTTGGTGGTCTTCTCGTACCTGATCGTCACCAAGATTGCTGGCGCCGACTTCTCAGCGATCGCCGAAGCCTTGGCCTCAGCGAATTACTGGTGGCTGCTTGCCGGGCTCATCGTCGCGCCAACAGCGCAGGTTGCCTTCTCGTTCGGGACTCTCGGTGCCTCGATGGTTCCGCTTCGCTACTTCCCGGTGCTCATGTTGCAGTACGCGATCCAGTTCATCGCTGTCGTGCTTCCGGCAACCGCGGCTCGGCTTGCGTTGGAAGTCAGGTTCTTCCAACGGTTCGGGATCGCGCCCGGCGCCGCACTATCGATGGGTGCACTCGATAGCGGTATGGGCTTCGTCGTGCAGATCGGATTGCTGTTGCTCATCGGGTTGTCGAGTCTGCCGGGCCTCACCGAACCCCTCGGCGGTGACTCCACATCCACCGATACGTCGACCAGTTCAGGGCTTTCGCCGGTGTTGATTTTGGCGATCGCGATGGTTGTCATCGGGCTGATCTCGATGATCGTGGTGCCGAAGTTTCGAAATCGGATCAAGGAACGAATCCCGAAGTGGCGCGCACAAACCGGCGAACAACTGCGGGCTGTTCGCGAGACGCTCGTTGTGTTGCGCAAGCCCAGCAAGGTGGGGTTGATGATTGGCGGCAACTTTGGTGCTCAAGTCATCCAAGCCGTGGTCCTTGGTCTTTGCTTGGCAGCGTTTGGCGAAACTGCCCACTTGTCGCAACTGATCCTGATCAACACCATGGTCAGCCTGTTCGCTGGACTCATGCCGGTGCCCGGTGGCGTTGGTGTGGCGGAGGCTGGCTACATCGCAGGGCTGCAGGCAATCGGCGTGCCCAGCGCAGTTGCCGTATCAACGGCCCTCACGTTCCGACTGCTGACGTTCTACTTACCACCGCTGTGGGGTTCGTTCTCAATGCGCTGGCTGCGCAAGAACTCCTACGTCTGAGGTGGGTCGGGTGTGCCGTCGCGCTCGGGGAGAAGGCGCGCGAAATCTTGTAGGTCCTTGAGGACGTCGGCAGGTAGGTCTGGCCTTTGCGCCTGTGTAAGACCTGCCTTGATCGCTGCATACGTTTGGTAGGTCATGCCGCAATCCACACAGGCATCGAAGTGGTTCATGACCCGGGTCATCGTCGGCTGATCTAATTCGCCGTCGAGCGCTTGCTGAAGCAGTTTGAGGGCTTTGCGACAGCTTGTCATCTGGCGGTTGCCAAAGAGCGACGTCGTGAGCGGGAGGTTACTCATGGCCGCACCTCCCGAGCTTTTCGTTGTTGTTCGATCGAACTCTTCATCCGCTTTCGTGCTCGATGGAGTCGACTCATGACGGTTCCTTCAGGAATCCCGAGATACGCGGACGCCTCGCTGTACGACAAGCCGTCGGCATCGACGAGGAGTACGAGTGTCCGTGCGTCCTCATTGAGCTCGTCGAGTGCAGTCGCCAAGTCGGCGTCGAACTCGTTGGTGAGCGCAGTTTCTTCTGCGGATCGGTCGTCGCTGCCGCGTGGACTGGGGGTCGACGGTTGGATCTCGACCGGGGTGGGGACCGCCTTGCGATACCGGTTGTGATCCGCGTTGCGCATGATGGTGAGGAGCCAGGCCCGTGGATATCTGCCATCGAAGGAGTCCAGTGATCGCCAAGCACGCAACAAGGTGTCCTGAACCAAGTCATGGGCGTCCGCGGGTTGGCCCGTCATCGAGATGGCAACACGCAGCAGCATAGGGATCTCCGGCAAGACGAGACGTTCGTAAACGTCTTGGCGTTCGCCGTCTTCGGACACGGCACTAACGTAACCCGCGATGGCAGTTCACCATTCCACTTGGTGCCACGCGGATGAGGAAACTCTCCGTTGGGGGTGGAATATGTCGAGCAGGCAACGGGTTTCGAGTCCAGATCACGCCGCTTGCGGCAGGACTAGCTTTTCCAGAAGGCACGGGTAATTTAGGCGATAGGGGAGTTCGCGATGGCGCTACGAATGATGGACCTTGGCAAGTCGGCAAGATTCGGGATCGGATTAGGTGCTGCTGTTGCAGCGGTGGCCGTGACTGCTGGATGTTCAAGTTCGGCGAGCAACGACGCCGGGAGCTCAGCTTCATCGAGTTCTGCTGCGTCAGCAGTTGCTGAGCCATCGGCACCTGCGGCCGCCGCTCCAGTCGCCGCAACAGCGGGTGGCTACATCGACCTTGACGCCTACGAGGCGGACAAGGCGTCGTTGGCGGGCAACAATGTCGTGCTCTTCTTCAACGCGTCCTGGTGCCCCACATGTCGTGAGGCGAATTCCAACTTCGAGGCCAGCAAGGCAAGTTTCCCGAATGGCTTGACGATCGTGAACGTCGATTACGACTCGAACACGGACCTGCGCAAGCAGTACGGCGTGACGACCCAACACACCTTCGTGGCCGTGGACCCGGATGGTGAACAACTCAAGAAGTGGACGGGCAGCGACACCATCGCCCAAGTCGAAGCGCGGATCTAGGACACAGTTGTGCTCGTCCTTTTTGGCGCGCTACTCGCAGGAGTGTTGACCACGCTCGCTCCGTGCGTTCTCCCCATGTTGCCGGTGATTGTGGGCAGCTCAGTCGTCGGAGTTGGCACTGACGATCGCACCCCCACGGACGCAGCGGCTGCGCGGGCGACTGCTCGGCGGCGGGCGTACGTCATCACCGCTTCCCTCGGGGTTTCGATCGCCGTCTTCACTTTGCTCTTACGCGCAACAACGGCGCTGATCGACATCCCACCGGAGGTATGGGCTGCGATAGCGGGCGGGATCCTCATCGTGCTCGGCTTGACGGGCCTTTTCCCTTCCGTGTGGGACCGGGTGTCCGCGGTGCTGTCGCTGCAGTCGCGGTCAACAACGCGACTGGCCAAGGCGCGTGATCGCGAAGGCCTGACTGGGCAAGTGCTCACCGGGGCAGCACTCGGGCCGGTGTTCTCAAGCTGTAGCCCGTTGTACGGGTACGTGATCGTGACTGTCTTGCCCGCTGAGTTCTGGTACGGGATGACGCTGCTGGCGTTCTACCTGGTCGGACTCTGCGGAACGTTGTTGGCGATCTCGCTGCTCGGCCAGCGGTTGGTGCGCAGCGTTCGCTGGCTCGCTGACCCCCACGGTTGGTTCCGTCGGGTCTTGGGTGGGGTGTTCGTATTGGTTGGGATCGCGATCATCACCGGCTTCGACAAAACGTTCCAGACGTGGGTGCTCGAGCATTCCCCGATTGCGCCCTGGGACCTGGACTCTGGCTTCATTCCGGCCGATTCGCAATAGCCACGCGCGTGACTTGCCCCGCTGGTCTAGAGCCCAGGGCCGTACGTCAGGCAAATTCCGGCAGCAGTCGCAGTCAGGAAGACGGCGACAAGGACCAGTGAGACGGCTCGAATCCAGCGCGGTCGATCGCCGGCCATCGCCGGCGGCATGTATGTCGTTGGCAGGTCGCTGTTGGCGCGCAGTTCGAGGTATCGCGGGTCGGGCACTGCCGACTCATCAGCAGCAGGAACGTCGCTGAAGGAAACTCCGTCTGTGGGGAGTTCCTCGCCGGCGGGGTTCACTGCAGGGTGCGACGTCGGGCTCATGCGTAGCAGTCTTGCCCGCCCCCATCAAAAAGGCAAGCACGCGCGTTCACCACCACTAGCCTGGCGGGTTCTGAGCTCCGAAGAGTGCGATGACGGCTTCGTATGCCACGGGTGCCTCGTCGAGTGCCCGGTCAAGCGTGACTGCCGCGCTGATCAGGGCGAGGTGCGTGAACGCTTGCGGGAAGTTGCCGAGTTGTTCACCAGTGAAGCCGATCTCCTCGGAGTACAGCCCAAGGTGGTTCGAGTAGGTCAACATCTGCTCGAATACAACTCGCGCCTCTGCCAACCGGCCTGCCTTGGCGAGGGCATCGACGTACCAGAATGTGCACAGAGAAAAGGTTCCTTCGTCGCCATCGAGCCCGTCGGGCGATGCCGCCGGGTTGTAGCGGAAGACCAGCGAGTCAGAGACGATCTCCGCGTTGATTGCGTCAAGCGTCGACAACCACCGGGGATCCTTTGGTGCGATGAACCCGGTGAGCGGCATCTTGAGGACGCTGGCATCGAGGACTTCAGTCTCGTAGTGCTGCACGAACGCTTCGAGCTCGGTGTTGAAGCCCCGCTGCATGATTTGGTGGTAGATCTCGTCGCGGCTTTCTCGCCAGCGCGAGATCGGACCGGGCAGCCCCTTATCTCGCGCGATGCGGACGGCGCGGTCAAACGCGACCCAGCACATGAGACGCGAGTACACAAAGTCCTTCTGGCCCCCGCGGGTTTCCCAAATGCCCTCGTCGGGACGATCCCAGTTGTCCACGAGCCAGTCGAGGATCCGGACCATGCTCTTCCAGGTGTCGTAGTACATCGATCGACCCTGTAAGACGAGTTGGTAGATCGCATCTACGGCCTCGCCGTAGATGTCGAGCTGAAGTTGGTCGGCGGCACCATTGCCGATCCGTACCGGTGACGACTTCTCGTAGCCCTCCAAGTGGGGCAGTTCGGTTTCTTCCAGGTCGGAGGATCCGTCAATGCGGTACA
>CAUJEJ010000016.1 GCA_963169255.1 Actinomycetota bacterium | reverse complement strand
CGATTGACAGACCCGTTTTAGATGTCGGTCATTCTGTCGGTTTGGGTACAACTTGACCCGGAGCCAGACGACGCCGACCGAATTGCTTCAGAACAGGGTCCGTTTCGTGTGTCTTTGCGGGATGGATAGCGGCTTTCCGTTCAAGTTGAACGGCGTCTCGTGCCTAGCCTCCGCCAATCCGGCCGTCACAAACGTCCGGCTAGGGACGGCTGAGTTCAGGCGGTGAACGCAGGGGCAAGGGCGCCAAGCACCACAATCGCGGCCAGCACCAAGACCAGGGCTACGGCCAGCGCACCGATCCGCTTCCATGGCCACGCACGCCAACCGAGCGGATATGGTCTCGGTGAATTCGGGACTGGCAAATTACCCCTTGCTCCGATACCAAGATTTCGCGCTAGCTCTTCTTCGTCCGCAGGCGACCAGTATTTCCTGGTCGGTGGATTGAAAGGAACCTGTCCCGACGCAGATCGAAACCGAACTGTTCTGCCCGAGCTCAGAACGTCCGGTTGTGGTCGGCGGGTCCGCCCAGTTTCAGTCGCGGTGCAAAAGCTCGCCCACGAACTTGCTAGGAGACATCAGGGGCAGGCTGCTGGCGGGAACTCCGGCGAAGTCCGATGAATGACAGGGCACAGGCGATGATCAGTAGGGCGACCGAAACAAGTTGCAGGGTGCCCGCGACCCCTGCGAGATCAATAACGTTGACACGTTCGTCGCTCAGATAGTCGGCGTAGCGGCGGGAGTCACCGCCCGATGCCCACGCCCCACCACGACTGAGGTAGGCCGCAGTGCCGGT
Source organism: Actinomycetota bacterium (assembly GCA_963169255.1). Lineage (GTDB taxonomy): Bacteria > Actinomycetota > Actinomycetes > S36-B12 > UBA10799 > UBA10799. The sequence continues at coordinate 24,777 of CAUJEJ010000016.1, read as the reverse complement.
TAGGATCGCAGCGCCAAGGGTGACTGCCACGACACCCGTGTTGAACCGCGGGAGCCGGGGTCCCAATGCCAGCATCCCAACGCACGCAATTCCGATGACCATCGGCAGCAACGACGCCACAACACTGAATGCCCCATCAGGCTGCTGCTCGGGATAGAAAACTTGATCACTGTATGGCGCGTAGGCGAACCACCCGTAGTCTCGAGGACCAGACCGCGTATCTCGGTAAGCGAAATACGAAAGAACCATGATCGCGATAGCGGAAACGCCCAACAGCCAGACTTTAGCCCTCACCACGAGCGCAATGATCTCACTATCGATCTTCCGCCAGGGTCCACCCTGACGGGGCAGTGGGAACAACAACTGAGCATTTTCTGGCTGTGACCAAACGCCGTTTGTGGTCGGTACTGGTCGATGTCGGCAGGTCGAGGGAAGGGGCCTGAAACGTCCGCTGCCAGGCGCTTAACGTTGATGAGGCGTCTCCCGCAGCAGTGCCTGCTATTTGACTGTTGAGTTGAGCGAACCCAAATCCCTAGTCAGCAAGTCCGAGGAACACCGCGATTGCGCGGTCGACGGCGACCAATTGCTCATCGCTCGCGCGACCCACAAAAGGCCCGATCTTGCTACGACTTACAGTCGTGATCTTGTCGACCATCGCGTACGACGACCCCGTCAGGCCCGATTGATCACCCGTTGGTATCGCGACCCGGAAGAGTGGCGCCGACAGCTCGGTGCTGGTTAGCGGACAGATCGTTACGGAATCGGTTGCGTCGTAGCGGTCGTCTTGAATGATCAAGACGGGTCGCGACTTTCCGGCATAACCTTGGCCGCCCGCCACAGTCCAAATCTCGCCGCGCCTCAACTACCGAACTCGCTGATCGAATCAACGAAATCTTGGTCATCCACAGCAGTTGGGCTATTGGCCGCCAATTCAGACTGCGCATGGGCTTGCGCCGCGAACTCCGGGGAGCGCACATCCGGAACCCAAATTTGAATAGGTCGCAAGCCCTGTTTGCGCAGCTTTTCTCGATGCTGACGTACTCGTTCACGCGTGCTCGCCATGAGTAAATGTTACATGTAACGTTCTTGGAACCGCAAATCAAAAGACCAGACTGCCCACAACTTATTTCGACCCCTGGCCGAAAACGTCCGGTTTCGGTCGGGTCGGTGTGCAACTCAAATCGGAGTTGGGCTCAAGTGTGCATTCGTCCACACGGTCAAAGACGCGAAATCCATACTTCCTTCGGCCACACCGAAAATGACTTGCTCACCGTCGTCAGGGTCAGCGCGCAACTCGTGCCCATTGAGGTTCGCGAAGTTCCGAGCGCATATCCAGCTCAATCGCTTGTTCCCGTCGATGAGGGGGTGATTGCGGTTGATCCCATCGATCAGCGCGGCGATCTTCTCACCGAGCGACGGATAGGCGTCCTCTCCAAAGGCGGAGGCTGAAGGGCGATTGATGGCGCTTGCGAGAAGGCCCAGATCACGGACTTGTTGCCCGAGCATCTCGACGATCTGTACACCGTCCTCAGTCGTGAGGAATTCCGTCACTGCGCCAGCCGTTTGAGTAGCTCGGCATCTTCCTCCATGATTCGTGCGGTATTCGTGGCGATCCACTTGGATCGGCCGTCTCTCTTAACTCGATCCAGAATTGCCAACCGGACGACTTCTTGCATCGATCGATGCTCGCGTTCGGCTTGCTGACGTAAGAGGTCAGCTTCCTCATCTGTCAGTCTCAAAGTCATGGCCATGTGGTAAATGATACCGAATCGGTACCACTTTGTATCGCCGCGCCTAAACGTCGGGTTACGGTCAGTTTGATACACCGCCAGTCGCCACTATGCGCACCCCTTCGCTTCAATCCCTCGGCCTCAGTTGAAGCCGAAAGAGTCGCCGTCATGGGAACGTCTGGCTGTCGGCGCCTACTTGCGGTCCTGCTCGGGATTCAGCCAGCCGGAAGGAATGACCGTTGTGCACTTGTCGAGGCTCGCGTTGGGCCAGGACAACTCGAACACTAGCTTCGCCTCATCGGGTGGCAGCGGCTGGATTATGAAGTTGGCTTCGCACTGCACTCCTAATTCAGAGTTCCAGTGAAGGCCCCCGCCCGCATGTTCAAGGTTGAGCGGCCCTGTCGAACCCACCGGTCCTTCAAAACGTGCAGTGAGAACGCATCGACCCACGCGGCCATACTTGCCGTAAAAGTCCAGTTCTTGTCCGAGTCGCTCATCCCCGACTAGTTCCGGCTGCAGCCGATTAGGGTCGAGCATGATCCGAAGCACAAGCTGAACTCCTGCGGAGCAGACTTCAAAACGCGTGAGGTGGGCAAGGATTCCGTCCGCGTCGTGGAGCGCACGGCTGATGGCCAGCGGCTGGAGCAGCGTCATTGGCGGTGGGAACGGCCCGTAGCCAATCGGTTCAGCGACTTTCAAAGGTTCGGGAACCGGCACCGCAGTCCGTCGGCACACTTCCGCTGCCGCCAGGATCGCGGAAGTATCCAGCTCGGTCGAGGTGACGCGAATTCCCTTTTCAGGCCAGCAACAGTGGAGTGTGAGTCGTTCGCCCGGTTCCGGGTAGAGCGCACTGACCTCCAGGTTGGTGAATTCGTTGGAAGTTTCTTGCATTGCCCACTCAGGGACAGAAAGTTCCAGGTCGCTGCCGGTCGGCTCGCGCGTGATCCACAGGTGCAGACCTGCCTCTTCGGATCTTGGTCGGCGTAGTTCAACAGATTGAACAATGCCCTCGGTCGAGTCGGTTGAGTAAGTGACGTGGAATGCGAAGTTGCATAGTCCCGCGCGGAAGCCGCTCACGCTGAGGCTGACCACGGGCTTCGCCGGGACCAGGGCGATCTGATCGATCGCGACCGGTTGAGGGAACGAGACGATGCCGTCTTGTTCGTCGTCCCCCTCGAACGCGAATGGATGTGTGGGCATGACGTCATCGTAGTTGCGCCGACCCAATCCGATGCGTTCACCAATCCAATAGCCCAGTAGAGGCGTTAACCGCAGACCTGATTTCGTCGGGGCGTGCTGCAACAGGGTGAAGGCCGGGTGATCGCCATTTCCGGTTCGACTAGGAGCGGGAAAATGGGTCCTCCGTTGTCGGCAAAGGCTCAGCATGGAATGAACTCGCTATGCATTGACAGCGACGACCGAAACCGAGGGATAGTCGCCGGGCCAAATCTCGATCGCTCATCTCGAATCGTCGCGACCGAAACCTACGCTCAAATCCGGGTGCCACCCTTTTCGGTCGCCGTGATACTTGCGGCCGAAAATGTGCCTCAGGTCGGTTTCTCGACTGCTCTGCGGACGGTTGAGCGGCTGATACCAAGCCCAGTCGAGATCACGGTGAAGGTCGCGCCGTTGGCGTGCATGGCGCGGGCGGCTTCTAGTTTCTCCACGGTCATCACGGTCGGCCGCCCGCCGACATGGCCCCGTGCCTTGGCGGCTGCGTGTCCAGCTCGGGTCCGTTCCGAGAGCAGACGACGTTCCATTTGAGCCAAAGCGGCGAAGATGTGAAACACCAACTCACCGCCAGGTGTCGCGGTATCGATCGCCTCGGTCAGGGAACGGAACTGGATACCCCTATCCGACAGATCACTCACAAGTTTGATCAGGTCAGTGATCGAGCGTCCAAGGCGATCAATGCGCCACACCAGCAGAGCGTCACCTGGGTTGAGGTATTCCAAACACGAGATGAGGGCAGGGCGGTCCGCGTTGTCTCCGGAGGCGTGATCAATGAAGATCCTCACGGCACCGGCAACTGTTAGCGCATCCACCTGTAAGTCAGTGGATTGATCGGTCGTTGAGACTCTGGCATATCCAATGTTGTTCGACCTACCCCTACATCGGCCAACTCAACGCCAAGCGCACCCACACCCCGGAAATGTCAGGGGCTCAATGGTCCGGTTGCGGAACCACCAGGCCGTATTGATGATTCGCACACACGACCCGAGGCCGAATAGGTGGCAAAGCCGTTCCCAAAACTGGAGGACGGGTATAGCATCGCTGCTATATCCTGGGGTTTGGTCGAGTTAGAGCCTGAGGTGAGAGATTGGCTTGAAGGTTTGCCTACCGCCAACTTCTTCACGGTGGCGTTCTACATCGATTTGCTTGCAGAACAGGGTCCATTGTTGGGTGAGCCCTACACCCGTCAGTTGGATGGGAAGTTACGAGAGCTGCGTTTGCACCTGAGCCGCCAGGCGGTGCGGATCAGTTATTGACTCGCCCCTGGCCGAAGGAGCGTGTTGTTGACGGTGTTCACGAAAAGCAACCGTCAAGAGCCACGTGAGATTGCGAGGGCAAAGCGGGCTATGGCTCGATGTATTGCACAGGAACATACGACGGATAAGGACGAAGACGATGACTGAGCGCACGCAGTGGAATCAGATCAAAGACGCTCGCATGGACGAACCTGGGGCCAGTGAGGCATACGAAGCTGCTCGGCTGGCGTACGAGCTTGGTCGCAGAGTCCGAGAACTAAGAGAAAGCTCAGGGTGGAGCCAAACCGACCTGGCGAAAGCGGCTGGGATGACCCAGTCTGCGGTGGCTCGTTTCGAGGCCGGTGGAACAGTCCCCACTCTGGGTGTATTGGAACGCATCGCCAATGCCCTCGACGCCACCCTCACCGTCGATGTGACCCCACGGCCACACGTAGCTTGATCGGCGCGTCGCACTCATCAGGAACCGGCAGTCCTGGTTTCCAGAAACGTCCGGTTTCGGTCGGAAAACCGGCCTCGAGGAATAGATTCTCCAAACCGGCGTGGTTTGCGAGCATGCTCGGGCAGCCGATCCGTTAGCTGATAAGTAGCGGGTGGCAGACTGAACGGTCGAGGCGTGGCCGCGTTAGGCGAGCGGCGCAGGAGGTCACTCATGAAACAGCGAGAGAGCGACGTGATGGCTCGCATTCTGTACGCCGAGCAACTCGGCGAGCAGGTCGATGGCAAGCCTGAGAATTGCGCACGGGTCATTCCGCTCCTGGTGAGCGAGCTGGAACGTGAGACCGATCCCCGAGTGATCGAGGCGTTGGTCTACAGCCTGGGTCATGCCTGGGAAGAGGGTGCTTCGATGGCGATCCTGGCTTCAGTACGCGCTGATAATCCCGACAAAGACATCAGGCTGGCGCTTGCTCGATCGATTCCCGGCGGAGTCCAGTCAAAGCCGGGAATTGATGCGGTCGCAGGTGTGCTTGTGCAGCTGACGGCGGACTGTGACGGCGACGTGCATGATTGGGCTTGCTTTGGACTTAGCCAGCTTGAGTGTGATTCGCCCGCAATCCGCGATGCCCTTATCGCAAGGATCAATGACGAACACGATGACGCACGCTGCGAAGCGCTGGTCGCGCTAGCGCAGCTAGGTGACCCGCGGGTGCTCGCTCCGCTCCTGGAACGCGTCAACTCTGACAGGGTCTGGAAGCTCGAACTTGAAGCCGCAGGGCAGTTGTCACATCCCGACCTTTGGGAGCCGCTGGTAGAACTCCGAGACTCGTGGGAAGGGGACGAGAGCGACCCGGATATCCGCGCCGCCGCCGACTTCGCAATCTGCCGGTGTCATCCGGACGCGAAGTCCGTTGCGACCCAATTTGAGGCCGACCTAGTGGAACAGCTCAGTCAGCAAGCACCGGCGGACATGGACGTCAAGGTCTTGGGTTCATATCCGGTTACTCGGCTCGTGTTCTCTTGGGCCCAGGGTGAATGGGAATATCGGGTACGGATTTGGGAGTCCGACAGCTGTCCATTGCAACTCAATCAAACTGGGGCGACGGCCACATGGATCCAGTTTATGTCTCACTTGAAGTAGACCTACTGAGCCGGTCGCGGCGCACCTAGCGTCCTAGTCGCACAGTTCCGCTGCCACCCTGGTTCCGGGGTCACCTGAGATCGGCATTCCCAAACAGGTACCGCGCGTCGCATAACACGGACAGCCATGCCCGAAACCGAGCGATAGTCGGCGGGCCGAATCTCGATCGTTCATCTCGAGTCGTCGCGACCGAAACCTGCACTCAAATCCGTGTGCCACCCTTTTCGGTCGCAGTGGTGCTCGTGGCCGAAAACGTGTGTCAGGCTGGTTTCTCCAGTGCTCTGCGGACGGTTGAGCGGCTGATACCAAGCGCCGTCGAGATCACGGTGAAGGTCGCGCCGTTGGCGTGCATAGCGCGGGCGGCTTCTAGTTTCTCCACCGTCATCACGGTCGGCCGCCCGCCGACATGGCCCCGCGCCTTGGCGGCTGCGAGCCCAGCCCGGGTCCGTTCCGAGAGCAGTCGGCGTTCCATCTGAGCCAAAGCGGCGAAGATGTGGAACACCAACTCACCGCCAGGCGTCGCGGTATCGATTGCTTCGGTCAGGGACCGGAACTGGATACCCCGATCCGACAGATCACTCACGAGCTTGATCAGGTCAGTGATCGAGCGTCCGAGGCGGTCAATGCGCCACACCAGCAGAGTGTCACCTGGGTTGAGGTATTCCAGACACGAAGTGAGGGCAGGGCGGTCCGTGGTGGCTCCGGACGCGTGATCAATGAAGATCCTGGCGGCACCGGCAACTGTTAGCGCATCCACCTGTAGATCAGTGGATTGATCGGTCGTTGAGACTCTGGCGTATCCAATGTTGTTCGACATACTCCGAACATCGACAACTCAACACCAAGCGACGCTCGCGACAAACGAAAGCGTTCCGTTCCGAACGTCCAATTTGGTCGCTTCACGGCACTATTCGTAGTGGCTCCACATTGCGAGCACGCGCACGATCCCCTCCGATTCGAGGACTTCGTAGACAAGGCGATGCTGAAGATTGATTCGCCTGGAATAGCAGCCGTTGAGATCGCCGACAAGCTTCTCGTACGGCGGCGGATTGCTGAATGGATTCTCCGCCAATACGTCCAGCAGCCGCTGAGCCTGCGTCTGCAGCCCGCTCCGGGCGATCTTCTTCGCGTCCTTTCGGGCGCGGTTGGTGAACGCTAGTTCGTAGGTCACCAGGTGAGGGGGGAGGTATCGATCGGCTCTTGTCGCCCTGCGGTGATGTCTTCGACAAGCCCAGGTACGGCATGCAGTGCCACCGTTTCCATCACAGCGTTCCAATCCTCCTCCGACACCAGCACCGCGTTGCCGTTCTTGCCGGTGATCGTCACAGGGTCATGGCTCGTGTTGACCTCGGATAGTAGGTTGTAGAGCTTCGCTCTCGCGTCGGTCGCGGTGATCGTGGTGGCCATGCTCAAACCGTACGGATAAACGTACGAGAATGCAAGGCTCATTCCCTGGGACACCTCAGCGTTGGGCGCTTCCATCTGCCCAGTAACGTCCGATATTGGATCGGGGATTCCGGCGCCGCAGAACCATGACCGCGATAGCGGAAACGCCTAACACCCAGACTTTGGCCCTCAACATGGGCGCAACGATCTAATTGTTGGCCTTTCCCTAGGTCCACCTAGAAGATGCCGCGCGGGCGGAAGTCTCGCGGCCTCCGGTTCTCCGCTGTGACGCCGGTCAGGCGCCGGCCAACATGGCTTCTGGTTCCGGCAACGGCGCGTCCGGCCCCGGTCTGTTTCGAGAGCAGGAGACCTTCCATCTGAGCATGGAGAAGATGGAAGGTCGCGTCATGCGCGGTTGATACAGCCTGAACTTTCCTTGGAAGTGTGCGAGTTGCCCTGTAACGATGGGGAGTTAGCTGACACTAGTAGGTATGCAGTCATTGACGGGGGAACAATTCAGTGAGGTTTTCGAGGCGCTCCAGCCTGACATCAGCAGATACCTTATACGTCGTGGCGCAGATCGCAGCGACGTGTCGGATTTGGTGGCGGAAGTTTTTGCTATCGCCTGGCAGCGTCGAGAAGCGCTACCCGCCGGACCCGGGTTGAAGCCATGGATGCTGGTCACCGCACGATATGTGTTTAACAATCACGTTCGAAAAAGCGCGCGTGATGATGTTCTGTTGTCCGGCCTTGCCGCTGCCCCACTAGATGCAAGCAAAGATCCCGCTACACACCTGTTGGCCTGGGAACAAGAGCGCGATGTATGGATTGCGCTGAGCCGACTATCCAGTGACGACAAAGAACTTCTGCTCTTGACTGGTTGGGATGGTCTTTCTCCCGGTGAGGCGGCGAGAGTGCTCAGTGTCAATGCTGCGACGGTTCGGGTGCGCCTTCATCGCGCTCGCAAACGATTCGCCAAAGAACTGACCCACATTCACTCTCAATCCGATGATTCCTCGCTTACTACCCAGACCATCGACCTGACCGCCGATAACGGCACGCGAGAGCAGCAAGGAAGTCGGCTATGAACGTCAACGCCGCTATGGATCTACTCTCGCGCGCCGACCCTTGCACTCAAGCGTCCGCCACTGTCGGCTGTTCACCCAAGACGCGCAGCAGCGCACCCAAACGATTACTCGCGATTGTTGTGGCAAGTGTGCTGCTGGGAGGCGGAGGCGTTGTTGCCGCCCAAGCAGTGATTACGGCGCAGCAACCGACCCCTGTGACCACCTGGGAGCATCGATCTCTCACCGAACTAAGTGCATCACCAGACGATTACACCGACGTCCACCGGCCAGAGATCAGTAGCATCATCGCTGGCATGGCCAGTGTCTACCCACTCCCGCCCACGGCCACATCGGACGAAGTCTTCGCCCCGCTACGCGCGACGTTCCCGATGAAGGCCGGAGACGTGCTGCCTGCTTCTGCCACCGATCGGCGCGCCAAACCGTACTTCTTTGGTATCAGCAACATGCCCGTTGATGACGATCACATACAGCAGCCGCAGGAGTTGTCGGTGGCAGGATTGTCCGGAACTGTCGCCCTGCTTGCCGTCAATTCCTGGTACGAGTATTGGCTGCAAGCGACACCTACTCAACGCACTCAGGCTCAACCTGTTTTGGATAGCTTTCAAACTTGGGCGGATCTCGCTTATCGGCTCGGTTCAACCGATGTCGCAGAACCAGGGCGCATCCTCTTGATCGCCCGCAATGCTGAAGCCGCCGCCAACGGCAACGCCGGACCAATCCGAAGCTGGCTCACCGACCAGCTGTGGATAGATCCAAGCCTCCTCTGAGGCTGTCCAAGGTGTGGACTCCAACGTTCGATATCGAGCGTTTCTGGTCGCGGCTTTGGTGCCTCCATATAGGACGGGGCCGTGACGAAACGGGTGGCCGAAAACGTGACCAAAACCCAAACGTGCCCAAATCCCACAGCCACACGTCTTCGGCCGCATCGCGATAGGTACGGGCGGCGTGACCCAACTTCGAAAGGCCGCGGACTGCCCACGAAGGAATAGTTCGAAATCTGCGGGCAGAAGCCCGAGTGTCCCCCTGAGATCTTGACTTCAGGGGGACACTCGGGTTTGGCTAATTCGGTTGAATCAAGTCACCCCACGCAGCCTTCGCCGACACCGGGGGCTGGTCGAACTCAGCTGCACGTAGGCGATCGAGGGGTATCCCCCATGGCCTGTGGTACCCCGTGGCTCATGTGGTGTCCCCCGTCCTGGTCGCCGACGCGTCGCTGCTGTGCGGTCAAGTTCTGGCCCTGAGCCTATCCCCCCGGCGGCACTCTCGAGCAGCTCTTCCGACGGGGTGTTTCCTGCGGCCGGCGCAGTTGGGCCGGCACCTCTGCCACCTCGGTGGGGTCGACCCCGACGTGGTGGGTCGAGCACCGGGGGCCGTAAGGGTGGTGTTGGTCACGGGTGCTGACGAGGAGGGCCTCCGGCCTGTGGCGACGAGGTGACCCGGTTCATGACTCCGCGGTTCGGTCGGGTCCGCGCTCCTCGGATGGCGCGGGGTCCGTGGACGAGTCCCGATCTGGGTCGTCGAGCGTAGACGCACTCGATCGCCGTTCGGTGTTGAGTTGTCCCGCGACGAGCGCGATGACGCCGAGAACGAGGAAGGCGTCGGCGAGGTTGAACGTTGGCCACCATCCCGTGTGCAGGTAGTCGGTGACGACACCGTCGCCGGCGCGGTCGATCACGTTTGCGGTCGCGCCTCCGAGGATGGCGGCGCCGGCGATGAGCTGGACCCGGTTGGCCGTCGGCGCGTGACGCCACCCGTAGAGGGCCATGCCGCCGGTGAGTGCCGCGGTGAGGGCCAGGACGACCGATGAGGGCAGGGAGTTTCCGAGGCTGAACGCGACTCCGTCATTGTGGGCCAGCTGTAGCTGGAGGACGCCGAGATCGACGCTGGTCTCGTTGAGGCGGCTCTCGGCAACGACCTTGGCGACCAGGTCTGCGGCGGCGAACGCGAGGGCGGCAAGGAACAGCAGGCGCCGCGCTCTGCTCGACGCTCGCCGGGCACCAGTGTCGGTGCTGTCGGCAGCCTGGCTCATCGGGCAACCGCCGCAGGTGTCTGTCCGGCGGCGTCGTCCTGGGTGTCGGCTGGCGGGGCTGGCGGCAGGGGGCGGGTCCGGCCGGCGCGGACGCCGTTGCCGATGACCACGATCTCGGCGAGTTCGTGGACGAGCACCACGGCGGCGAGCCCGAGGATGCCGAATGCTGCGACCGGGATCAGGATGGCGATTAGTGCCAGGGAGAGCCCGACGTTCTGCAGCATGATCGCCCTAGAGCGACGCGCGTGGGTGAGGGTCTGCGGGAGATGTCTGAGGTCCTCGCCCATCAGCGCGACGTCGGCGGTCTCGATTGCGACGTCGGTGCCCATGGCGCCCATCGCGATTCCGACGTCGGCGGTGGCCAGGGCAGGGGCGTCGTTGACGCCGTCGCCGACCATCGCGGTGGGCGAGGTTTCGCGCATCTGGGCGATGATTCTCGACTTGTCCTCGGGGAGCAGGTCGGCGTGCACATCGCTGATGCCGGCCTGGGTTGCGAGAGCGGTCGCGGTGCGCTGGTTGTCGCCGGTGAGCATGGCGACGCGGTACCCGCTGCTGCGCAGGCGGGCGACCACCTCGCGGGCCTCGGGCCGCAGTTCGTCACGGACCGCGATTGCGCCGAGCACGGTGCCGTCGTGTTCGACGAGCACGGCCGTGGCGCCGGCCTCCTGCATGGCGGTGACTCGCGCGGCCAGGTTGCCGGCATCGATCCAGCCGGGTCGACCGAGGCGGGCAGTCTGGCCGGTTACGAGTCCGGTGAGCCCGGCGCCGGTGATGGCCTCGACCTCGGTCGCAGCGGCGTGGTCGGGGGCCGCGGCGAGAATGGCACGGGCCAGGGGGTGCTCGCTCTGTGACTCCAGCGCGGCCGCGACGTCGAGGACTTGCTCCGGAGTGTGGCCGTCGGTGGCAACGACCTCGACGACGGTTGGTTCGTTGCGGGTCAGGGTGCCGGTCTTGTCGAGAGCGACCGCGCGAATCCTGCCCAGCGCCTCCAGTGCGGCGCCTCCCTTGACCAGCGCGCCGATCTTGCTGGCTGCGCCGATGGCGGCGACTACGGTGACCGGGACCGAGATGGCCAGGGCGCACGGCGACGCGGCGACCAGCACCACGAGGGCGCGGGAGATCCAGGTGCGGGGGTCGTCCAGCAGGCTACCGGTGACGGCGATTGCCGTCGCCAGGATCATGATGCCGGGGACCAGGGGTTGGGCGATCCGGTCGGCCAGGCGCTGGGCGTTGCCCTTTCGGCTCTGCTCGGCCTCCACGATCTTGACGATCCGGGCCAGCGAGTTGTCCTCGGCGGTCGAGGTCACCTCGACCTCGAGGACACCGGTGCCGTTGATCGACCCGGCGTAGGCGGTGTCGCCCGCACTGGACTCCACCGGCATCGACTCACCGGTCAGGGCTGACACGTCCAAGGCGGACCGGCCGGTGCGGATCACGCCGTCGGTGGCGATGCGTTCGCCCGGCCGAACGAGCAGCAGGTCGCCGACCCGGAGCTCGGCAGGTGAGAGCGTGACCTGGGCACCGTCGCGCAGCACCGTGGCCTCAGCGGGCACCAGGGACAGCAGGGCACGCAGGCCGTGCCGGGTCCGGGCGACGGCGTATTCCTCGAGGCCCTCGCTGATCGAGTACAGGAACGCGAGCATCGCCGCCTCGGCGACCTCGCCCAGGAGCACCGCACCGACCGCGGCAATGGTCATCAGGGTGCCCACGCCGATCTTGCCTTTGGCGAGCCGGCGCAGGGTGCCCGGGACGAAGGTCCACGCACCGATCAGCAAGGCGGCGACGTTGAGGCTGATGACCACGGCCGACGGCGCATCGAGCAGGTTGGCGACGAACCCGGCCACCAGGAAGACCCCGGCCAGGGCGGCGAAACGCAGCTCGCTAACCTCCCACAACCGCTCCGGCTCCTGGTCCTCGGAGTCTTCGCCGCGAGGCTCGTCGCTTCCGCAACCGCAGGCGTCCGTCATCGCGCCAAACCCTCTTCCGCATCGAGCGGGGAATCAGTGGCCTCGGTACCGCAGCCGTAGTTGGGGCACAGCGCGACCGCGTCGCCGGTCAGCGCGAGCAACCGTTCGGCCGCAGCCAGGACATCCATCAGCTCGGGGTGGGCCAGGGAGTAGAACATCTGCCGACCCTCCGGCCGGCCGACAACGAGCCCGCACTCGCGCAGACACGCCAGATGACCCGAGACCGTGCCCTGGGCCAGACCGAGCGCACCCGTCAGGTCGACCACCCGCTGCTCTCCGCCGGCCAGCATCACCACGATCGCCAGACGGCTCCGGTCAGCCAGCCCGTGGAACAGGGCACTGCCGCGCAGAAGGTCCTGAGTACGCGGAGTTGAAAGCGCTACCATCGCCATAGACCGATGATAGCGGCGATTTCCCGATGGGTCGAGGTGGGCCCGGGTCCCTCAGCCACGCTGAGCACGAGCACGCCGCGCACTCTTAGCGGCCAGGATCGCAGCCAGCGACGCTGTCTTCCTCAGCCTTCTGCGTCATGGAGCTGCTCACAGCTGTGTGCTCCTCGACCGTGTAGCCAGCGGATGACCGCGTGGGCTCCGGCTCTAGCTGCGATGTCGAGCGGCGTGGCGTTCTCCCAGCCGGGTAGCCAGTAGATCTCAGCGCCGCGATCGGCGAGCAGATGAGCGGCGATGTCGTCAACCAGGACGCTAACCGTCCGTGTCGTCGTCGACAGGCCGCAGGTGACGGACCTTCTTCCGCCGCTCGGCCATCATCGCGTCGTACTCAGGCTTGGTCTTGCGGTGCAGTTCGAGGGCGTACTGACGCAGCTGCCGAAGCTCTTCCTCCAGGTCCTCGACCCGCTTGCGCTCGCGGACGACGCTGGCGTTGGCCTGGTCGAGTTGGAGCCTCAGGTCCGAGCTCGTGGGCATCGCTCCGAGGAGTTCTAGCTGACTGGCGACGAGGACCGGTAGGAGCGTCTTGACGTCTTCGAGTAGCTCGGCGTGGTTGCGGTAGGTGGCCGACCAAGCGGCCGGGGCGGCGTCGACGATGGCCCTCTTGCTGGCAGGCAGGTCGGCGGCAGTCAGTGCGGTGGCAGCCAGGACCAGTCGGAGCCGGGTCGGGACCTTCTCCTCGGTGAGCAGGTCGCCTGTCAGCGGTTCTCCTTCGGCCAGTCTGCGAGCCGCGCGAATGAGGGCGTCGATGCCGTCGTCGTTGTTCATTGGGAGACCTGCAGCGTCGCAGCCACCCAGTTGTCGTACTGCTGCTTGACCAGGTCCCGTAGCTCGTCGTCGGTCTTGTCGGCGAACTCGACCTTGATGTCAGGGTTGAGGTTGTCCAGCCGCGCTGCTCCTCGTCGACCGACGACTGTGTCGGGCGTGAGGTACTGACGTCGCATGAGCTCGTAGCGCGCTCGGTTGCCGGGCGTCATCACGGAGTTGCGGCACTCCCCCGGCGCGCACCTGGCGAAGTCCGGGCCGGCCTGCCCACCACACATCGCTCCTTCGAGCTGCCAGAGGCAGAGCGTCAGGGTGCCCTGGTGCAGGTTCCGGTTCGTCTTGCCGAGGGCCCTCTTCCGAGCCGGGGTGAGGGGTGCTGGGTTGGCGAGCTTCGGCTCTGAGCGTTCAAGGGCCTCGTCCAGTCGCGGCAGGCCGCGGCCGGTGAGTAGAGGTCGCTGGTTGCGCGCAGCGACCAAGGCTTCGCCCTTGCTCATCATGATCTCGTCGTCGACGTCCTCGGGGTCGACGGGCGTGATGAGCCGCTTGTAGACGTCCCCGACGTAGCCGGCGGCGACCTGCCGGCTGTCCCACTGGCCGTAGGCGGCTGCGAGAGCAGCACCGTGTTCGCGTGAGGCGTAGGCCTGCCCGCAGGTGATGCGGACCTGGCGTGCGTTGACCTTCGTCCCTTCGAGGCTGCGAGTGATGACGCCGCGGTCGAACAGCAGCGACGCCGCGTTGCGGAGCAGCTTGTCGAAGCTGGTGTCGAGGTAGAGGCCGTCGCGGGCACCCGACCTGGGCTCCTTCCCGAACGGGACCGCGAGGCGTTGGTCGAACATGAAGGGCAACCCCGTGACCGCGAGCGCTGGCTGCTAGCCGAGCGCCTTCTGAAGGCGCTGGAGCAGGGTCATGATCCGGGCCGTCCGCGAGCTGACGACGACGGATGTAGGGACCGGGCTGTGTCGGTTCTTGGTTCGGTAGGCCTTCAGGGTGTGCTGGTCGACGGTCGTTCCGTCTGGCCGCTCGAGGGGCTCGGTGGTGATGGCGTTGAGTGGGAGGCACGACAACTGGCTGTCGCGGAGCATGAGCGTGGCGGAGAGGTAGAACATGCAGGCGTAGATGGCGTAGCGCTGCCAGAGGTCGAGCTCGCTGTTGACCGGTAGCAGCCGTCGCGTCCAGGTCTGAAGCCCCGCCGGGGTGTCGATGGTCGTCAGTTCGACGGGGCAGGGCGAGAGGTCCTCGGACAGCGTCACCTGGTCGCCGAGTTGCCGCATCGCCCATCGGCCGGCGAGGTAGGCCTCGTCGGCGTCGAACTCGCCGATGAGGCGGCCGAGTGCGCCGTGGGCGAGGGTGAGTCCGCCGTTGATGTTGCGGACGCCCGGGACGTCGCCGTTGTTGTCTGCGGCGATGCGGCAGAGCAGGTCGAGCATGGCGTCGTAGTTGCCCTGCTGGCTTCCGGGTGGCTCGGCTGCGGCGTTGCTCGACCACCACTCGATCGTCTCGACGATGTCCTCCAGGGCGTGGTCGATGAACCATCCGGTGAAGCCGAGCATCTGACCGACGGCGTCGTCGGGGCGCACGCTGTTGCGAGGGCCGCGGCGCTCGTAGAGTTCGGTGGTTTCGCGTCCACCGAAGGGGGCGTTGGCGCCGAGCAGGTCAGTCCTCCCGACGATGTGGGTGACCTCCCAGAACGCGCTCAGCTGCTGGGCGCGGCCTCTTCCTGTGCCGGCCGACAGGATGGCGCCGTCGCGCTTCTCTTCCTTGCTCTGGGGAGTGATGAGCAGGCTGACCACGCGGTCCCAGGTGTCCTCGTCGAACGTCGTCAGGTGGTAGCGGTCGAGGATCGCAGTGGCGTGGAGCAGCATCTTGAGGTTGCCCTGCGACGTGACGGGCTTGGTGGCCTCCTGGCTGCGTGCCCAGGTCTGGGCCATGGGGACTTCGGGGGCCAGGTCGTTGACGAGTTGCGGGTTCATCTGGAACACCGAGAGGTGCTGGGCTACGACGCGCCAGCGAGGTGAGAGCTTGCTGAAGTCGAAGGTGGTCTGACCGCCCGCCTTGGCCGTCCAGGACCGGTGGCCGGCGAGGTCCCAGACCTCTTCGCCGAAGGACTGGTCGAGCTCGAGGTCGGCACCGCCAGGGATCAGGTGACGCAGCGGAGTCTCGGGGGCGATGAGGTACTTCTCCTCGATGGCCGGGGCGTAGGGGTGCAGCGGGCGGACGTCAGCCATGTTTGAGCTCCAGGTAGATGCCTGTGACGGTGTGAAGGTGCGGGGTTAGGTCGACGTTGCGTCGGACGTTGTTGACGACCAGTGGGGAGAACTGGTCGAGGGCTGCCTGGGCGAAGAAGCGCAGCTGCGGAGCCTCGCCGGTCTGCCACTCGTCGGCGTCGTTGTCCTCGATGATGTGGGTGAGCTCGACAGCGGCGAGCAGGCCCGGGACGTGGTCGACGGTCCGGAAGCCGTTGGGGCAGGTGAAGCAGGCGTTGATGCCGAGCGAGCAGGGTTTGGTGGGCTCGTCGGGGTCGTTGCCGCCGGATGCGCAGAGGCCGATCTCGACGTCGACGACCTGGCCGGTCTGGGCGGCGGTTGCGAGGGCGGCGGCCGCCGGGTTCTGGTCGGTGGGCGTGGGGTGTTGGAAGTTCGCGACGCTCTCGTCGTGGAAGTGGTCCTGAGCCTCGGTGGCGTGCTGGTGGAAGGTGTGGGCCGGCAAGACGTGTGCGAGGTAGTGGACCTTGGTGCGTTCGGTGTGGCCGTGAACGTCGGCCTTCAGACCCTCCTTCATCGCGCGGGCCTGGCTGACCAGACGGAGTGCGCGGAACCGGAGCGACACGTCGCTGTGGTCGCTGGCGAGCGGCCAGTGCTTGGCGAAGGCCTCGGTCCGCCAGCCGTTGTGCAGGTAGCCGTTGGGCATGATCTTCGACTTCGTTGGGTCGGCGGCGTGCGCGACGTAGAGGCGGTCGACGATTGGAGGGTGTTGGTCCGCGTCGTCGCGCAGGTCTCGGCGCGAGTGGCGCGAGAACCTGGTGATGCCGTTGAGGACCTCGATGATGCCGCCAGGGGTGTAGATCGACGCGGTGCTGGTCGGCCGGGTGTCCTCGGAGTGGTTGCGTGCCTTGACGTTCGTCTCGAGTGCCGTGTCCTGGCCGATGTAGGTGAGGCTGTCGGCGCTCTTTTCCATCAGCACCGAGTAGTTGTAGCCGCTGTTCTCGCCCAGGCAGTGCAGGATCAGAGCCGCGGTGAGGGTCTGACGGTCGGGATAGAGGAGGCTGCCGATGTCTCGCAGTGTGGGGCGGATCAACCGCGGAGCCGTGCCGTTGAAGATCCCGAACGCGTGCGGGTGGGTCAGCGCCCAGGCGACCTCGTGGTCGAAGACGCCGTCGAGAGGTTGTGGCGCGGTGGGTGCGCACCAGGTGGGTTGTGTGCGTTCGTAGCCGGCGATCACCTCGGCGGCGGGAACGTGTAGCCAGCCGCGTCCGCGGCCGGCCTGGACGTCGTAGCCCATCCGCTCGAACAGCTGCCGGCAGGCCGCGTAGTGGTCGGCCCAGACGCCCTTGGCGGCAGCCTCGATCGCCTCTGCGATGTCGTCGTCGTAGGTGAAGGTCTCGCCCTCTTCGGCCGGGAACCTGGTGTTCTTGAGCGCCCTCGCCAGAGCGGTGCCGGTCGGGTGCTCGGCGCGCATCACTCGTGCTAGCAGGTGCACCGCGTTGCGACGCGTGCCTTCCTGAAGAGGCTCGTACAGCGAGCGAAGCAGAGGGATGTCAACGCGGCTGTCGCCGAAGTCCTCGACGCCGTGGGCGTGCAGCTCAGCGAGGATGACGCGCGCGTACCAGATCGAGTACTGGACGGTCTCTCGTGACTCCCAGCCGCTGTGGCGGTCTGCTGTCGGGCTGACCTTGATGCTGGCCGCCATGGCGTCAAGCAGCTGGTGGGCGGCGACGGTGTCGCGGGTCCGCAGGCGGAACTCCTGGGGTTCGTAGCTCGCGGCATGCCTGATGGTGAGTGAGAGTGCCGAGTGGTCGACGTTGACGACCTGGAGGATCTCGTAGGCGGAACTGCGAAAGCCCCGGGTGGCGTGGGCCATCAGGGCGCGCCGACGAAGTCTTCGGCGGGGATGCCGAGGAAGCGGTGGGCGGTCGCGAGGTAGAGCTTGGTCGAGTCCTCACTGGCGTGGCCGAGGGAGGCCTTCACCAACTCGAGGGCTGCCGAGAGGTGGTCGACGTTGTAGTCGTTCCTGCGGTTCTTCGGCAGGCTCTTGGCGATGGCGCCGTGGTAGATGGCCAGGAGTAGATGGACCGCGTAGCTGTGTCGCAGGTCGTGGATCCGGAACGCCTTCGGGAAGGCCGGTTCGATGTGGGCGGCGGCGAAGTCGCGGGCGGACTCGATGATGTTGGAGAGGCTGTCGTAGGCCAGCGGCTCGGCGGTGTACTCGTTGAGGCAGAGGATCGGGGAGGACCCGTCGGGGTTCACGAGCCGGGTCCGGAACGCCTCGTCTGCGATCACCCAGGAGCGCGACTGTGTCCCGGCCTCGGGGCGCGAGTGGTCGGTGTAACGGACTCGGATCTCGTCGGCCTCCTCGATGTGGAGAGGGTTCGCGGGGGTGTAGGTCTTGCTTGCTGTGAGCTCGGCTCGACGGCCTTCGATGTAGTCCCAGACGAGCGGCAGGTAGTGCGCGAAGACGAACGCGTCGCCGCCGGCGTCGCCCTTGGTGATGAAGTCCGCGACGCGGGTGACGGTGAAGTCGCGGGTGACGCACTGCGGGACTTCGTAGGTCGTGACGTTGGAGAGGTTGTTGCGCCGGATGCCGGTCGCGAACCCGAGGGCGAGGACGGCCTGGTCTCGGTCGGCGCCGAGGTAGGTGCGCTGTTGGCCGTTGCTGTCGATTCGCAGAGCGGCTTGCAGGAGGATCTGGACGAAGTGCGGGTCGATGGGTGTTCCGCGCGATCCGGTCGAGCGTCGTCGGGGCTGATAGCCCACGATGCTGGTTCCGCGGCGGCCGCTGCCCTGATGGACGACGTCGACCACGTCGAAGGGCATCGGGTGTTGGTAGTGCCGGTCGAGGTGCTCGTAGAGGCGCTTCGTGGCTGAGCGCACACGGTTCCAGCTGCCTGAGGTCATGGCGCCTGCGTCGGTGTCGCGACCGTCGGCCGGTGTCGTGGCTTCGGGGTACTGGCTGTGCCGGTAGAACGCGGCCCAGTCCTCCTCGGTGGCCATCAGGACGGGGTCGCGGTCGTCGATGAACGGTGGGAGGTTGCGCTCGTTGACCAGGAACGAGACCCAGTTCTTCAGATCGCCGGCGATGCGGGTCGCTGTGCCGAGGTGTGGGCTGGAGCGGCAGTGCTGCCAGAGGTAGAAGCTGGTCGCCGCGTTGATGCGGCCGTCGATCGTGAGGTACGGAGCGGGGATCGAGTCCTTGCCGCGCAGGTCCAGCGGAGCCTCGCCGAGGGCACGCTGCACGATGTCGAGATCGAGGGATGCCAAGGGCTGACGGACCTTGACCTTGTGTCCCACGACAGCGCTCTCCCGTTCATACAGAAGGTGGCCTTGACGAGCGTTTAGCTCGTCAAGGCCACCGTAGTTGCAGGGGGATCGAAACTGGTTTACCCAGTTCTCACCTGGCGTGTCGGGAGGAACTAGAGGTTGAACCCCCTTGGGGGGATAGCCCTAGTTTACCCACCCTTAGCTGCAGCCGGAGGTGCTTCCGCAGCCCTCGCAGACGTAGCACGAACCAGCAGGACGCATCTTGATGCCACAGGTGAAGCACAGTGGTGCGTCAGCGGCCTTGCCTTGAATTGCTTCAAGGAGTTCCGTCGATGAGTGCACCTGCGGACGTACTGCTGGCGCATTCTGCTCGACCGGCGCATCGTTCTGCTGGACCGCAGCCGTCTGAGCGAGAGTCTCAACTACCGCGTCGAGTGCTTCGATCTGAGCTGGCGGCGTCCCGTAGGAACCGGCAACCTGCTCGGCACGCTCTTCAGCAGTGAAGATTCCCAAGCCCTCGCGGGTTTCCGTTGGCAAGAAGTCCAGCGCCAAGCGACGGAAGATGTAGTCCATGATCGACTGCGCCATCCGAACATCGGGATCGTCGGTCAGACCTGCTGGCTCGAACCGCATGTTCGTGAACTTCTGGACGTACTGCTCGAGTGGAACGCCGTACTGCAGACCGATCGAGATCGCGATCGAGAAGGCGTCCATCATGCCGGCAAGCGTTGAACCCTGCTTGCTCATCTTCAGGAAGATCTCGCCAAGGCCGTTATCGGGGTAGCTCGATGCCGTCATGTAACCCTCGGCACCACCAACGCTGAACGACACCGTACGAGCAGCACGCGACTTCGGCAGACGCTTGCGAACTGGGCGGTATTCGATGGTCTTCTCAGGCTCGGCGACGTCAGCCTTCTTGGCCTTTGCGTCGTTGAGTGGCTGACCAACCTTGCAGTTGTCGCGGTAGATCGCCAAAGCCTTCAGGCCCGTCTTCCAACCGGCGAGGTAGATCTCTTCAACCTCAGCGATCGTTGCAGTCTCGGGCATGTTCACGGTCTTGGAGATCGCACCTGAGATGAACGGCTGAACAGCTGCCATCATTCGCACGTGACCCATCGGGGTGATCGCACGCTCACCCATCGCACAGTCGAAGACTGAGTAGTGCTCCGGCTTGAGCCCGGGCGCATCGATGATGTGACCGTTCTCCGCAATGTGCTCGATGATGGCCTCAACGGTCTCGCCGCTGTAGCCGAGACGGCGCAATGCGCGAGGAATCGTCTGGTTGACGATCTGCATCGATCCGCCACCGACCAACTTCTTGAACTTGACCAACGAGAAGTCAGGCTCAATACCAGTGGTATCGCAGTCCATCATGAAGCCGATGGTTCCCGTGGGCGCGAGGACGCTTGCTTGCGCGTTGCGCCATCCGTTCTTTGCGCCGATCGACAAGCACTCTTCCCACACCTTGGTCGCCGCGCGCAGGACGTCGTTGTCGAGCGAAGTCGACGAACGAACCGTGTCGGTAGCTGACGCATGCTTGCGCATGACACGAGCGTGAGCGTCAGCGTTGCGTGCGTACCCGTCGTACGGCCCAACAACTCCAGCGAGTTCGGCTGAACGCTTGTATGCAGTACCTGTCATCAGGCTGGTAATTCCTGCCGCGAGGGCACGACCACCGTCAGAGTCGTATGCGAGACCGCACGCCATCAACAGGGCACCCAGGTTCGCGTAGCCGATTCCGAGTTGGCGGTAGGCACGCGTCGTGTCGCCGATTGCTTCCGTTGGGAAGTCAGCGAAGCAGATCGAGATGTCCATGGCGGTGATGACCAACTCAACAGCTTTGGTAAAGGACGTTGCATCGAACGAGCCGTCGTCCTTCAGGAACTTCAGCAGGTTCAGGCTGGCGAGGTTGCACGACGAGTTGTCGAGGCTCATGTACTCCGAGCACGGGTTGGACGCAGTGATGCGGCCAGTCTCTGGGTTGGTGTGCCAGTCGTTGATCGTGTCGTCGTACTGAATGCCGGGATCGGCGCAAGACCACGCCGCTTCGCAGATCTTGTCGAACAGTGTGCGGGCGTCGACAGTCTCAACGATCGATCCGTCTGTGCGCGAGCGCAGACCGAACTCTTCATTCGCTTCGACTGACCGCATGAACTCGTCCGAGACGCGAACCGAGTTGTTCGCGTTCTGGTACTGCACGCTGTGGATGTCCTTGCCGCCAAGGTCCATGTCGAATCCGGCGTCACGCAGTGCGCGAATCTTCTCTTCTTCGCGCCACTTCGTCTCGACGAACTCTTCAATGTCGGGGTGATCGACATCCAGGACGACCATCTTTGCCGCGCGACGGGTCGCACCACCGGACTTGATGGTCCCAGCGGAAGCATCTGCTCCACGCATAAACGAAACGGGTCCGCTTGCTGTTCCACCAGACGAGCGAAGCAGTTCCTTGCTCGAGCGAATCCGCGAGATGTTGAGGCCAGCACCCGAGCCGCCCTTGAAAATGAGTCCTTCTTCGCGGTACCAGTTGAGGATCGAATCCATCGTGTCGTCAACTGCGAGGATGAAGCAGGCCGAGACTTGCTGCGGCGAGTTAGTTCCCACGTTGAACCACACCGGCGAATTGAACGAGAAGACCTGATGAAGGAGCATCCACGTCAGCTCGTGCTCGAAAACCTCTGCGTCGGCTGGCGTCGCGAAGTAGCCGTGCTCCTTGCCTGCACGCGCATAGGTCAAGACAACACGGTCAATAAGTTGCTTGAGGCTGTTCTCGCGGGATTCCGTTCCGACGGCGCCACGGAAGTACTTCGTCGTGACGATCGTCGAGGCATTCACCGACCAATCAGTCGGGAACTCGACAGCACGCTGCTCGAACACGTTCTCGCCGGTCTTCCAGTTCGTCTGCACGACGTCGCGACGTTCCCACTCGACATCGTCGTACGGGTGAACGCCCGGTGTCGTGAACAGGCGATCAATGGTCAGGCCGTCGCGAGTCACAGAGATGTCAGCCTTTCGAGAAGACTTGGCCGAGACTGACGGGCCGTGGCCTGCCGGGTCAGCACTTGATTCCGACACACCGATTCCGTCGGCCGGGGTTGAACGATCAGCCATTTCTTGTCTCCTTCAAAGGACCATTGCCATGCCTGGGTATGGCAATGGCGAACTGCATGGGTGGTTAGTTGTTTGGTTGTCTACTTGCTGAACGTGCTTGTGATGCGTGATCTGAACTGTCGTGAGCGGTGGACGTGATCGAAATCTCCACCTCGGCTGAGCTAATGAGGTCGGCGTTTGACTCGCGTTCGATTCGAAGGAGGGCAACCTCAGCTTCGAAGTCTTCGAGGCTCTCGAAGCCCCGGTAGACCGAGGCAAACCGCAAGTAAGCGACTTCGTCGAGCTTGCGGAGCGGACCAAGAATCGCCATTCCCACCTCATGGGCAGGAAGCTCAGGGTTGCCAACGGCCCGGACAGCGTCTTCAACTGTCTGGGCGAGCAAGGCAAGGTCGTCTTCGCTAACGGGACGGCCCTGACATGCCTTGCGGACACCAGCAGCGACCTTTGCCCGGCTAAACGGTTCGAGCACGCCGCTGCGCTTCTGCACTTGGAGCGTGGCGGTCTCGGTCGTGGTGAAACGCCGTGAACATTCAGGACACTGGCGTCGGCGTCGGATGGCTGCACCATCCTCGGCAGTACGACTGTCAACGACTCGGGAATCGTCGTTGTGGCAGTAAGGACAATGCATCTCGAACCGCCTCCAACCTTCAAATCGGACCCAAATTGGGGATAACGGTGGGGATTCTCTGCGGAGAACCTGTGTACCGCTGTCCACACCCTGTGGATGAACAACATCGGGGTAAACACTAGATGTGGTGTAAGATTAGGTCGACACCCACTAGATAGCAAGCGCTTTGCTCTCAACCGTTCGGACGAGTACCCGTCAGCCGAACCGTCTTCGCAGGTCAGGCGCCAAAAAAACAGCCCGAGTTCGCCGACAAGTTCGCGTGTCGCGACATCATGGACTCGGGATCACGAGCTGCTGGCCGGCGACTAGCTCCGAACCGACCAGATTGTTCGCCTTTCGCAGTTCAATGACTGCGCTTCGCGTATCAACGTCGGGCATTGACCGCTGCGCCACCGTCCACAGGCTGTCGCCGGGGTTCACGGTCACGACTGACGTTGCGTGCGACTCTGACGTTCCCTTCGACGCCTCGGCGCTAAGACCGGGCAGGAGGAGCACGAGAGCGGCTACCAGCGCGCCCAGTAGCGTGAATGCGACGTACTTGCCGACGGGAGCCTGGCGACTCGGTGCAGCCAGCGCACGAGCCTGCCTGCGCTCACGGGCAGCTGCCTGAGACGACCGCGGCAGCTCCCGACTTCCCGACGCTGGTCGAACTGCACGCTGGCGTGGCCTCTGCTTTGAGACCTGTCGGTTGCTCCGACCTGAACTACTGCGCTGCGTACCCCAAGCGGGGACTGTTGCTGCCATCGTGACCTCCGAGATTTGTACGTACACCTGTTCGATTCGGTGTTGATACGGATACTCGCACGGCGGACTGACATTTCGCCAGATAGTTTCGAACATATGTTTGATTCGGCCCGCAAATGCCGCTAGGGTCCTACCCAGATCAGCAATACACCCACTTCACCGGAGGCACACATGTCGACGAATGGTCGCTCGCCAAAGTCACCCAGCGGAAGCTCGCCAACCGCGAACGCCGAGGTGAGCAAGGGCGTTGCTCAAGTTGAACCGGCGAACGGGCGCGGGCTGACTAGCCGACAAACCAAGGTGCTTGAGGTCATCCGAGATGCCGTGGAGACCCGCGGATATCCGCCGAGCGTGCGCGAGATTGGTGATGCGGTTGGGCTGACCAGCCCATCTAGCGTTGCGCACCAACTGCGCGTACTCGAACAGAAGGGCTACTTGCGACGCGATCCGAATCGTCCGCGCGCGCTCGAAGTCACCGACGGGCAAACACGTAGCTCGCGGTCTGCCGCAAAGAAGGCATCGGCATCAGACGGGCTGCCAGCAAATGCCGCGCTCGTACCAATGCTTGGACGGATTGCTGCCGGTGGGCCGATCCTCGCCGAGGAATCCGTCGAGGCGGTGTTCCCGCTCCCCCGCGAACTCACCGGACAAGGCGAATTGTTCCTGCTGACCGTCGTCGGAGACTCGATGATCGACGCCGCGATCTGCGACGGAGACTTTGTCGTTGTCCGAAAGCAAGACAGTGCTGAACCGGGCGAGATCGTTGCTGCGCTACTCGGCGACGAAGCCACAGTGAAGACGCTCAAGCTGAAAGACGGTCACGTGTGGCTGATGCCGCAGAATCCAAACTACGCACCCATCCCTGGCGACGACGCACGAATCCTCGGAAAGGTTGTCTCGGTCCTACGCAAGGTCTAGTCGGTAGGACGGCTGAACGCAGAGGCTCAATGTTGAGCGGGATCCAGTTCGAACGGGATTCCTGCCGCGTCATGTAGTTGCTGAGCAAGTTGCGGATCTACACGGGCGTGTACTCGCGTCCCAGTGTCTTCGTGGGCAAGTTCGATGATCTCGGCATCGCGATGGACTTGGGCAACGAGGTCGGCTCGGTCGTAACCGATCAAGATGTTTACCTCGATCGCGGGACGTGGGAGGTCTTCCTCAATGGCGCGAACCAGATCGTCGATGCCCTCACCGGTCAATGCCGAGACTGCAACAACGTGCCGGTGGTTTCGACGGATCTCGCTGAGTACTTCGGGATCAGCGATGTCGCACTTGTTGACAACGATGAGTTCAGGAATGTCGGCGGCGCCAACTTCGTCGAGCACTTCACGCACTGCGGCGATCTGT
>CAUJEJ010000015.1 GCA_963169255.1 Actinomycetota bacterium | reverse complement strand
GCACCGATTCGGATGATGCCGCGCTCGTCGAGGTCAGCAAGGACCTCTTCGGAGACGTTCGGGATGTCGCGAGTGATTTCCTCCGGGCCGAGCTTGGTGTCGCGGGCATCAACTTCGTGCTCTTCGATGTGAATCGAGGAGAGCACGTCGTCTTGCACGAGACGCTGGCTCAGGATGATCGCGTCTTCGTAGTTGTGACCCTCCCAGCTCATGAATGCCACGAGCAGGTTGGAGCCAAGTGCCATGTCGCCACCGTCGGTGCACGGACCGTCGGCGATGACCTGGCCAGCAGCGATCTGCTGACCTTCGGCTACGAGTGGACGCTGGTTGAAGCAGGTGCCCTGGTTCGAGCGCGTGAACTTGCGGACGCGGTACGTCTGCGTCGTTCCGTCCTCGTTCGCAACGTCGATTGCATCGGCACTGACCTCGGTCACCGTGCCAGCCTGCTCCGAGACGATCATGTCGCCTGCGTCTACGGCTGCGCGGTACTCCATGCCGGTTCCGACAAGCGGAGCCTGCGAGCGAACCAACGGCACCGACTGGCGCTGCATGTTCGATCCCATGAGCGCGCGGTTTGCGTCATCGTGCTCAAGGAACGGAATCATTGCGGTAGCAACCGAGACCATCTGCCGTGGCGAGACGTCCATGTAGTCGACGTCTTCGCCTGTCACGTAGTCAACTTCGCCACCCTTACGACGAACCAGCACGCGGTTCGAGGCGAAGGTGCCATCAGGATTGAGCGGCGAGTTCGCCTGCGCAACGATGTACAGATCCTCGAGGTCGGCGGTGAGGTAATCGATCTCGTCGGTCACCTTGCCATCGACAACGCGGCGGTAAGGCGTCTCTACGAAGCCGAACGCGTTGACGCGAGCAAACGTCGACAGCGAACCGATCAGACCAATGTTCGGGCCTTCTGGCGTTTCAATCGGACACATACGGCCGTAGTGCGACGGGTGAACGTCGCGGACCTCGAAGCCTGCACGCTCACGCGACAGACCACCCGGGCCGAGCGCCGAGAGACGACGCTTGTGGGTCAGACCCGCGAGCGGGTTCGTCTGGTCCATGAACTGCGACAGCTGCGAAGTTCCGAAGAACTCCTTGAGGCTGGCAACAACGGGACGAATGTTGATCAACGTCTGCGGCGTGATGGCCTCAACGTCCTGGGTGGTCATGCGCTCACGCACAACCCGCTCCATGCGCGACAGACCCGTGCGGATCTGATTCTGGATCAACTCGCCAACGGTGCGCAGACGACGGTTACCGAAGTGATCGATGTCGTCGGTCTCGATGCGGATCTCGCCGCGCGGGGAATCCGCAACGGTTTCACCAGCATGCAAGCGCACGAGGTACTCGATCGTGGCGACGATGTCCTCGACCGAGAGCACGCTCTCAGTGAGCGGAGCTTCGCGACCAAGCTTCTTGTTGATCTTGTAGCGACCAACCTTGGCCAGGTCGTAACGCTTCGGGTTGAAGTAGTAGTTGTTGAGCAGCGTGCGTGACGCGTCAACTGTCGGCGGTTCGCCTGGACGCAGCTTGCGGTAGATATCGAGGAGGGCCTCTTCCTCAGTCGAGGTCGGGTCCTTCTCAAGCGTCGCGCGAATCGACTCGTACTGGCCGAACCGCTCGAGGATCTCTTCGGTGGTCAGGCCAAGTGCCTTGAGCAGCACCGTGACGGGCTGCTTGCGCTTGCGGTCAACGCGAACGGCGACCATGTCCTTCTTGTCAACCTCGAACTCAAGCCATGCGCCACGGCTCGGGATCATCTTCGTGGTGAAGATGTCCTTGTCCGAGACCTTGTCTAGGTTCGACTCGAAGTAGACGCCGGGCGAACGCACGAGCTGGGAGACAACAACCCGCTCGGTGCCGTTGATGATGAACGTTCCCTTGTCGGTCATCAGCGGGAAGTCGCCCATGAATACGGTCTGGGACTTGATTTCGCCCGTCTCGTTGTTCATGAACTCGGCCGTCACGAACAGCGGCGCGGAGTAGGTGAAGTCCTTGTCGCGGCACTGCTCGACCGTGTACTTCGGCGGTTCGAAGCGGTGATCGCGGAACGACAGCGACATCGTCTGGCTGAAGTCCTCAATCGGCGAGATCTCTTCAAAGATCTCTTCAAGACCGGACGTCGTCGGAATATCTGTTTCACCCGCCTCTGCCGCTGCTTCCAAGCGAGCTTTCCAGCGGTCGTTACCCAACAGGGTGTCGAACGACGCCGTCTGCAACGCGAGAAGGTTCGGAACCTCTAGGGGTTCCCGAATCTTCGCGAAGCTCACGCGAGGTGAAATGGGTGGTGCAGGACTAACGGGAGTGCGCAGGGCGGCCAACTAAAGAGTCCTTCCGACTGCTCGGTGGCGAGCACATTCGATTGGGTGAATCCGCGCATGCCAATCACACGTTGTCAAGCTTCAGATTCCCCCCGGGCCCCACGTCCGGCAACTGAGTTGACGACTCAGGCGGACCTCTGGGCTCACGGTTTACGACATCTGGGCAGCAAGTAACCGGCAGCGCAAAACAATAGCCTAGCCGAGGGTCGTAATGATGTGAAGGGCTGGGCCCGAGAGATTGTGCACTTGTGATCGGCTTCACATGCTGACTTCGTGGTATTCGAGTGCCAGAGTTCGGCAGCTTCAAGATGTATAGAACCGCAAAACCCCCGCCCATCGCGACTCCTGGACTAATTCGACCAGGTGCCTCGACGGACGAGGGTTCAGCTTTTGCGTGCGGACTAGTAGCCGCCGCCAACGCTCGGGAGCGCCGGTGCTGGCCCTAGAAGCAATCCTCCGGTGAGGCCGCCTCCGTAGACTGTCTTGCACGTCTTGAGCTTTTTGGTGAGCTTCGCGCGCTTCTTGGCGCTCTTCGCTTTGTTGCGCTTGTTCTTGATGGACTTGCACTGGCTCGGCAACGCGCGCTGCGAGATCGAGGTCGTGGAGACCCCTGCTTCGCTAGCAGCAGCCGCACCGGCGACCGGAACACCGGCGAACAACAGTCCGCCCGTCATCAGAACCGCGACAGAAACCTTCTTCATACTTCCCCCAGAGTGTTGAATAGTGGTTTGGGTAGTTTCACTGGCCCCAACCGCGCTACCAAGCAGGCGCGACAGTTGAGGCCAGTGAAACTTGCGAACTGATGACGTAACTACTTGACGGAAACCGTCGCGCCGGCTGCCTCGAGGGCTTCCTTCGCCTTGTCGGCATCTGCCTTGTTGGCCTTTTCCAGGATCGGCTTCGGTGCGCTCTCGACGAGCTCCTTGGCTTCGCCCAGTCCGAGGCTGGTGAGTGCACGAACTTCCTTGATGACCTGGATCTTCTTGGCGCCCACGTCTTCGAGGATGACGTCGAACTCATCCTTCTCTTCGACGGCTTCTGCGCCGCCACCGGCGGGTGCGCCAGCGGCTGCAACGGCAACCGGTGCTGCTGCGGTGACGTTGAAGACATCTTCGAATTCCTTGACGAATTCGGAGAGCTCGATGAGCGTCATTTCCTTGAACGTTTCGATCAGTTCTTCAGTTGATAGCTTCGCCATTTTGGCGTTCCTTTCTCAGTGCTGCGTGTCGCCGATTCAGGTGTGACTCGGCTGGCGGCAGCGGGTTCGTTTGGGTTGGTAGTTCTAGCTCTCGTCGGTTGCTTCAGCAGCGGGTGCTTCAGCTTCAGCCTCTGGTGCCGCAGGTGCTTCGTCGGCTGCCGCTGGGGCATCCGCTTCGGCGACTGGGGCTTCGTCGGCTGGTGCTTCGTCGGCGGCTGGTGCAGCAGCGTCCTGGACTGGGCCTTCGGTCTCGACCTTGACGCGCAGGGCGTCCACGGTGCGAGCTGCCTGCGACAGGGGTGCTGCGAACAGCGCCGCCGCCTGCGACATCGAGGCGTTCATTGCGCCAGCAAGCTTTGCCAGCAGCACCTCGCGAGATTCCAGTTCGGCAAGCTTGGAGACGTCTTCTGCAGAGATCGCAGCGCCGTCGAGGTATCCACCCTTGATAACAAGCGCGGGATTCTCTTTTGCGAACGTCTTCAGGCTCTTCGCGGCTTCGACGATGTCGCCGTCCACGAATGCCAATGCACTTGGTCCAACCAGGAGGTCATCAAGGCCCTCGATGCCCGCTTCTTTCGCGGCAATCTTGGTGAGGGTGTTCTTGACGACCGCGTAGGTCGCACCTTCGCCTAGTGAACGTCGCAGCTCCTTGAGCTGAGCAACGCTCAGGCCGCGGTACTCAGTGAGCACCGTTGCCGACGATGACTTGAACCGATCGGCGAGCTCGGCAACTGCTGTCGCCTTATCTGGCCGCGCCATGGTTCTCCTTTCACATTGTGCTATCTGATGTTGCTTTGTTGTCCGGTCATTTCCAGGCAAACAAAAAACCCGAAACGCAGATGCGCTCCGGGTTGCACGCCGCACTGTTGAGTGCGTACGTGATTTCCGATTGCTCACCTGCGCTGGCGTCCTTGCGGACCTTCGCTCCTGACGAATCAGGATGACCGGCGGTCTTTGGTTCTCGTACAGAGTACACACCTCGGCTCAACGTCACACCACACGGCCGCCGCAGCGGAGCATTAGGGCGTGATATCTGATGGCAATCCCCCTGTAGGTGTGTCATTTACATGACTGGAGTTGTGTAAATGACACACCTACACAACTCCCTCCCTCACCGGAGGTCACGTACTAGTAGGGGCGCCTTTCCGGCCGCATCGCGACTGGAAAGGCGCCCCTACTAGTACGTGGTGCTGGTGCTGCTTATGCGTCAGCGGTGGCCTTCGCGGCTGCTGAGATGCGGGTGACGGATGGATCGATCGTGACGCCGGGGCCCTGGCTCGTCGAGACGACGATCTTCTTCAGGTAGGTGCCCTTGGCGCTTGATGGCTTCAGACGCAGGATCTCGTCGAGGGCCGCGGCGTAGTTCTCCGCGAGCTGCGAAGAATCGAACGATGCCTTGCCGATGACGAACTGCAGGTTCGAGTGCTTATCGACGCGGAACTGGATCTTTCCGCCCTTGATCTCCTCGACTGCCTTAGCGACGTCGGGCGTGACCGTTCCGGTACGCGGGTTTGGCATCAGACCACGCGGGCCGAGAACCTTACCGAGCTGACCAACCTTGCCCATGAGTTCTGGTGCTGAGACGACGGCGTCGAAGTCGACCCAGCCGCCCTTGACCTTGTCGATCAGGTCATCTGCGCCAACGAAGTCTGCACCTGCGGCCTCGGCTGCGGCGGCCTTATCGCCCGTTGCGAACACGAGAACGCGCTTGGTCTTACCGGTGCCGTGCGGCAGGTTGACCGTGCCGCGAACCATCTGATCGGCCTTGCGCGGATCCACACCCACGCGCATCGCGACCTCGACGGTGGCGTCGAACTTCGACGGGTTGGTCTCCTTGACCAATTCCATCGCTGCGTTCGGCTCGTAGAGGTGGTCGGCTTCGATCTTCGCCTCGGCGGCCTTGTATCCCTTGCTGCGCTTCATGGCGCACTTCCCTTCGGTACTGCCTCATCACCACTCTGGTGCGAGGTTGTGGTGCGGACCGGGGCGGTCCTCCCACGTGCTGGGGATTGAGACCCAGCAGCTACAAACGAACTATTTGACGGTGTTCGCTTATCAAACAAGCCTGCGCGCGCTTGCCCTATTTGACGGTGATACCCATCGAACGAGCCGTACCCTCGATGATCTTCATCGCGGCGTCGACGTCGTTGGCGTTGAGGTCCACCATCTTGCCTTCGGCGATCTCCTTGACCTGTGCCTTGGTGATCGAGGCAACTGGCTTGAGCGGGTTGCCTGAACCCTTGGGAACTCCGGCAGCCTTCAAGATCAGCTTGGATGCTGGCGGGGTCTTCGTGACGAAGGTGAACGAACGGTCTTCGTACACAGTGATTTCAACTGGAATGACCTGCCCACGTTGATTTTCCGTGGCGGCGTTGTACGCCTTGCAGAACTCCATGATGTTGACGCCGTGCTGACCCAATGCGGGACCAACGGGCGGCGCGGGGTTGGCCTGGCCAGCCTGGATTTGGAGCTTGATAAGGCCAGCGACCTTCTTCTTCGGTGCCATTACGTGCCTGTCCTCTTCTTGCGCGTGGTGCGCGGTTGTTGCCTGACGGGAGCGGTTCGCTACCCGTTAGTTCTTTTGGATCTGGTTGAAGCCGAGTTCGACCGGAGTCTCTCGACCGAAGATCTCCACCAGTCCGGTGATCTTCTGGGCGTCGACGTTGATTTCTGAAATGGTCGCATGCAAGGTGGCAAACGGTCCATCGATGACTGTGACCGAATCTCCGATGGAGACATCAATCTCAGTCTGGGTGGCAGCTTCTGGTTCGAAGCCGCCCTTACTGCCGGATGAGACCGGTGCAACTGGCTTCTCGGGCTCGGGAGCAAGAATCCGGACGACCTCATCGAGGGTCAGCGGGATCGGATCGTGTGCCTGGCCAACGAAGCCGGTGACTCCGGGGGTATGGCGAACCGTGCCCCATGCGTCGACCGTCTTGTCGGTGAGGTCCATCCGAACGAGCACGTAGCCGGGGAACTTGTTGCGCTTGACCGTCTTGCGCTGGCCCTGCTTGATCTCAACAACTTCCTCGATCGGAACCTCGACCTGGAAGATGTAGTCCTCCATGTCCAGGGACTTGCTGCGGCTCTCGATGTTCGCCTTGACCTTGTTCTCGTACCCAGCGTAGGAGTGGATGACGTACCAGTCGCCGGGTGCGTTGCGCACTGCCTCGCGGAACTCCTCAACGGGGTCCAGTTCGGCGGCTTCTTCGGTGAGGGCCTCGGCTTCGGCGACAACTTCAGCCTCAGCAAGTTCTTCCTCGGCCTCGATCGCGATCTCTGTCGCTACCTCTTCGGCGATGAACTCTTCAGCAATCGCCTCAGCAACGAGCTCTTCGGCGACAGCCTCGGCGACTGCTTCTTCGATGATGGCTTCTTCAACGATTTCTTCGGCGAGCTCGATGGCTGCAACCTCTTCAGCGACTGCCTCGGCAACGATTTCTTCGGCAATCTGCTCGGCGATCAGCTCTTCAGCCGCCGCCTCGGCGACGACTTCAGCCACAAGTTCGGGATCTGCGCCTTCGGCAAGTGCCTCGGCAGCTACCTCGTCAATAATCGCCTCGTTGATCATCGCTTCAACAACGATCTCGGTAGCTACGGCCTCGGCCACTGCTTCACGAACGACAGCCTCTTCGACGATTTCGTCGGCCACCGCGAACGCTTCGGCCTCTTCGATGATCGCTTCTTCGACGATTGCCTCAGCAATCACTTCGGCGGCAAGTTCGTCAATAACTGCGTCAGCCACGATCTCGGCAGCAACTTCTTCAGCTGCGACCGCGTCATTCACGGCATCATCAAATTCGTCGCCGGGTTCGCGGTCATCGTTCGGTTGGTTCTCGGACACTTCAGCCCTCACTCGTCAATTTCGTGGTCAACATGATCATTTGTGCGCATCCGTCTAGCCAAAGACGAACAGCACTCCCTTAGTGAAGATGAAGTCCAACACTCCGATGTAGGCGCCCATGATCAGGACGAAGATGAGGACAACCCAGGTGTAGCTCAGCAGTTCCTTGCGCGTCGGCCAGATGACCTTGCGCAGTTCAGCGACCACCTGGCGGAAGAAGAGCATCATCCGCTTGAGCGGGCCCTTATAGGTGCCGTCAGCCTTCTCTTGCGCCTTCTTTTCTTTCTTCGCTACCTTTTCGGCTTTGCGATCGGCCTTATCCGCTGCCATTTGCGCCTTGCGCTCAGCGCGGGCAAGCGCGCGCGGCGACTCTTCTTGCTCGTCGCCAGACTCGAGCTCGGGTGGCAAATCGTCGTCAGGCAACTT
Organism: Actinomycetota bacterium; assembly: GCA_963169255.1. Taxonomy (GTDB): domain Bacteria; phylum Actinomycetota; class Actinomycetes; order S36-B12; family UBA10799; genus UBA10799. The sequence goes on along the minus strand of CAUJEJ010000015.1, from coordinate 2,305 downwards.
TTTGTCGTCGCTCACACTTACCTCCAATCAACATCGTCGTTGCAGCAGCCAACGGCTACAGCCTTGCAGGGCAGGAGGGACTTGAACCCCCAACCACCGGTTTTGGAGACCGGGACTCTACCAATTGAGCTACTGCCCTAAGTTGCGTGAATGTGGAGCAAACCGGCACGGCTTCGCCGGCGAAATCAGCTTTCGCTGCCCGCCGGTGATGCTGTTGAGGAGCTTGGGGAGAATCGCTAACCCAAGACCGCTACTGGCCTGCGCCTCGGTGACACGCCACCAAGGAGTGGCAAGTCTACGCCAGCAACCCTTCACATGCCGCCCACTGGGTCGGACTTCTGCCCTATCTCACCAAATTGAGTACGAATGCGGTGTATCAAGTTGCAGCGATATGGGTAAGGATTAGCACATGACGTTCCCGCGGATCTCCGCTCGCATTGGATCAATTGCCGAATCAGCCACCCTGGCCGTAGATGCCAAGGCCAAGGCGCTCAAGGCCGCGGGGCGACCCGTCATTGGCTTTGGTGCTGGCGAACCTGACTTCCCGACTCCGGACTACATCGTCGACGCGGCCATCGCAGCGTGTAGCGAGCCCAAGTGGCACAGGTACACCCCGGCTGGGGGCTTGCCCGAACTCAAGCAGGCGATCGCCGATAAGACCTTGCGCGATTCTGGGTATGAGGTCGCGGCGAACCAGGTGCTCGTGACCAACGGCGGCAAGCAGGCGCTGTACAACACCTTCGCCACATTGCTTGATCCCGGTGATGAGGTGCTGCTGCAGGCTCCCTACTGGACGACGTACCCGGAATCGATCGCACTCGCTGGCGGCGTGCCAGTGATCGTTGAGACGGACGAATCGACCGGATACCTCGCGACTGTTGAGCAACTTGAGGCAGCGCGTACACCGAAGACCAAGATGCTTGTGTTCGTCTCGCCATCAAATCCGACGGGCGCGGTGTATCCGCCGGATCAGGTGAAGGCGATCGGCGAGTGGGCACTGGCTCATGGGATTTGGGTCGTCACCGACGAGATCTACGAGCACCTTGTGTACGGCACCGCTGAGTTCACCCCGATCGTGAAGGCCGTCCCGGGACTTGCTGACACGTGCGTCGTCGTGAACGGTGTGGCGAAGACCTACGCGATGACCGGTTGGCGCGTCGGATGGATGGTTGGCCCTGCCGATGTCATCAAGGCTGCGACCAACCTGCAATCGCATGCAACGTCAAACGTGGCCAACGTGTCGCAGGTCGCCGCGCTCGCCGCAGTTTCCGGTGACTTGACGGCGGTCGCAGAGATGAAGCGGGCATTCGATCGACGACGGCTCACGATCGTTGCGTTGCTGAACGAGATTCCTGGCGTCACCTGCCCCGAGCCGCAAGGCGCGTTCTACGCGTACCCAAGCGTCAAGGGCCTGTTCGGCAAGACGATTAAGGGCGTGGAGATCAATAGCTCGGCGGACCTCGCTGGCGTGATCCTCGATGAGGTCGAGGTTGCGGTCGTTCCGGGCGAGGCGTTCGGCACGAACGGCTACCTACGCCTGTCGTACGCCCTGAGCGACAACGACCTCGTCGAGGGCGTCACCCGCATCAAGGACCTCCTCCTCACCGCCGAGTAGCCCCGCGCGCCCTCCAGCCCACTAAACAGGCTTTGAGGCCCGCGAGGGTGCGGCAGCGAGTTACACAGCGCAGTTTATGAGGGTGGGTTCAGGGTGCAGGGTGACCCCGAACTCGCGGTGGACGCCGTCGATGATGATTCGCGCTAGATCGAGGATGTCGCGGGTGGAGGCTCTGCCACGATTGGTGAGCGCGAGCGTGTGCTTCGTCGACAGGCTCGCGTTGGCGCCAGGGGCGATCGCCCAGCCACGGCCAAATCCGGCGTGTTCGATCAGCCACGCGGCACTGAGCTTCACCGATCCGTCATCGGTGGGCCACACGGGCATTCCCGGAGTCAGTCCTTGCGCAAACTCGGCGTCAACAATCGGGTTCGTGAAGAAAGAACCGGCACTCCAGCAGTCATAGTCGTCGACGTCGAGCACCATCCCCTTGCGGCGCCGGACGTCAAGCACGGCCCGGCGAACTTGGATCGGTTTCGTCGTGTCACCGGGCGCAATACCGAGTGCCTTTGCAAGCTCGGCGTACTTGATCGCCACGGATTCAGAGCGCTCGGCTAATCGGAGTGTCACTGCCAAGATCAACCATCGGCTTGGGTTCGCTTTGAAGATGCTGCCTCGGTAGGCGAAGCCGCATTGGTCTGCGGCGATCGTTTCGTACTCGCCGGTCGTGCGGTCATAGACCTCAACCGAGGC
>CAUJEJ010000014.1 GCA_963169255.1 Actinomycetota bacterium | reverse complement strand
CATTCCTACTTCTTCTACGAGCGCTCCCTGTACTCGCTGATTGCAGGTTGGATCTTGGAGATCCCACGCGGGATCAGCACCTATGCCGACCACGTCCTCGACGACTACGCGTTCAAAGTAGTGCCCCTGCACCTTCGCCTTTGCGAGGTCGTCGTAGCCACTTCCGCTCGCATCAAGCGAGAGCTACTCGCCCTCGCACCCGGCACCGACCCCGACAAGATCGTGGTGAAGCCAAACGCGATCGACTCCGAGCACTTCCCCGTCATCGAACGCCCTCAACCAGGGCCGGAGTGGCCCTGGCGCCTGTGCTGTGTGGCGCGCATCGAGCCAAAGAAGGGCACCCTCCATCTGGCCGAGGCAATCCGCATCCTCAAATTCGACCGGGGACGGAAGATCGAACTACATCTCATCGGCGAACCGGATCGCGGCAACCAAGCCAGCCAGGACTACGCCACCAAGCTCTCCGAGTTCTGCGCCAAGAACAACCTCTGGGGCACGATCCATCTTGAGGGCCGCAAGCAGCAGTCCGAAGTTCGGAAATTCCTGGAGGGCAGCCACCTCTTCGTTGCCCCCTTCGTCGAAACCGATAGCGGCGACAAGGACGGCATTCCGACGGCACTACTTGAAGCCATGGCCACCGGAATCGGCACGATCACAACCGATTCAGGATCCATGCTGGAGGTGATTTCGCCAGGGATCGATGGCCTCGTGGTGCCGCAACGCGACCCCACGGCGTTGGCAGACGCAATCGAGCAACTCATGACCGATCCCCAACGACGCAAGCAACTGGGCAAAGCGGCTGCCGAGAAGGTGCGGAAGGAGTTTGATGTACGCGTCTGCGAGGGACGCCTGCACTCGCGAATCAATGCGGCGCTGGGTCACAGCAGCACGCACTTCTCTTCGTGCGAGCCAATTACCAAACAACAATAACACCAACTGCCGCCCCACCCTTAGATCATGCGACCAAGTCCGAATTGCTCCTTTGCGGAACTCCTTTCCGAAGCCTATCTCTCGAAGTGGGGGAGCTCTCGACCCGAACAGGTATTCGATCGCACGACCCCCCTGGTAATCTGTCACCTTCCAAAAACTGCGGGCACCACATTCGCCGCCTTCGCGTTCAAGGTCTTCAAGTCACCACTCGCCATTCCTTGGAACGCAGTCGACGAGGGGTTCGCCGGGTTCCTCAGCACTTACGGCCAAAACTGTGTTGTCAATGGCCATATCGATCACCGCCATATCGAAGCAGCCATACAGTTCCCCAAGCCGATCGCCACAGCAGTGTTCATTCGCAATCCGGTCGATCGAGCGATATCAAACTACACGTATTGCTGCTCGGAGAAGCACCCGGACCACGTGGAATTCCTCGCCGCCTTCCCTACGATCGACCGATATATTGCGTGGGGCGGCATGAGCAGCAACTACCTAGCGAAGACACTGGTCGGTGGAGCGTCCACGCCCGCAGAAGCCATTGAAAAAGCGAAGGCCAGATTTAATTTTATTGGTATTTCCGAGCTCTACAATACATCAGTCAGTCTATTCTCCCGGGCTTGGGGAGTCCCATTCGCGCCAGCGGGGATCAGAATGAACTCCGCCTCCCAGCGGAACCCTCAAAACATATCGATCCCAGAGGACGCCATTAGTAAGCTCATTGAGCAGAACAACATCGATCTGCCGTTCTACCATTTCGTTCTCGATTTATATCAGAGGCAGCAGGAGAACCTAGTAACCGCCGCGTTCCATCAGGGAGCGGCTCGCCCTTAGCATGCACAATTCAGAATATCTTGGATAGGTGCTTGCCCGTTAGGTCAGGATAACACTCATGAAAGTCTGCTTCGTAAGTAAGGAATGCGCCGGCCTCCGCGGCGGCGGCATCGGCACCTACATCGCCGAAGCCGGCAAGGCTCTGCGTGCCCACGGGCACGAAGCCTGGCTGGTGACCACGCTTTGGGACGAGTCCGAGCGCAGCAAACTGGCGAATCTGCCTTTCGACCGCGTTGTACTCGCGGGTGAAGGCGTGCCCTCGAACGCGCGTCGGCGCATGTTTCACGGCGATCCGCACTACGGCTACTCGTACCTCGTCCACCAGACGTTGCAGGCCTTGGGCGAGAGGTTCGACTACATCGAGTTTGCTGACTACGAGGGCGAAGGCCTGATCCCGTTTCAGGAACAACGCCTGTTCGGGTCGTATGGGACAACGGTGATGGGCCTGATGCTGCACTCCCCGACCTGGGAGTGCTTCGCCTATGATGGCCAGGCCCACCGGGCCAGCCTTCGCATCCGCGAAACCTGCAACATCGAGGAAGAGGCCATTCGGCTCGCCCCGATGATTAACAGCCCATCGCAGGGGCTACGAGACGAGGTCCTCAACCGCCTCGGCCTGGACCGCGATGTGGAGATCATTCGCTACCCCATGGAGCTGAGGACGGGGGAAGTCCTCACAACCGCCCCGAAGCAGAGCCTCGCCGAACTCGACATTCTGTACTTCGGCCGTATCGAGCCGCGCAAGGGTATCGAGGAACTCGTTGCGGCATTCCATGAACTACCGGAATGCAGGCTCCGCCTGATCGGCGGTGACGTGGACTACTCCCCCTATGGCAGGTCGTTCCGTGAACACTGCAGGCGTCGTGCTCCGGCGAACGTCGAGTTCAAGGAGCCTCTGCCACGGCCTCAACTCCTCGACCTGATCCAACACGCAGACGTCTGCATCTTCCCTTCGCGCTTCGAGAATTGGCCCAATACATGCATCGAGGCGATGGCCGCCGGACGCGTGGTCATCGGCAGCAAGCACGGGGGCATGGGCGAGATGATCGAAGACGGAGTGTCTGGCTTCCTGGTCGACGGTCGATCCAGCGCCGACATCGTGCGGGTATTCCGCCGGGATCTGACCGGAAGCCTCGGACGGCTTGACAAGATCGGGCAGGCTGCCGCGAAGCGCATCCGCGTCTTCTCCGAACAGAGACGGTATTGCGATGCCTTGCAGGCGCGGGTGAAGCAGTTCGCAGCAACGATGCGTCCGCTCCCGGTTGTCGACCATGAACGCCATCGAGTCTCGGTGGTGATGCCGTTCTACAGGGATCGAGACACCATCGATGAAGCGGTGGACTCCGCGCTCGCCCAGACCCATGCGAACCTGGAACTACTGATCGTCAACGACGGTTCACCGCTCCAAGATGCGGAACAGATCCTCGCGCAACAATGCGCCAAGGACCCGCGTGTCCGCGTGCTGAATAAGCCCAACGGGGGACTGGGCTCAGCACGCAACCACGGCATCGCCAACGCAACCGGCGAGTTCCTGTTGTTCTGCGATGCCGACAATGTGCTGCGCCCTGAGTATGCCCGCACAGGCATCGAAGCACTCGTTCGCCACCCCGAATCCCAGTTCGTCGCCGGACATGCCCGCTTCTTCGAGCACAAGACGGATCGGGAAGTCGGCATCTACAACCCGATGCCGTTCGACCGAAGCGCCGTCTTGATGACCAATCGATTCGGAGATGCCGGCGCCTTCTTCCGCCGATCAGTGTTCCTCGAGCACGGCATTCACTACGACGAGGTCCTGATCAGTTATGAGGACTGGGCGTTGTGGATGGACTTGAACGGACGCGGATTCGACGGCGAGCGCGTTCCACGCGAGCTCTACAATTACCGAGTCCGTACGGATTCGATGATGCAGGTAGATGGTCTGCCGAATCACCCTGCTTTGATGGGCTGGCTGATCCAAAATCACCTGCCCAACGCGACGCAGGCCGAACGGGATCTGCTGACGACGCTCTTTCAGGTTGCCGGCCAATCGATCGGACGGGTCTCGCTGGGACACCATCCCGATCATCTGCCGCAGCCTCGCCCGGCTACTCCGCCACCACAGGCGCCACAAGCACAAGCTGCGCCACCCATAGCTCCGCCTCCAATCCAACCAGCTCCCGAGAGGCAGCCAACGCCACCAGAACAGGCCATGGGCGTCCAACCTCCATTGCCGCCCCCTCCACTCCGACATCGAGTTGTCGACGAAATGTCGCGGCTGTCGAAGAAGATCCCAGGATTCAACTGGGCCATGCGTTCGCTGCTCGGTGTCACATCGGGGTTAGGTCGCAAACTACGAAACCGCTGATCCTAGCCTCCTGCATCAACGACGGTAAATCGCGGCGAATTGGTCGTAGTTCTGCACGATCCCAACTGGCGGCGCCACCCGCAGACTCCCGAAACAGTCTGGGTCTGTAGCGATCTTGTCGATGGCGGCCCGGAGGCTGCCGACGTTACCTGCAACGAACAAAAGACCATTCTCGCCATGATGAATGATCTCGCTGAGGCCGCCTAAATCCGACGCGATTACTGGCACCCCCGCGGCAAAAGCCTCCAGCACCACAAACGGGGTGTTCTCGTACCAGACACTCGGCACGACGAGTACATCCATATCGGCAAAGACCTGCGCCGCTTCGGCCGCGGAGTAGGCCCCGGGGAAGTGAATCCTGGTATCGCCAGCTGCACTCGCCAACATGGAATCAATGTAGGCCTGGAATGCTCCCTCCTGCGTGCGCCCGTGCACCCGCAGCTGAACGTCCATCGACGAATGATGAACCGCTTCCACGACCAGATGAGGAGCCTTCCACGGTGACATCACGCCGCAGAATCCCAACCTTAAAGGCCTTCGCGGCCGCTTGGTTGGAATTGCCACCACCCGATCGGGCTCCAGTCCGTACGGCACAACCGTCATCCGCTCCCTCGGAAACCCGTTCCTGGCAAACATGTCGACCAGGAATCGCGATGGTGCAATGACAACATCCGCTCCCGCGAGGTTGGCTAGTTGACGGCGCGGACGATCGACGAGAGCCCTCATCCGGGCCTGCGGTTCTGATGTTAAAACTGCAGGGCCATCCATCGGTTGCACCCCGCCCAATTCCGGGTGATTGCACCTAATGCAGCTCGCACCACCTTCTGGCCCACCGCAAAGAGACTGATCGCTGCGCAAGAGGGTGAACCTTGGGCAGAGGTACCAGAAGTCCATCAGGTTGACCACGGCCCGGGCCCCGGAGCGCTTCGCAACCTGGATCAGGTTTGAGCCGAGTTGACGCAAGTGGAAGAAATGCACGGCATCTGGTCGCACCTGATCGAGCACCCTCTGAAACCAACCATCCAGATGCAGGTTCTCGTAGTCACGAAGTACGTCATTTGGGTTGATGCGCTGCCAGTGCTTCAAACGTAGCACCCTGAACCCGTCATAGGGTTGCTCGAACAACCGCACCGGCTGCCACTCACTTTCGTGATCCCAGTGCAACGACAGGACCGTTACATCGTCCCCTCGCCGCCGAGCCTCCCGCGCGACCGCAAGACAGTACTGCTCGGTGCCCGAATGACAGTCCGGGAAGAACTGGTGGATGACATACAGGAGGCGCATCGCTTCGT
>CAUJEJ010000013.1 GCA_963169255.1 Actinomycetota bacterium | reverse complement strand
TGATTCAGCTGTTGAACTCTCACGGCCTCACCTATTGGTGACGGCCAAGGTGCAAACTCGCAACAAGTACTCGGTGAGACGAAGCGCCGCTCGCACCCTTGATCAGTTCGATCCTGGTGTTCTCCTCAACCTAGTCGGACTCATCGGATTTGCTGCGCAACTAGTGCGCCAACCGATGACGTGTTTCTCCTACTTCACGCCAATCGATTCAAGTTCGGTAGGTGCATCAGCAGCCTGCGATGGAGGTGCCGTGTACCCGTGATTGGTGGCGCGATCGCGGGCGCGAAGCCCTACGTAGAGCCACAGCGCCGCGGCACCGAGGACCACTCCGACGACTACCCCAATGATGGATCCAGCCAACATCAGTGCGAGTCCCGTGATGGCGAACCAGATGACCGGTAGTGCAGCCTTGCGAACCCAGACCCGTTCGGCATCGAGTGCGGTGAAGTTGTCGTCGAACGCTGCGAGCTCCGGCGCTGGCGCCGGCGCGGCGATGACTGCGGTTGTTACGGAAGCCGTCGTAGCTATCTGGGTAGGAGCGACGTCAAGTTCAATCGCAACGGCAGCAGGCTGTTCGAGTTCGGTTTCAGTCTTGGCCAGAACTGGCGCGTCAACCTCAGGGACCTCAGCGGACGCGACTCGCGGCAGAACCGCCTCCAAGACCAAGCCACCATCATCGGGTGTTTCGGCAGTAGCAATTTCGGGTGCTTCATCGCTCACTGTCGGCGCATCGACCGATTCCTCGGCTGGCGTAGCTGGCGGCGCGACCACAGAATCGATCACAACGTCCGCGCTGGGAATCGTGGCAGGCACTGCCGCGCCGGTTGCCGGAGAACGCTTCGGCCGCCGTGGCCTGTTCGGTGCCGCAGACAATGGCCGGGCAATCGCCTTGGTCTCCACCGGAATGGACTCGATGGATTCCTGATCCAGTGATACCGATGTTGGTGGCACCGCTGGCAACGGATCTGACGGAGCGTCCGACTCATCCGCGATATCGGACACGTGGAACTTCTCGGTAGCGCTCGCACTGCGTGGCATCGGCACGATCATCGATCTACGTGCCTCGGCGTACACGCCCCGCCGGACTCGGGCGAGCGTGCCGCTGTCGACAAGTTGGCGCAACGCACGGCTGAGTTGGCTCTCGGTCGGGCCAGTAGCGCCAACGCCAAGTTCCACGCGAAGCTGCGCAACCGTGTGTTCGTCGCCATCGCTGAACAGCCCTGAGACAGCCTCAAGCACCGCGGCCGCGTCGATGCGAACCGGCTTAGCTGAGCTGTCGCTAGGGCGAGTTCTAGTCGCTGACACTGCCATGTGATCAGCTAACCGTCTCTTGCCGCATCAGTCATATGTTGTGTTCCCCAATTCACCCTGTAGGCGGCCTGCCCCGAGTTGCATAACCCGCAAAAGGCTGGAAGTACTGGGAAGCTTACTTCGTGGCCACGCAGTTGCACGTCCCAAAACCCATTGCCGCGGCGGGTATGCGCCCGCGTGGACCGGTGCAACTTCAATCTCTCCTACCACGACCCGTTACTTTCGTGATGGCAGGCGGCGGAGCGCACGGTTGTGTCCAGTGGGGATTGCTTCAGGCGCTTGCCGAGACTGACATCACGCCGGATGCACTCATTGGAACCTCCGCTGGTTCGTTGACGTGCGCCATCGTGGGCGAAGACCCATTGTCGGCGCTGAGTCGCTTGTCCTATGTCTGGAGCCAACTCGATCTCGATGTACTTGTCGGCGATTCATGGATGTCCATACTCTCGTCCGCGACGAAGCGCCGCAGATCACTTGCGGACAACACGACTGAGCGGGAGACGCTCGAATCGATCTTGGTTGCCCGCGCATTCGAGGAGCTCCAACTTCCGGCCGCGGCTGTGGCCACAGACCTCGCCACGGGAAAGGCAACGGCATTTGACTCCGGTGACCTTGTCACCGCACTGCTCGCGTCCTCTGCCATACCAGGGATGCTGCCGCCGGTGACGATCAATGGCCGCTACTACATCGATGGACTCGCGAGCGCAAACCTACCCGCTCGCCTCGCTGTGGAGCGAGGAGCCGGAACCGTGATCGTGCTCGACACCGGATCTCGTGAACCAGTCCCAGTCGCAACCTCACCCACCAAAGTGGTGGCGAGGGTGAATGGCATCCTGAATGCCCGCCAGCGGAGTGCAGCACTTGCCTTCGCCAGCACACACGTACCGACGATTGTCCTGCCGACTCCGCAGAACCTTGGAGCGGCGTTGAACTTCCGCGGGACGATGTCGGCGGCGAGCGCGTCCTACGAACTCGCTCGCACATTCCTGGCAGACCTTGCGGCACAACACGAGCGACCGACGGGTGCCACTGCACCTCTACTCGAAACGGCGCTCTACGCTCGGCGACTGCCGTACGAGCACGACCCGGACTTGCGCGAACATTTGTGTCCCGTCGAATCCGGTGCACGCCCATGAGTCAGATTCGCTTCCCCCGCCCACTCGCCTTTGTGTTCTCCGGCGGTTTGGCCCGATCCGCAGCGCAGATAGGAATGTGTGAGGTAGCGCTAGAACTGGGAATCAAACCAGAGATTGTTGTCGGATCGTCCACGGGTGCGATCAATGCTGCGGTGTTCGCGAAGGACCCGGAGAATTTTGGACCGGCAGCCCGAGATCTCTGGGGAGGCGTTGCTCAAGATAAGGCGCTGACATCAATCTGGCGCTCAACCCTGCGAGGATTAGCGGGAGGCGGCTCAACCCGGACACAAACGATGTTGCGCAAACACCTTCACCGGGTATTTCTGGATATGCACCAAAGCGAACTCGCGATCAACTTTGTGGCAGTCGCGACCGACTTGAGTTCCGGCCATTCCGCTGCCATCGAGAACTCGAACGTGGTTGACTCGCTGATCACCAGCGCAGCATTCCCCATCATCATGGCCCCAATGCCCGACGGCAAAGATCTTCTGATCGACGGAAGTGTGGTTGCCGGCGTACCCGTGAGCCAAGCGCTCGCGGCAGGCGCGAAGTCCATCATCGTGTTCGACACCGGCGCCTCGGAGGTGAACGATGACGACGTCGAGAGTTTGGGGTGGTACGAGGTCCTCGCTCTCGCGTTCACCCACCTCATCCGCGGCCAGGCAGACCACGATCTGGCTCTGGCCTCGACATCGGTTCCAGTGGTGGTGATTTCACAGGCAACCGGAAACCCCTTCAGTCTCCGTCGCGCAGTCGACGCAATTCCGGAAGGTCGCCGACTCGCCGCGGAGGTCCTGCTCGATCTTGCCCCTCGGCACGGCAAGGACTTCCGGGTGATCAGCAAGCCTGGCCTCTATGGCAACTACGCCCTTGGGCCGGACTAGCCGCAACGATGACTCCTAGCTCGGTGCTGCCGAGCCGCGACCCACATCCGCGTCCGGTCCGAGTAGCCACGGATTGTCGAAGCCCTCGCGGACCCTATTGGCTAGGACTCCTGCTTGAAAGCCGTCGATGAACCGATGATCGAGCGTCGCTGTAAGTGTGATCCCGGGTCGGACAACTGGTTCGCCCGACTCGGCAAACACCATGTCACGCATTCGCCCAATGGCGACGTACAGGGGCACCCGTAGGAATGGCGTCGGCGGAACAAAGGCCTCGTCGACGCCCAACATTCCCACCGACGTGATGACTGCCGAACCAAAAGGAAATGCGGGCTGCCCGGCAAAAGGCAATCCGAGCCCAGTGGTCACAAATCCCCCAAACGACAGCACCCGACGCAAGATTGGTGTCGGCATCCGTCTCGTGAGGTTGATGCTCTTCTCGAAGTTCTCGTCCTTGCCACTGCGCACAGCTTCCGCCTTCGCGCGCAACTGCGAGTGGACCTCTACTGGAGACAGTTCATCGATATCTTCGACAAGAACCTGCGCCAAATTCTCGCCGTCATTGACCTGCACCAGGAAGGCAACGTTGACACGTTCGTGAGGAATGTAGCGCCCAAGGTGGATCCGACCGTTCAGCGACGGCGAGGCCCTGAGAGCGCGGCCAACCACAGCACCAACAAACGCGGTGATCGTCACAGGTGATGCGTCGCGGCCCTGTGCCCCTGCGGCGTTCACCTCGGCGAGGTATTTCGCCACCTTCGAACAATCGAGGGTCATCGAACCGTGGATCACGCCCTCACGCGGCGGCCGATAGCTCGCAATCGAGATCCGCCGCCGCGCCGACATTTCGTACCCGCCGGAACGTCGTCTGCCCATGGCCAATGCCTAACTTGCCGGAGCCGCTGCCTTCTCTGCCAGCGCCTTCTTCGCGACTGCCTTCTTCGCAGGAGCCTTCTTTACGGCTGCCTTCTTGGCGAGCGCCTTCTTGGCAGGTGCCGTCTTGGCAGGTGCCGTCTTCGCCGATTCGACATCTGCGAACTGGTCGCCTGCGATAACGGGCTTGCCGGTGATCTCAGAGAAGCCGTCTGCCAGGCACTTCATCAAGAGCTTGCGGTCGGTGATTGCGGCATCGTCCATCGCCACGCCGATTGATGCCTTGCCTGCGTACGTCAACAACGCAACGAACACTGCTGCGCCAATCGGAGGCGGCATCGGCACCATCGCCTCTACCTTCGCGCCCGCGAGGTAGACGGTGATCGGAGGGCCTGGCACGTTCGACGCGGTGACGTCGCTTGCATGTGCGGCTTGCGTCAAAAGCTCAGTTGGGATGAAGCGGCTAATCTCGCCAAGCTGATTGGTGTAGTCGAGAGCCGGTTCGCTGCGGAGGCGCTTCACTGTGCCACTGACGTTGTCCATCAACTTCGAGATGTCGTCAAAGTTCGTCGGCAAGTCGAAGCGAGCGATGCTCACTGCATTCTGGGCGCCGTCGCCCTCGCTGCGCAGACTGATGGGCATGTTGATGTGGAGTTCCTCGACTGGTTGGCCGAGCTTCTCGTGGTAGTCACGCATCCCGAACGAAATTGCTGCGAGGAACGCGTCGTTCACCGTGTGCCCGTTTGCCTTTGCACCATCACGAAGGTCGCGGAAACGAACGTCAAAGTTGTCGAAGTGGTAGTTGATGCTCCGCTTCGCCATCAGGGGCGACAGCGGTGTCTTCGGAGTGTTCGCGAAGCGGACCAGTGATGACACCGTCTCGGTGATCTTCTCGACAGTCTCTTGTGGTGCCGTCAACGCATCGATGAGCGTCGGGATCGCATTCTCAATCGCGCCCTTGGCGGTGTTTACCACCCATTCCGCGTTGTCCTGCACCATGATTTCAGCGAAGTGGCGAGGCGTCAGGGTGACGGCCTCAGGTGCATCTGGCATTGGCCCAAGATCAAAACCCTCAGGCGAAATGTCAACCAGCGCGGCGCCAAGCTGCAGCGCTCCCTGACCGTCCGCAATCGCGTGGTGAAGCTTGGAGATCACGGCGGCCTTGCCACCTGGCAAACCCTCGAGCACGGTGACTCGCCACAACGGACGATCGCGGTCGAAGTCGGTCATGCTCTGACGGCGGCATTCGTCGAGGACGTCTTCCCAGGTCGATCCTTCGGCTGCAGTGAATCGACGCATGTGGAAGCTCAAGTCGAAGTTCGGGTCCACAACCAATCGCGGGTTGGCGATTGCAACTGGGCCTTCGACGATCTTCTTGCGGAGAATCGGCACGACGCGGCTCGCGCGGTCGTAGCGTTCAACCAGGCGATCCCAGTCGGGAGACTTTTCGAGAATGAGCAGCCCGATCATGGTCGAGCGCATCACGGGATCTTCCGTGGCCGAACGCCACGTGGCAAAATCCCAACCGGAAAGTCGTTCGACAGCAGGCACCAGAGTCTCCTAAATGTTCGTTGATTTCTTCAGTTGCCAGAGGCACCGCTCTGGGCTGCCCACACGCTAACGTTGATCGAGTCTGGTCGCATGTTGCAACGTTGCGTCGTTACTCTCATCGTTGGTTCGGTTCGCACTAATTGACCAGACCCGTCGTTGCGAGAGCAGCCACTTGCTCGTGGTCTCGCTTAGTCATGTTCATCAGAACAGCGTCCGGTGACGAGCCAATGCACCATGCTGTGACGATGGATGCGAATGGCTGTCTGCCGGACTACACGATTCGGCCTGGGAATCACTCGGATGTTCAGCAGATCCAGAAGATCGAAGTGGCGGCCGGAACGCTCTTCACGGAGGTCAACATGGCTGAAGTCGCAGCCGATCCGCCGCCAGACGGACGACTGCTTCGACGGCTGATGAGCCAGGGTCAGCTATGGGTCGCAGAGTGTGGCGAGCATGTTGTCGGCTACGCGACTGTGCTGCTGGTGGACGCCGACGCACACCTCGACCAAGTATCCGTCGACCCCGAGCATTCTCGACGTGGGATTGGAACGGCGCTCATCGATCAGTGCGACCGATGGGCTACGAGCATCGCCGCGACACGGATGACGCTCTTCACGTTTGCAGATGTGCCGTGGAACGCTCCGCTATACCGAAGGATTGGCTTCGTTGAAATCGAGACGAATCAGTTGGGTGCCGAACTGCAAGACCTGTGGCAACGCGAATGCGAGACCGATCTCCACACTTGGCACCGAGTCGCGATGGCCCGGAACACCGGCCGGTCTCCGATCTAGCGGATTTGAACTTCGCCTGCAGCCCGCACGTCGATGAGCTCATCTTGATCCGGCACGGTCTCAAAGACCTTCCGTGTGCCTTGTTTCATGACTCGGTTCCATCGTCGCGGATCAAATCGAGTAGGTCGTTGATCTGCCAAGAAGTGCAACAGCGTCTGAACGAACAATTCGGGTTGGTCGGCATGGGGGAAGTGCCCTGCGTTGTTGAAGACCTTGATGTCTGCGTGGGGTAGACCCTCTTCGGCAGCGTAGGCATGCTTTACCGGGATCACGGTGTCGTCGCGACCCCAGATGATCAGCGTTGGGATGAACTCCGTGAGGTACGCACGATCATTCATCGTGACTATCTGCCCGCGCCAGTCAACGATTGCGCGCAACACGTGCCGGAACGCCTGACGCGCTTGCCCTGACCCCAAATCGTTGTAGACGATCGCAAGTTGATCCAGATCCGCGGTCATCGGCAAACCTGAATTATGAAGCGAATTCAGCAGCGGCATGCCGATTCGTCGGGCGGGCCGCGACGCGAGCGCGGCCAACGCCAGGCTCGAGCCCGGCACGGTACACAGCGGAATGATCGGGTTGACCTCGGGCCCGAGGCCACCCGTGCCGACGAGCACGATTCGTTCCGTCCGTTGCGGGAACTGATACGCAAATTGCATCGCGACTCCCCCACCGAGGCTGTGGCCAACAACCGTGACTCGATCGATCCCGAGCACGGTCAAGAGGTCGCGCATCCCGTTCGCGTACCCGCCAATCGAGTAGTCCGCTCGAGGCTTGCCTGACTGGCCGTGGCCCAACAAGTCGGGGGCGATCACAGTGTGGGTCTGGGCCAATTCGTCAATGACTGGCCACCAAGTCTCATGGCGTGAACCAATACCGTGGATGAGCAGCAACGCAGGTCCCGATCCCACTTGGACGTAGGCGCGGTCATGGCCGTGGATTCGAACCGACCGCACAGTGCGGTCCGACTGTCCGGCTTCTTCGACCAGCGCCATCTTCGTGCCTCCATCAACAGTCGAGTACGACCGAATCCGTACGGAACTCCGCCAGCGCGGAGCACCGATATTCAGGGAACGTTCAGCGAACCTTTGCCTATCCATAGCGATCGTTGCTTGCCGAAAGGATCCACCCGCAACTACACCACCACGGTCTATTGGAACAAGTGAACTGGCTCACATCGATCGCGGGTCAGCGAAGAGGCTCAGACTTTCCGCGGATTCGCTGCAACAATGCGTTGTGGCAAGAATGAATGCGGCAACCGCGGCGGCGTCGCTCGCGCTTGCGGCCGCGCTCGTCAGTGGGTGCAGCATCAGCGCAGGAACATCCGATGCACCGCAAGAACCTGCATCAGCAAACAGCGAAATCCCGGAACAATCCGAGGCGACATCGAATGGCGGCGCTGTTTCCGGTGCTTCCCCCGTCGCCCAGCGCTACGCCAGTTTTGATTGGGGCAGCGCGAAGACGACGCCGGGTAGAGCAGTCGGCATACCGAGCCCGCCAGGCTGGTACGAGGCAGCGTTTGGACCTCGTACCACCGACAAAGTCATCTACCTGACCTATGACGACGGGCCACACCCGGCAACCACCGACCGAATTCTGAACCTCCTCGCCTAGTCGAACGCGTAGGCGTCGTTCTTCGTGAACGGTCGCCATGTCGATCAGCACCCGACCTACCTCAAGAAGGTGACCGCGCAGGGGCACGCGCTCGGTAACCACACACAAGATCACGAAAACCTGGCAGCCAAGAACAAACGGATCATCAGGCAGCAAC
>CAUJEJ010000012.1 GCA_963169255.1 Actinomycetota bacterium | reverse complement strand
TTTAACCCCTCATCACCCGCCTCCGTGTTGCCTAACAAAACAACCAAAACCGTGTGGGCCTCCCCCTTGCCCGGCCGCGCCCCACACTTATTTGGCGGCAGGTTTCTTCGCCGCAGGCTTCTTCGCCGCAGGCTTCTTTGCCGCAGGCTTCTTCGCCGCAGGTTTCTTTGCGGCCCCCTTCTTAGCGGGCGCCTTCCGAGGAGCCGGTGCCGCAGCGGGCACAGCGCCCTTCGCTGCTGCATGCTTCGCTGCACGCAGTGCCCCGAGCTCACAGATCTCAGCGAATCCGGCCTGGATACCGGCAAGGAGCACGTCAACGTCCTTCGCATGCTCACCGTCGCCAGTGATGCCGATGTTCAGGTCATGTTGGAACGACGTGATGCCCACAACGATCCGCATTGAGCCTTCGATCGGAATAATCGGAATCGTGCCCTTCGTCGGCTGACCCATGAAGTAGAGGTCGATCGTCGGTCCTGGCACGTTCGTTACGAGAGTCTCGCTGAAGAACTCCGTGCTGACGCCACTCTGATTGATCACAAACTCTTGAATCGGCGCAGGCACAACCTTCTGGCTTGCCTTCACAACTTGGTCACCGATGACCGGGAGCATGCTGCGCTTCGCGTGCTTTGTCGATTCCTTGATGATCCGCATGCGCTTTAGTGGATCCATCTCGCCGAGCGGTAGCGGCGCCGGCAGAATGCCGACCTGGTTGTTCGCCTCAAAGTCACGCCGCAAGGACACCGGCATGACAGCGCGCAGGGTACGACCATTGGCGTTCTCCCCGCGCGACTCAAGAAGTCGAGTGAACCCAACAGCTACCGCTGCCAGCACCATGTCGTTGATGGTGACGCCCTTGAAGGATTTGCGTGCCAACTTCACCTCATCGAGGGAGAACTGCCCGCCAACCCACTTGCGATGATCTGACACCTGGCCCGTCAGGCTCGATGGCCGCTTCGGTGCGAGGCTAACCAGTGAGCGCACCGTGTCTGGCGAAGTTGAAATGAACTGACCCAACGTCTCCAGACTCTTCTCGATCGAGCGCAGCGCCTTCGTTGTCAGCGCGTCAAGCTTGGACTCAATCTCGACCTCTTCGGCCTCAGGCTTCTTGGGCGTCATCATCTTCTTGATGCCCGCAGCAAGACGGAACGAGCCATCCGGGGTGACGTCGATCAATTCGCCCAGCAGAATCAGGGCGCCTTGGCCATCAGCAATGCTGTGGTGCAGGCGGATGATGAGGGTCCACTCCGTCGTTGAATAGCCCGACACCAGCACGGCGTCCCAGAGCGGCTGCGTCCGATCCATCGGACGCTCCATGGTGGCGCTCACGACGGAATCGAAACTCTCGCCGAGCCCTAGCTTCACCTCGGTGACGTGATAGGTCAGGTCAGGGGTGACGTCGACCCACTTCGCCTGGCGCACCTTGGTGCGACTCGACACGACCTTCTGGCGGAACCGCGGCATGTCCTCGATGCGTTCGGCGAAGTAAGCGCGCAACTTCGCCAGGGTCGGCGCCTCGCCGTACACCATCATCGCGCTACCCACCGCGACTGACGGTCCTGACTTCTCAATGTCGAGGAACATCGAGTCCATCGAGCTAAGGCGATCCATCAAATACCCCTACCATCTCGTCGAGCGAACACGTCAGCAACTGTCGCTAATACAGCCGTGGCGCTATCTCACCGCATTTGCGGGAGACTTCGCCTGTTCGTCCAACCCGACCGGGCGTGCGGGCACGAGTGGACCGGTGTATTCGCTTCGATCTACGCGAGGCATTAGGCCCCCCGCTATTCGAACCTCTCAGCCAACCACTCGCTGATCGCCTTGGCGACGATGCTCGGCGCTTCGATCGGAGTGAGGTGGCCCGCATCTGGCACCTCGACGAGGGTGGCTTCTCGTGCCGCCTGCGCCATTAGTAACGCTTCACTCGGCGGCGACATCGCGTCGTTCTCACCGACGATCACCAGCACGGGTCCAGCGAAGTCTTCGAGCACGGGAAGCGAATCAGGCCTCGCAGCCATAGCGCGTTGAATCCAGGAGATCGTGACTGGTGGGCAATCTGCGATCTGTTCACGCACGCGAGCCTCAACTCCCGGCAGATGCTGCCTCGTTGATTCGCTGAGAAGATTCGGGATCATCACGTCCGCGACCCAATCGCTTCCCTGTGCGTCGACTTGGTTGGCGAACGCGTGGCGGCCTTCGATCATTGCCTCGGCGTCCTGCCCGGCCTTGGTATCAACGAACACCAATCCAGACACAAGTTCGGGGTATCGGCGCGCAAGGTTCATGGCTACGTAGCCGCCCATAGAAACGCCCGCAACCACGGCCGGTGCCCCCGCATTCTTGATGAGCTCGGCGACGTCATCGGCCAGAACATCGAGGTTTGGAACGGAAGGCAAGTCGCCACGGTTGTCGCCGAACCCTCGGAGATCGGGAACGATCGGATCAATTCCTGCTTCGCGCAGACCGGGGACGACGTCTTCCCACAGGCGCCGATCTACCGGGAATGCATGCAGCAAGACGAGCGGATTCGTCGCCGCCATTACGGGCTCACCGACAGTCCGCCGTCAATGATCAACTGTTGGCCGGTCATGAAACTCGATGCATCACTGGCCAAGAACACCGCCGGTTCGGCGATCTCGCGTGCGAGGCCCCAACGCATCATTGGCACCTGCCCAATCAGCGAACTCTCGATGCCCTCATCGGCTCGCAAGAAATCCGTCAGATCGGTCTCGATCCAGCCCGGTAGAAGCGAGTTGACGCGGACGCCTGCACTCGCCCACTCGATCGCCAGCGACTTTGTCAGGGAGGTCACTGCTGCCTTCGCGGCGCCGTAGTGAGACATCATCGGCGTGCCCGACAACGAGGCGACGCTCGACACATTGATCACCGAAGCACCTGTTCCAGCAGCTAGATGTGGTGCGGCTGCCTGGCAGGCGTGAACGATTGACTCCACGTTGAGGCTGAACGTCTTTTGCCAACCAGCGAACCGCATGCTCGACAGCGGTGTCGAGAACGAATTCCCACCTGCGTTGTTAACGAGAATGTCGAGCCCACCGAGTGCGAGGGCGGAGGCGTCGACGGCCGCGCGGATCGCATCGCCGTCGAGCACATCGGCGGGCACAACGACGGCCTTACGGCCATGCGATTCGATCTCGGCTGCAACGTCGGCGAGCTTTGCTTCGTCACGAGCGCTGATCGCAACGTCGGCACCGGCGGCCGCGTAGTGCACAGCGATTGCCCGGCCGATTCCACGAGATGCTCCAGTTACGAGTGCCTTGCGTCCGTCTAGTCGGAATGTCACAGATCCGTCCACCTTTCCATCGGTCCATCCCATTGCGACGGAAGGCCGCCTGGGTTCTTGTCAAAGTACTCAGGGTTGACTGCTCGCACGATCTCATCCAGGACGAATCGAGTACTCGGCTCCCCCACCCACAGGTGCTTGGCGCCTGGGCCGGGAATCAAAGTCGCCCTCGGAAGCGTCTCGAAGGCGGCAGGCGCTTGCTCGGGCCGCAGGTAGTCATCGAGTTCGGGGATCAACGCGACCACCGGTCGGTCCGTC
>CAUJEJ010000011.1 GCA_963169255.1 Actinomycetota bacterium | reverse complement strand
GACGACAACGTCTTCGTGCTCGGCGACTGCGGCGCCGCGCCGTGGCTGGGCCACGAAGGCGTGAACGTGCCGCCGCGCGCGCAGGCCGCGCACCAGCAGGCCAGCCACCTGGCCAAGCAGATGCAGCGCCGCCTGCGCGGCCAGCCGCTGAAGCCCTGGACCTACCGCGACTTCGGCTCGCTGGTGTCGCTGGGCGAGTACTCCACGGTCGGCAACCTGATGGGCGCGCTGGTCGGCGGCAACCTGTGGGTCGAAGGCCTGTTCGCACGCACGATGTACCTGTCGCTCTACAAGATGCACCAGGTGGCGCTGCACGGGTGGTGGAAGACGGCGCTGGGTTCGGCGTCGAGGTGGCTGACGCGGGGGACAGAGCCGCGGGTGAAGTTGCACTGAGGCGAGGCCGGCGCCCCGAACCCCCGCGGCCGCCGGATGCACAACGCACTTCCTCGAAGCACCGGACTCCGGTACGGCAACGGTGCCGGGCGCGGCGCGCTGAACCACCGTTCTGGCAGCCCACGACCTCGTCGTCCGACGGGCTGCGTCAGGCCGACAACAGTCGCTGAAGAGAATGCCTGGGAGTGATCACCAGACCGCATATCGCGCATCGCCAAACACCACTGTCGCTTGATCTCGACCCGCTGATCAAGCCACCCAACGTCACCCCGGACGTCGGTGAAGTCAATGGCCGTCAACACGGGAGGCCGTCGGAAAGGTCAGTCTCCCTGAGATCACGACGTCGCACTGCACCGTGGTTATGTAGATGGCGAGGAAACCCGTCTTGAGAACACTCGGCCAGCCCCATCAGCACTACTTCGAGCTCCCACTCGACGGCTTCTTCTTCGATACACCGCTTGCCTTAGGAATCTCGACGTCGATCTCCCCCTGCAAAAGCCCCGAGTCTCGAGCCATTTCGAGAAGTCGATTGGGTGCCGCTCCTTTCGAAACCGGAAAAATCACGCGATATCGGGCTCTCGTAATTCCGAGGTACATATCGCGGATTACCTGTTGTTCAATAGCAGTAGCAAGAGCCGGATTCTCAATCTTGGCCGGTGGCATGACTCCAAATTCAAGGCCCACCAAGATGGCCGAGTCAAACTCCTGTCCACCGATTTGAGCGGGTCTAGCCAGCGCAACAACCGGCTTGTCTGCAGCAACCCTCGCACCTCGCTCCACGATAATCTGCAATGGTAGTTGTCGGCTTCCAAGCGAACTCTTCAGCGAAGACCAGTAGGTTTCGGAATAGCAGATAACGGCAATCTGACGAACATTCTCCCGCCGCAGCGCTTCGACTTTCTGTGCAACGAAGTCACCAATACTTCCGCCACCAGATTGCCAGACGATCTCTGGTCGCGCTGCAAGCGGGTGGGAATCCAGTACCATCGTCTCGGCAGTCCGCGTAAAATCCGGAAAATCCGGACCAAATAGCGCCGTGCTTCTCTGAATAATGAAAAACGCCAGCCGAACTATTGCCTCCGTCGATCGATGGACCGCATTTAGCGTCTCGCTGGTCGCACCCGTGATTCCTATCGTAGATAGTCCAGCGGTAGATTGGCCGTAGGTAGCCTGGGATTGATCAAGGGCTAGTGCTATGGGAACATGGGGAAGTTCAGATCTCGTAAGAAGCGCGAAAAGCCTTCGCTCGTTCTCATTAAATAGTTGAGCCTCGTCTACAAACACGTAGTCAAACCCTTCGGTCTGCCTCCTAAGCTGCCAAACCGGAGTTCGAAGTCTTGCTGCAAGGGAGATTGCGATGTCATCCGGATCGAGCGTCTGGTAGTGGTTAAAAACCACTGAGTGATAAGCCTGAAAAGCATCAAAGACGAACGCACGCTCATCAGGTTTGAGGTTCGCGTGGAGCAGACTCAGGCTCCTCTCGGACTCAATGTAGCGACGCCGATCCGACTCCAGTCCGTGGCCCTTTATCGCAACTGAAATCTCAACAAGTACTAGCGTGGCGAATAGGCGCAGCAACTTCGGTTGACCGAAGACTTGCTTCAGAATTGGACTCTTCGCGACACGACCATGATCGCCTTCATGCACCGTGTTCAATGCAATCAAGACTTGTTCAAGTTGAAACTGCTTCGCACCTTCGGCGTCAGTGTCCAGTACTGACGCCACGGACAGCTCCAGTTGATCAACACAGTAGTCCGCCAACGTCGTAACGATCAATCGTGCGTTGCCGACCTGCCCCTCGGCACCCAAGGAATCACCTAGTAGGAGTTCAAACTTTTCGCGGGACTTCCGCTCCATCGCGCGGCTGTGTGCCAAGTAGAGGATCTGACCTCGACGTTCGCCTCCACCTTCCTTCATGCCCCTAAGCTTCTTCACCGCGAGCAACTGCATCAGCAATGTCTTGCCGGAACCTGCGGGCCCAAGGATGCGAAGAGGATGCTGGTCGATATTCTCGTTTGCTAGGATTCGCCGCTTGGAGTCGCTTAGCGGACTCTCGGGTTGAATCCATTCATCGAAAGTCAACGTGGCGTAGCGACCATGGTCTCCACTGCCATCGACATGCAGTTCTACGTTGTCGAACAACTGCCCGGTAGATCGTCTTTCGAAGTACGGCGCCAGTCCATCTCTCAACTCGGGAAGGACCTCCGGACCTGCTGTTGCCTTTGTGAACTCTCTTGGATTGACTAGTGCGTTCGCGGCAGCGACAAGTCCCGGAAGCTCGCGGCCTGCTTTGCCCGCCTCGTTCTTTAGACGCACGAACGACTGATCCGGGCCCACGATGATCAGCGATCGGCTTTCCAGGCCGCTACCTCCAACTACTTGCTCGAAGTACCCCAGACTCAGCTGGTGCGCCACACTCCCGCGTCCCGAGATGATTGTGTGGGCTCCGTTGTCATAGACGCGATGTATGAAGCTGCCATCAAGCAAGAGGCCTTGGAGCCGTTGAGTCGTGATGTACAGGCAACGCTCAAACACTTCGACTCCGACGTCTTCTCGTTCCTGGATCGACGTCTCACCTTGCCACCTGAAGAATCCCCAGTTCTCGTTTCCTGTCCCCGAGACATAGTCAAGGTGCCACACGGCCGCGATCTCACTTGCGACACTGTAGGAGATGCGCACTGAACCGAACGAGAACTCGGCTTCCCTGAGCGAGCCGCCATCTTTGCCCAGACGTCCAAGTGCGCCGTACAGTCGCTCGATTACGCCGCCCTTCGACAAGAGCCATTCAGCCATCGGTTGGGTTACCGCGATGTATTTCATTTCGTCCTCATATCGGCGACTATTCCATCGATGGTCGTTCTTGAGAAGTCGGTTGAGCCAAGGCGGATGTACATGGATACATACCTGGAAAGCAGGTCGCCTAGGAATTCACCGCGGAGAGTGGAGAGTTTAATCGGCCACCTCTTGATATGTGGGCTCACCCGAAGCGGATGGGCCTTCTCCTTAATGAGTCTCGCCCATTGAGCCGCCGTCGACTCCTGTGCCACATCCAAGATTTCCAGATCGATTGTTATCGGTCGACGGAAGAGAACAACGCCGTGCTCCGGGATTGCGCTCGCCTGGGAAGGCTGGCCGTCGGCAGGAAGAAAGTGAATATCAGCCTTCAGCGCGTTTGTCACAATGCGGTCAACGTATTGCCCATATCGGTCAGCTTTAATGAGCGCCTCAACCAGCTCGGCTGGAGCGGGGCTCTCGCGGCAGTTCAAGTACTCCAAGTACGCACGCGCACGCTTCAATTCGGTTTCGGTCGCCTTCCTAGGCGAAGCTGCCGCAAGGTTGGAGATGACATCCTCAACCTCTTGGCGATCAGGAAGTTTGAACCGATCAGGCACGGTAACGGCCTGAAACACGTCGGACTTTGCGAGGACATGTGAAGCCTCGATCCAGCACTCGTGGCGAAACGACGCGGAGCCGAGATACTCGCGCAGCGGAATGACTGGGAGATAGGTGATCGCCTCACATTTCTGGTTGGCTAGGTCGCACGCCGGGGTGATGACTAAGCCGGTGACCTCATCACGTCCATTGATCCCAAACGCTGGGAGTTGACTCCATAGATCCCCAGTCCGGTGATCCGGACCCGGGTGAGTGTCATAGAAGTCGCTGGCTTTCAACGGCAGGGTGCGGGGCATCAACAATCTTCATGTGGATCGATGAAGTCGTGAGAGTATCTATGGAGAACCCTCGCCGCTAGCCGGGATGTGCCCGCTTGTCGAAGGCTGAGGTCAGGGCTGGTCGCCGAGTGAGCCTGTCCGGAATTTTGTGTGCGAGGCATAGCATGACCAGACGGAGCATGTATGCCAAGCAGGAAGACGACGAAGGCGGCGGAGGCCGCGGCGGCGAGGTTTCCGACCATCCCCAGGGAGCTCATTGACCAGTTCGTG
>CAUJEJ010000010.1 GCA_963169255.1 Actinomycetota bacterium | reverse complement strand
AGACCCTTGCTGCGCAAATCCCAGCCACCCGTATCAATGATCGAGAACCTGCGCCCAGACCATTCCGCGTCGTACCGCACGCGGTCACGCGTCACCCCGGGGATGTCCTCAACGACCGCGGCCCGACGCCCGATGATCCGGTTGACCAGCGTGGACTTGCCGACGTTCGGCCGGCCGACAATCGCCACAACCGGGACGGCGACATCGTCGTCAGCCCCGCGCTCTTCAACGACATCGAAGTCACCAAATTCGGCCCGAGCTGCTGCCAGGGCTGCGGCCTCTTCGTCGGTGTCAGCATCGACCTCAAAGACCTCAAACTCCACCTCGGTCCTCGCGTCAAACTCGTCATTGCCGACGGCGTCGCCGTCGATTTCGTCTGACATCAGAGGTTCCCTACTGTTTGATCGGTCGGTACATCATCGGGTAATTCGAAGTCGTAGCGGGCAATACAAGCGTCAACGTGGTCAGCAAGGCGCTGCCTAATCGACTCCCCCATTGCCGCGAGCGTTGCGCGGGAGTCAATGTCTCCCAGCGCGGGCACGGTGAATGGCTCACCAAACGCCACTGCCAGCTGCGAACGAACCTTCGGAAGCTGATTCTTCCCCATCCCCGTCAAACGTGTACCAAAGATTGCGGCCGGCACGATGGGGGCGTTCGTTCGGCTATGGAGGTAGGCCACGCCATGGCGGATCCGCGAGAAGTCTCCACGACCACGGTGCGCCTCCGGGAAGATCCCCACCGCCCGGCCATCCTCAAGCACCCGCAGCGCTGTCTGCACGGCGTCGCGGTCCGCCGATTCGTAGTCCAGCTTGATCTGCCCAGCACCTTTGAGAACACGGTCGAGCGGCGGTTCGAACAGCTCAGACTTCGCGACGAGGTGGATCGGCCGAGGCGCCGCACTGAAAAGCAGCGGCCCGTCGAGGAAGCCCAAGTGATTCGCCGCGACGATCAACCGACCGCGTTTCGGAACATTCTTGGCGCCGTAAACCTCTAGGTCGTACAGACTGTTGAAGATCAGACGCCCGATGTTGCGTCCGTTCGCAGCGCCCCGCGCACTCGGGACTGGACCGGACTTTGGGATTGGCGTGGCAACCGAAGCCATCACTGCACCCCTCGGATCAGCGATTCGACCTGCGCCACAACCTCGGGGAACGACAAGAACGTCGCGTCGATCTCGATTGCGCCGTCGGCCTTCGTCAAAGGAGACGCCTTGCGCGAGGAATCGGCGGCATCACGTGCTGCCAGCGATTCAGCCGTCGCCTCGACCTCACCCCCACGTCCTTCGGCCTCATCCTGTGCGGCCCGGCGCGCGGCACGAGCCTCTTGGTCAGCAGTGAGGAACACCTTCAGGTCAGCGTTTGGCAACACTGTGGTTCCAATATCGCGACCTTCAACCACGATCCCGGTGCCAGCGGCGACGGCCTCTTCAACCTCGGCTCGTTGGCGCGCAACCATCGCAGTGCGAACCGCCGGAACCGCGCTGACTGCCGACACCGCAGACGTCACTTCTGCAGTGCGAATCGCTGCCTCGACGTCGCGGCCGTCAACGAAGATGCCAGGGTTCAGGGGGTCCGTTCCACTCGCCAAGACGACGTTCTCGACATTGGCAGCGACAGCCTCAGCATCATTCACGTCGACGCCGTGCTCGGACATCCACAGCGCAACCGCGCGGTACATCGCACCGGTGTCGAGGTAGCGGAACCCGAAGGTCGACGCCGCAGCCTTCGACACACTCGACTTACCAGATCCCGAAGGCCCATCGATTGCGATCACATGGTGGCGCGGCTGTTCACTCGATCCAGGCATAGGGGCCAGCGTAGTCGTTTCGTTATCCGCGGACCTGCCAGCCACCGGCGGCCAGCACTTCCCGAAGCCGGGGCGCAGTCGCGGGTGAAACATCTAACTCGATGATCGCCCTCAGGCGCCCGACTGTGTGCTCGATCCGAACATCCTCAAGGTTGACCCCGGCCTCACCAGCAGCTGCGAAGAGTCGAGCGAGCTCACCAGGCTTATCGTCAACGACAACAGGGATGACGTCGTACTCGTGCGCGGTACCGCCGTGCTTGTCCGGCAACGCCCGGCGACCCTCGTTCCCTCGTTCAAGCACCTTGCGGACGGGCTCAATCGCCGCCTCGCTCCCGACTTCGCCAACAAGTGCCTGTTCGGCCAGCGCGTCTCGAACATCGGCTAGTTCAGCCGCCACCCGGTCAAGGACCGCGATGATCTCCGGCGCATTGCTGCCGATGATTTGCGACCACAACTCTGGGCCCGAATCGGCCAACCGGGTGATGTCGCGCAGGCCTTGGCCAGAGACGGCGACATCGGAAGGGTCGGCATCTGCGAGTTGTGCGGCCAACAGGGACGCCAGAATCTGCGGTGTGTGCGAGGTCAATGCAACTGCGCGATCGTGTTCAGACGCCTCCAGTTCGACCACGAGCGAGCCGCACGTTCGCGCCAGCCACGAGACATCCGCGACGCGGTCGGCCGGTGCACCTTCAAGCGCGGTGATGACCCACAGGCGATCCTCAAACAAGTCCGCGCGTGCACCGGCAGGCCCGGACACTTCGCGCCCGGCCATCGGGTGCCCCCCGACGAACCGCGAGGTGTCCGCAACCAGTCCGTGCAGTCGCGCGAGCGGGGCAGCCTTCACGCTGGCGACGTCGGTGACCGTGGCCAGCGGGTAGCGCTGCAGGCTGTCAGCGGCAACGTCCGCAATCGCCCGCGGTGGAACTGCAACCACCACAAGATCGGGAGCTGCGTCAGGAGTGAGCGGCACACCAGCGCCTCGGTCGATGGCGTGCTGGCAGGTGGCAGGGTCATTGTCTTGAAGCCATACCGTGGCTCCGGCCGAACGCAATGCAAGCCCAATGGATGCTCCGATGAGCCCGGTGCCGATCACAAGCACCGAACGGTCACGCTCGCGATCAGCGCTCATCTGGCGAGGTCTTCCCTCAACACTTGAGCGCCTCGGGTGAATACGTGTGTCACGGCGCTTCGAG
>CAUJEJ010000009.1 GCA_963169255.1 Actinomycetota bacterium | reverse complement strand
CCTGGTCACCTGACGGTACGCAAGTCGCCTACTCCCAGATCAATGACACCGACGCTTCCATCATGCGAGTCGATTCGACGGGCACCGGCACGGTGCTTCTGCACAAGGCGGCTTGGAGCATCGTGCCGTCCTGGTCACCGGATGGACAACGGATAGCTTTCACCAGCGATTCCGACGGGAACTTCGAGATCTACTCCATGGCCGCTGACGGTTCCGACGTCAAACAGATTACGTTCACCGATCCACCCACAATGCACGTCGGCCCGAAGTACTCCCCCGACGGATCACAACTCCTCTATGCGTTCAAGAGCGCCGCCGATGCGGAGAAGCCGATCCAGGATCTGTGGATCATGAACACCGATGGGTCTTCACCCCAGCAGCTCACTTTCGGCTACGACAACACCGAGAGCCGCACGTGGTCCCCGGATGGGCAGCGAATCGCCTTCAACTCCATCACCAACGGGGTGGGTCAGATCTTTGTCATGAATGCCGACGGCACAGGAATCCAGCAGTTGACCCAAGACCCTGCGGCGACTCCGACGTTTGCGCCGGGAGGGATCTTCCCCGGGCTGCGGGGCTCGGTGACACCAGCG
Organism: Actinomycetota bacterium; assembly: GCA_963169255.1. Taxonomy (GTDB): domain Bacteria; phylum Actinomycetota; class Actinomycetes; order S36-B12; family UBA10799; genus UBA10799. Next base: position 2,176 of record CAUJEJ010000009.1, on the reverse strand, counting down.
TGGTCGCCTGACGGTCGCAGCATCGCTTACGCGAGCAACCGGGAGGGCAACTACGAGGTCTACACGATGGACCCAGACGGCACAAACGTCGTGCGAATCACCGACAGTCCGGCAGAAGAACTGTCCGTTGGTTGGAGCGCGAATCCTCAGGGCGAAAGCTAAACGAGGTCCGAAGTACCTCCTAGATCGGCACCGGCTCTCCGAACGAGGTGTGGACCCCAGCAGAGAACATGGTCGGCACATCAGGGAGACCCGTGACCGGCAGACCTGCGGCGCGAACTAGTTGGTCGCGCACAACTGTGACCTTCGCGCGGTGCAGTTCCCAGCTTTCGTGGAAATTCGGCATCCATACGGTGCGCCCGAATCGCTCGGTATGCAGACCCCATCGGGAGGTGAGGAAGACAGCCAAGTCATCGGGCTCGTCAATAGCAGTGCCGACTTCGATGCTGACCTCGCTGCGAAGCCCCCTGTCGGGCCAGCGGCGTTTGGTGGCCCACGAACGCTTCGAACCAGACACCGATGCGGTCTGCCGTGACCACGTGTACGGCAATCCGACGACGGTTCGTGCCACCAGTGCGATCGCCAATCGACTCGTTTCCAAGCTCGCGAACACCACCCCGTGGCGACCTTGGTCATCCACTGAATACAGCCGCACATTCGTCTCGAGGAAGTCCCCCACGTACGGCACGGAAGGACTGCCGAAGAAGTTCGCACTGCGCAGTTCGAACGGCACGAGTGCCACGAACGTGTCGCCATCAAACGTGTCAGGTCGAGTCCCGCGCGGGAGCAAGGGCGCAACAACTTCCGGAGGCATCCGCCAGTGGAGGAAGGCCAAGTCGCGCCAGTCGTGCTCGAAGATCGCTGCGCCCTGCAGTGGCGGCGCCTGAACCAAGAAGTCCGCTGGGAGGCCCATGCTTAAGCCGCTGCTACCGCTGCACTACTGGCGCCCGGAAGCTTGCAGGCAGGTGTCGACCCGGGCAGCCTGAAACGGTTCGCCGCCACCAGTCGATACGCCACATTCGCCACGTTGACAACTCCGGGTAGCTGCATCATCCGGCCAACGATCGGCCAAGGCGCTGCGCCAACACAGCACACCGCGGCTACCGCGCGTCCTTGTGTCAGCGGCTCGGATGCAGCCGCAGGGAACCATTGGATTGACTTCTGACACTCCTGCTCGCTCACACCGAGCGCCTCAAGATCAGCACGTTGCCACGGGGTGATCGTCGCTCGAGGACGGACATGTCGTTTGAGGAAGTCCACACTGGCCGTGCAGAAGGCGCAATCGCCGTCGAACAGCAGGATTGGGTACATGTGATCAACGGTACCCGTGATGACCAAGGCCCGCGCGACAGGAACCGAACTCCGCCCCTAACGAACGAACCTCGCAGCGTTGCGCGCATTGACAGCTGTCCGCCCCCTGTTCGAGAGCCTTCATGGGTAAGTAGTCCTCGCCAGAATGCGCCACCGTTGTTGAGTGGCGCACGGATGCGTCGGCGTATGACTGAAGCTATGGACAACCAACCCGATTTGGCTTGCTCAATGCTGTTGGCGCGCCTGCGACCGCAGCGTTTACGCCAGCAAGCACCACTGGATCCCACGTCAACGCCTGGTCAATTGGCAGCTTGAGTTGATCAGTGAAGTACGCGCTGTGAACATCGGGCCGGGTGAAGCATGTTCTGTGTGGCAACACCTCATTGGAGACTCCCGGCGCAAGCGCACTAGTAAGTGCGATGAGTCCGTCGTTCGGCCACACGTCCGGATTCCCGCCCTTGAGCTTCAGCAAGTTGCCGGCAAACAGAGTGACGGGGATGCCTTCGAGTGCGTTCCCTTGCGCCGCGTTCCAACCGGACTTGCCGTCAGGTCCGTCGAGGTACTTCTTGGTGAGTTGCTCTGGTGATCCTTGCCCCTTGAGCAGAGCTTCGTTCCCACCTTTGAGGACCGTCTCGCACGACGAGACTCCCCCACACGCAGACGCAGGCACGGCCCCAGTGAGCATGTCGGCAACGAAGGAGCCCTCCCACGGTGTTCCGAGCGTCGTCAGCGAAGTGATCTTGACCGGAGAGTCGCCGTCCTTCAGGGCCTTGATCCCCGATCGAGAGAAGAGCCCGCCCATCGAATGAGCGACGATGTCAACCGAGGTCACGCCGTACTCCGAGTTGAGGTAGTTGACGAACCT
>CAUJEJ010000008.1 GCA_963169255.1 Actinomycetota bacterium | reverse complement strand
CGTCCGATGCTCCGGTGTTGTCCGTCATTACCCATGCTCCTGCCGCTTTGGTTGCGCACTTGCGCTCTTCGCGTGGGTAACGGTACCGACTCACGGCGCAAACGTCAGCGGCAGTAACGTCAAGATTCGGGGTTGGGTGTTCGGGATCAGTAAGGACACGGGTTACCCTGTCGTTCGCACAGACATGTGCGCAGCACGTACTGTTCGATCTCCCGGAGGTTCACCATTAGCGCCGAAATCACTTCGTTTGTCGACGCCTGGCAAACGCAGACCGAGGCCGCACTGAACGCTCGCGGCCGCAGCGTTGAGATCAACACCTACGCGCCATCGCCCACAAGTGCCGCACTCTTGGCCACCCTCGTGGCCGCAACTGGCGCAAAGGCCGTCGTTGAGGTCGGTTCGGGAACCGGAATTAGCGGGCTGGCGATCTTCGCGGGCATGGCCGACGACGGGATTCTGACGACCATCGATGTTGACGCAGCCCATCAGTCGGCCGCGAAGGCTGCTTTCGCTGCGGCGTCGATTGACTCGGGCCGCGCGCGGCTCATCACCGGGGCTCCCCAAGAGGTCCTCCCCCGCCTAACCGATGCCGCGTATGACGTCGTCGTGATCAACGATCCCAGTGCAGATCCGCAGGGCTACTTCGATCAGGCGCTGCGCCTGCTTCGGGTGGGCGGCGTGGTTGTGCTCGCCCGCGCACTCGGCGAGGGATCAAAGGTCGCAGATTCTGGGCAGCGCGACCCGCAGACGACGGCGTTGCGCGAACTTGGCGAAGCTGCCAAGGCTCAAGAAGGAACCGTGAGCGCCCTGATTCCGCTCGATGAAGGAACCCTCGTCGCGGTCAAGCAGGCTTAAGGCCAGCACCGGCCTACCCCGCAAGCGGCTCACCTGCGGCTTGCCTTCCTGAGCTACCAGAGGTCAGGCGAGGACTGCAGCCAGCGCAGCAGCAGTCGAACCCCAAAACCAGTTGCACCGCGAAGCCGTTCGGCTTGATCTTTCTCGGCGCGCGCCGGTCCAGCGATATCCAGGTGCGCCCAACGGCGGGTTCCCGAGAACTCTTTGAGGAAGAGCGCGGCGGTAATCGCTCCTGCGCCAACACCACCTCGGCTTACGTGCGCGATGTCAGCGATCGGCGAATCCAGCGATGACCTGTACTCCGTCGCGAGCGGAAGTCGCCAAAGCTGATCGTTGCTCTCTTGCCCGGCTATCTCGAGTCGTTTTGCCAGACCATCATCGGCGGAGAAGAGCGCGCCGTACTGGCGACTCAGCCCGAGGGTTGCAGCGCCGGTAAGGGTGGCGATGTCGATGATGACGTCCGGCCGCAATCGCGCGTTCGCGTAGGCGATCGCGTCGGCGAGGACCATGCGGCCCTCCGCATCGGTATTCAACACCTCGCTCGTGCGCCCGCCGAAGTGTCGAACGACGTCGCCGGGCCTATACGCAGCGCCTGAGGGCATGTTCTCAGCGCATGCGAGGAGACCAATGACGTTCGCGGTCACACCGAGATCGTTCAACGCGGACATCACCGCGAGGACAGTTGCCGCACCACTCATATCCGTCTTCATCAACGGCATGCCGTCTGGCGGCTTGAGCGACAGTCCGCCGGAATCGAAGGTGATGCCCTTGCCGACGAGGACAATTCGAGGTGCCGTTGGGTCGCCCCGGTACTCGGTCACGATGAGTCGCGGCGGATTTGCCGACCCGCCGCCCACGGCTAGAAGCCCACCGAATCCGCCACGCTCCAACGCTGCCTCGTCCAGCACGCGTACGCGCAGACGTGACTGCTTTGCCAGCGCTTGGGCCTGTTCGGCGATGGACTGCGGGTTCTTTTCGTTGCTCGGGGAGTTTGCGAGGTCTCGTGCGAGATACACGGCCTTTGCAGTTGCCACGGCTTGATCGACGACCACCTGGGCTGAGGCGAGTCCTGCGACCGCCAACTGCACGACCGTCGACTTGGTTTCCGTCGGTTTGCTCTTGCGGGTGAACTGATACGACGCGAGCAGGAGTCCCTCACAGAACGCCCGCAGCGACGCGTGCGACATCGACGCAGTCACGTCGCATAGGACCACCTCAGCGTTCCTGATGCGCTTCGCGAGTGCTGCACCAGCCTTGCGAGCGTCCTTGGGGTGGTCGTCGCCTACCCCAAGGGTTAGCAACGTTTCCGTCGTGTCATCTTCAAGCTCGACCTCAACGATTTCGCCAACTTTGCCCGTTGCTTCCGCTCGACGCAGGCGACGAGGTAGATCAATCCGCTGTTCCGCTGCCAGGCGGATGCCAACATCGCCAGCGGTCACTCCACCGTCAGTGTTGATCGCACATGACGTGACGACGATGCTCGGCGGTGGCGTCGCGACCGTGACGGGCACGGTGAGAGTCGACTGATCGTCGGCATCCTCGGTGGAAACACTAAGCGCCTGCAACGCGTCCAACGGGACAAGTTGCAGGCGCAGGTGCGATTCGGTTTGCTGTGTCGCCACGGCGTGATTAGCCAGCCACTTCGTTCAACTGAACGCCGAGGTCTTTCGCTTCATCGGGATTCATCTCCACGACTAAGCGGCCCCCACCTTCGAGCGGAACGCGCATGACAATGCCGCGGCCTTCCTTGGTCACCTCGAGTGGGCCATCACCCGTTCGCGGCTTCATTGCCGCCATAGCCCGTCCCCTTTCGTCAAGTGCAACGTGTACGCACATCCGTCGCTCGCCTCAACCGACATTCGCTCGGCCAGCAGGCGAAGCAACCTCAGTTGTTCTGTGCGCAGAATCTTGATTATTCCGCATGGAGTCGCAATTGTCGCCGCTTCCCCCTAATTAGGCCGAGTTATTCACTCCTGCGCCGGAGGCGGAGTCTGACGATTGCGCCTCCACCAGTCGCGCAAAGCGCCGCAACGCGGCGCTCATTCCGACGCCAAACGCTGGTTTAACGAGTGCCCAGCCGAGCTGCCCGATGGTTCCGAGTGGGACCTCAAGATCTTCAGCCCAGTAGAACCGCGCACGATTGGGACCGAGCGACCTGACTGCCATAATTCCTATACCGCGCACGACGTTCCCGGTGTGGAGCACATCCACCCGATGCGGGCTATCCCATCGCGTAATGGTCATGGTGTCGAGGAACCCGAACCCGCCGATGCCGGTGTACGCCGCAACTTCACCGCCCACTCCCACCCCGCCGTTTCGCCCGCCCCTGACGGTGGTGAATGGAATCCAACGATCTTGGCTCGGCCAATCCGTGATGGCGTCGAAGACTGCTTGCGCAGGCGCATCGACGTCGACCGCGTAGATGACCCTGGTCACGACTGCGCCGAGACTTCTGGTTGAGCGCCTGAATCAACATAGGCACCTGGGCTGCCGTCGGCTTCTTGGTCGCTGCGGGTCATTGGGGCGCTCTCCGTGCTGGACTCTGAGGCATTGAGTTGTGGGTTGTAAGCGGCTAGCTGAGCCTCGCGTATCCGCAATGTCTCGGTCAGCCGCCCGATCGCCTCGTCAACGTCTGACATCCGGTAGCCGCGCAGCCCAGTGCCGAATCGAAGATTCTCGAGGTCCGTCGCGGCGAGCGGCGCGAGCGGGATCTCTGGCCGGTATCGATCGACGACAGGGTCCTCCAGTTGCCCGATCCGCCCGGCCGCCAGAACGGCAATCACGCCGATTGCTGCGAGAGCTAGCAGCACAAAAAAGATCGTCATCATTCTCCTAGTGCGTCGGTTTGTGAACCGTGCCGGGCAGTCTTCGTGAAAGTCTGTCCACGTGGACCTCATCCTAGGCACGCATCGGTTCGAACCGACCGAACTGCTCATCATGGCCATCGTCAATCGCACGCCTGACTCCTTCTACGACAAGGGGGCGAGCTTC
>CAUJEJ010000007.1 GCA_963169255.1 Actinomycetota bacterium | reverse complement strand
ATCGTGGTGGCGATGTCATTCGAGGACCTTCAGATCACGGGCAACACTCTCACCGGGTGCAACACAACCATCACAGGAACGGGTGCAATCGATCTTGAAGCACTCACTCCCCCAACGTCCGTGACCGCAAGCGGCAACACCATCGGCGCGGCGTCAGGTGGAGCAGACGGCGACATCGGAATCCAGATCCAGAACGTCCCGGCCTCACCGGGGAATCTCGCACGATTTGAGGTAGCTGGTAACACCATCTCGGGACTCCTCAAGAGCGGCTCGTCAGATGGCGTGCGGTTCGGCCCAACGGCGATCGCCCGAGCAGCCGATGACATCGAGATCTCGGTGACCGGCAACACCTTGACCGGCAACAGTCGAGGTGGCAGTTGGCAGACCAACGCCGGCGGGAACCTCGAACAGAACCTCGAGTTCACCGGCAACCGAATCGCCCAGAACGTCAGCCGTGGCTTCTCAATGTTTGGCACTGCTGGCAGGACCTTCAACGCTGCAAACAACTGGTGGGGTTGCAACACAGGACCGGGAACCGGCACTCAACCCGCACCTGGGACCGGTTGCGACAGCGTCGGCGGCATCACCGGACCCAACACCCTCAACCTCACTCCGTTCCTCGTGGTGTCGCTGGATCCGAGTCCCGCCACCGTCTTCACCGGGGAACAAGACCCGATCCGAGTGCTTTCCACGACGAACTCCAACGACCAAGCCGTCGCGGGACTTCCCGCCGGAACGCCGATCACTTTTGGGAGCACCATCGGTGCGATCGAGTCGAGTGCCGACGTTGCATCAGGAGTCGCAACGTCAACCTTGACGGCTGGGTTTGTCGCCGGCATCGGAACCTTGACAGCCACCCTCGACAACGCTGAGTTGTCCCGCGCGGTGACGGTATCGCCGTCAGTGATCGATGTCGCAGTCGCACTCCCCGCACAAGTAGCCGTCGGGCGGCCCGCGGAGTACGGAGTGAGTGCTGAGGTCAACGGCAAACCCGCGCCCGACGGCAGCATCGTGACGTTGAACCGCGTAGCCGCCCGTTCCGATTCAGCGCCGCGGGCGACGAAGGCACCACGCAGCGCCTCCGTGGTCTGCCGAGCAACCATCACCAACGCCGGCAGGGGGTCCTGCACCGGAACATTGCCTGCAGGTGCTTGGCGAATCACGGCGACCTACCAGGCACCTGGTGGCCCAGTGGTTGAACCGAACGAAGTCGCAGGGCTGAACCAACCGGTTGTTTCAACGAAGGCCAGCACCTCAGCGAAGGTCGTCGGCAAGCAGGTTCGCTTCACTGGCCAAACGAAGAAGGCGAAGGTGAAGGTTCGAATCTTCCAAGCGAAGAAGCCGAACCAACCTGCGAAGCAAGTGAAGAAGCTGCGATCAAGTAGCCAGGGAAACTGGAACGCCACAGTCAAGGTTCGCAGCTTCCCGACCTACTTGTGCGTGGCGACGGGCCCCGCCCTAACCAGCACGTTCCGGGTCACGAAGAAGCGCGCGAAGATGATTTGGCCAAACCTTGCGAATCGAGGGGACGCCGTCTACTGCCGCCGTTGACGCAACACAGAATTCACATTCATTCGGGTGCCTGACCTCGCAACTCCCATTGGGCGGGTGGACCATTGCGCTATGGAGACCCGTCGCGTTCGCGTGAGTTGTGAGTTCGTGCAGTTCACGCAAGCGGCGACCCCGATCGTCATGCAGGTTCGCCCGCTCCAAGAAGCCCCTGTGGTCTTGTCGCAGGAGACCTGGACGATCGACCCGCACGTTGAAACCCACGCGTACACCGACCTCTACGAGAATCCGTGTCTGCGGTTGACGCTGCCGGTCGGACGATCAACGTTCCGCTACTCCGCGATTGCGGAGGTTCCCGATGCTGTTGAGCCAGTCGACGTCAACGCGCCAGCACTACCCGCGGACCAACTCCCGGACGACGTCCTGATCTACACACTTCCGAGCCGATACTGCGTGCCCGAGATGCTGGCCGAAGAAGCGGTGGCCAGATTCGGAGCATCAGCGCCCGGATATCAGCAGGTTCAACAGGTTCTGGACTACGTCTGGGAACACGTGCAGTTTCAGTACGGCAGCACCAACTCACTCACCACCGCTCACGATGTGAACGTCTCCGGCCTCGGGGTGTGCCGCGACTTCGCACACCCCGCGATTTCGTTTTGCCGCGCTCTCGACATCCCGGCACGCTACGTCTTTGGCTACCTCCCCGAGATCGATATGGAACCGATCGCCAACCCGATGGACTTCGCCGCGTGGATCGAAGTCTGGCTCGGCGATCGCTGGTGGACGTTCGATCCCCGGAACAACGAACAACGCAAGGGTCGAGTGCTCATCGGCCGGGGACGCGATGCGTCCGACGTCGCGATGGTGACCGCTTTTGGGATGCCAATTCTGGAATCAATGACTGTGGATGCACGTGAGGTCACCGGCAGCTAGCGATCGCAGAGCCGGTGACCTCACGTGCCCGCACTCGCTACCAGCTCGCCTTCTTCATCCCTCGTGTGAGAAAGAAAGAAGCGCCGATGCGCGTCGAACCCTTGAAGGTTGCGTGCGCAACTCGGGCCTGATCGAACGTGTCCCTTCGCAGGTTCGCCCGCTTGAAGCTGGCGTAACGCGCGTTCGCGCTGCGCAGCACCGCCCGTGGCATGTGGGTAGCCGTGAAGTTCGCCTGGGCGAGCACAGCGCTCGCTAGCGTTCCTCCGGCAAGCCTCGTCCGGTTCACTCGCGCCGATCGCAACGTCGCCAGATCGAGGTCGATCCGAGCCGCGCGAACGTCACGAAGGTCAGCCCCTGTGAAGGTGACACCTCGTGCACTGACGTCTTGCATGGACGCTTCCCGAATGAACGCGGACGTGAAGTTCGCGACGATTCCGCTGTATCCAGTGGGCGTCACGAAGGGGGTGAGTCCGTCAATCGTGGCGGACGACAACACCGCGCTGCGCAGGTTGGCGTTGTCGAACCGTCCGTTGGTGAAGTTCGCTCCAGACAGATTCGCGGACTCCAGGTTCGCCTCACCAAAGTCCGTCCCTACTCCGTTCACGGCGACCAGATTGGCGCTCTTCAGGTTCGCGCGGTTGAACTGCGATCCCGTCAGGTTCGCGTCGCGCAAGATTGCACCCGACAGATTCGCCCCGGCAAAGGAGAACCCGGCGAGGTCCAACCCGGTGAGATCCATATTCGCCAGATCCGCACCTGCACACGATCCCGTGGGACATTGAGTTTGCAGGCTCGGCGGCAGTGGCCTCGACGTCGCTCCGAAGCTCGCAACCGAGGAGTCCACCCGGTTCGACACGGTCATGGTGCTCGCGGAGTTGGGCACGACCGACGACGGTCCGTCCAGACCCGTTGCGACCCCGGCAAGTTCCTTCGTCGGTGCCGTTGCGCCGTCGGCCCAGCCGGAGGCGTACACCGTTACCGATGCGGCACCTTCATTCACCGCGTACAGGCCATTGCTCGAGTCGATGGCGATTCCCACGGGTTCGTCCAATTGCGTAGCGGAACCCGTGAGCGACTTCGTGGGCGCCGTCGCCCCCGTCGCCCAACCGGACGCGTACGCCGTCACCGAGGAATTGCCTCGATTGGCGACATAGAGGGTGTCAGTGGAATCCAGCGCGAGACCTCGCGGGGTACTCAGACCGGTCCCCACTCCAGACAGCGCCTTCGTCGGCGCGGTGTCGCCATCAGCCCAGCCGCTTGCGTAGACGGTCACTGAATCGTCAGTTCGGTTTGCGACGTACAACGCGCCAGTCGAATCGACCCCGAGCTCATCAGGTCCAGCGAGCTGCGTCGTCGCGCCTGCCAGAGTCTTCATCGGCGCGGTGTTTCCTGCCGCCCAGTCCGATGCGTACACAGTGACCGATCCCGACCCACCGAGGTTGCTCACGTACATACGACCCTGGCCATCGAACGTCACGTCTTGCGGTTCATTCAGCCCCGTTGACGCACCGCTAAGGACCTTCAGTGGCGCGGTGTTCCCGCCAGTCCAGTTCGCGGCGTAGACCGATACCGAGTCGGCGTCCTGGTTTGCGACGTAGAGCAAACCGGCGGAGTCTGCGGCGATCCCCGAGGGTTGGTCCAGGCCCGTACTCGCGCCAGCGAGCACCTTCCCCGGGGCAGCATTAACGCCCTCCCATGCGCTCGCAGCACCAGCCACAAGCAACCCTGAACCGGTAATCACAATGGCAGTCATCGCTGCCGGCACACTTCGAATTCTCGTCATGCTTCAACGCTAGGACGCGTGTGAGCCGCGGGACGCAGCCATCGAACACACAGATTCCCAGGAACTTTCGACGTTCAGCGAAGTTCTGGGCGCGACGTCAAAGTAGAGCTAAAGGCACACCAAATCCCGGAAAATGATCGCTGACTTGGGCGATTCTCCTCGCTCGCCGATCCTCAACAGCCCGGCGTCGCCTACGCTGACGTCATGGGCTTCTTCATGAAGATTCGCGGCGAGGGCGCGCCGAGCGCTGGCAACGCCGGACTCGTCGACGCGCTGAGCGACATCTTCTCGCCCAGTCGCAAGCACACCGCCGAACAACAGCAGTACGACTCGCGCGTCGGACGCCGCGAACAAACCTCGTCCGGGCGGCCACTGGACTTTGATTCCAACAAGATCGATATCGTCGTCGCTAAGCCTGAAAGCACACCTCCGAAGGAATAGCAGTAGCCCTTCCTCACGCAGACCGGTCCCCTGCCCGCTGCAGGTAAGACGCAGGCAGCGAGAATCAACCCATGCTCGCTTACGAAGATGAATCCGCACGCCAACTATTTGCTGTCTACGTGCGCCCTGAAGGTGAGCGGGGAACCATCAATTTCTACCCCGACCAGGCAACTGCGGCGGCCGAGGTTGGGCCAGGGATGCCGGCCGGGTTCATCACCCACGGCGAGGTGTACGTCGAGTACATCGGCGATGCACTGCTGTTCGCCCCGGCTGACTGGCCGCTGATCGGCGTAGATCAGGACCTCCTTGTGCAACTGCAAGCTGAAGGCGGCGAGATCTTCATCGCGCTGACTCCAGCGGAATCTGACGCGCTGATGGCACTCATGGGCGACGCCCCGGCGACTGTCGCCGATGCGGTCGTGACTGAACCCGTCGACTTTGACGATGCAGACGTCGTTGACGCGCCTGCCGGAATCACCGGCAGCGAACCCTGCGTGACCTGGCTCGCCGACGGCACACTGGTGGCTTTTGCGTCAGGCGCAGACGCCGGCGGCCGGACCTTGGCCGCGACCGTTCCTCGCACCGAGTTTGGGGACGAGGCCGGCACCGATCGCGCCATCGTCGCAATGCTCGACGAAGGCTGGGTTCCACTAGTCGACGACGAGTACACCTGGCGCGAAGTTGGCGACGTCTGGGTCATCAACATTCAGAAGCGCGTCATCGACTCCGACGAAGTGTTCTTCGCCCGCTACACAGCCGACGATCGAACCCTCGTGGTGACTCGCGCAGCAGCAGACACCGACGACGACGAAGAGCACCTCCAACTCGTGACCAACGACGTCGACCTTGACTTCATTGACCTCGGTCGTGCGCTGGCGAATGCCGGGTGGCGGATCGATTCAGATTCAACGGTCGCCGCAGAACTATCAGCAAATCCCGAGCTGCGGGAAAGCCCAGGTTGGTACCCGGCAGAACCCGACGAAGACGGCGATTCGGCGGCGACACCCGAAGACGCCGTCGAATGGGTCTGCGTTGTTCTACGCGCTGGTTAAGCACCTCGTCGCCGGGACCCGGGAAGACTGGCGCCGAACTCATCGAGGATCTCGAATCACGCCTTGACGCCGTCGTGTTGCGGTCGGGGTTCGCGAAGACGAACTACCAGGCAAGGCAGTTTGTCGTTCACCGCCACATACTGGTCAACGGCCAGCGCGTCGACAAGCCGTCGTTTCGGGTTCGCATGGGCGACGTCGTCGAGGTCCGCACGAAGAGTCGCACCATGCCAGCCTTCGTGACTGCGAAGGAGAACCTCAATGGCATGACGGCCCCGGTATACCTAGAGGTCAGCCACGATCATCTGCAAGCGCGGTTCCGGCGCCGGCCTGAACGTGCCGAGACTCCAGTGATCTGCAATGAGCAACTGGTCGTGGAGTTCTACGCACGATAGGCAACCGGACTCGACCAGGCTCACTAGGCAGACACAGCGCGTGAGCGATACTGACCAGATGCGCGCCGCCACACGGGTTCAGTACTGCCCACCTTCGAACCTGCTGGTCACCGACATCAAGACTCCCGAGCCCAGCGCGAACGAGCTGCTGGTTCGGGTGCACGCGACGACGGTGAATCGCACCGACTGCGCAATCCTGCAGGGCAAGCCGTTCCCCATCAGGTTCTTCACCGGCCTGTCCAAACCCCGATCGCCTGTGCCAGGCAGCGACTTCGCTGGCGTGGTCGAGGCCGTCGGTTCGGCCGTGTCGTCGCACGTCCCTGGCGACCGCGTGTGGGGATTCAACGACAACGGCCTGTCGTCTCAGGGGCAATACCTGACGATCAAGCACGACTCGGCGATCGCCAAGATTCCCGACGGAATCAGTTTTGTCCAAGGGGCGGCAAGCGCTGAAGGTGCGCATTACGCAATCAACTTCATGAAGAGGGCCAAGTACCAACCCGGGCAGCGCGTGTTCGTTTACGGCGGAACCGGTGCGATCGGGTCTGCGGCGATTCAACTCCTCAAGGCGGAGGGAAGCCATGTCACTGCCGCTTGCCACGGCGACCACCTTGATCTGGTGAAGTTCCTCGGGGCCGACGTCGTCGTCGACTACACAACGACGGATCTCGCGACGTATCCCGAGACATTCGACCTCGTGTTCGACGCGGTCGGCAAGAGCACCTTTACAACCTGTCGACCGCTGCTCACACCGACGGGCCGCTACGTGTCGAGCGAACTCGGTCCGCACGCGCAGAATCTGTATCTACCGTTCACGAGCCGGATTCGCCGCGGCCAACGTGTGGACTTCCCGGTTCCGACGGGCGCTCGCGAGAGCATCACGACGATGACCTCACTGCTTGCCGCAGGGAAGTTCAATCCCCTGATCGATCGCCACTACCCACTCGACGACATTGCCAGCGCGTACGAATACGTCCTCACCGGGCAGAAACTCGGCAACGTCATCATCGACATCGACTAGAGCTAGCTGGCTCCGGACGCAGCATCGATGTAGTCCACCATGACCGAGGACACCTCGGCCCGCGCGCGCGGAACGTCAACGACGCCCGTTCCGCAGAGTTTGCGTGCGGCCCAACCTGCGCGACCGCTCACGACGTCGCCGTGTCCGAGATCCTCGAACACAACGTGCGAACTGTTTGGCGCGCTCGCTGCGAACAACACATGGTTTCGATCATCCGGCGCGCACTTGCCTGCCTTGGCAGCGCCAATGACGAGCGGTACGAAAGCAAGGTCAGCGGGACTGTCGGTGACAAAGTCTCGGCGAACGCGGGGGTTGCCACCATCGACCGGATCAACCGCGATGAGTCCCGCGACCGGACGGCCGGAACGTATCACCAACTTCGCCGCCCGCCACGCAACTTGCCCGCCGCGAGAGTGCCCGCCGAGAAACAAACGGGCGTTCAAGGGAACGTTCGTCTCGACATACGCGGCGGCTTCCCGCGCTTCATCGGTAACCGAAAAGCGGCCAAGCAACACCCGCGGCGTTGGTCGGTACAAGGTTGGCACATGGACCACAACTCCCTGATCAGCCAGGGGTTGCAGCAGCTCGGAGTACCCGCCGGATGGCACGACGAACCCGGGAAAGAAGACCAAAACGTCGCCTGACGTCGAGTCAGCACTCATCAATGCCTCGGTTCCCCATGGAGTCGCGCTCGCAGATACCGCCCATCGTCGCAGGTGATCGTGGAACAATCCTGCGCGTTCGGATCATCAGACGATTCGATCTAGAAGACCGAAAAGTTATACCGACGAATTGGTCCGAAGGCGAAGGAATCGCATGAAGATAGTCAACGAATACCGCGCAGGCATCTTCGCACTCACTGGGATCTGCGGACTCGTCGATGTCGCGTGCTTCGTTGCGATCGGCGGAGTGTTCGCCGAACTCATGACCGGGAACCTTTTGCTCATGGGGATCAACGTCGGGACCAACTCCTTTGAATGGAATCAGGCAGCGATGTATAGCGCTGCGATCATTCCGTTCCTTCTGGGTGCGTTCATTGCTGGCCTCATGACGAGTGGTCGGTTCCCGTTGGGAGTCCGCATCATTGGCTACCCCGTCGAGTACGCCTGCGTCGTCCTAGCTGCGATCTTCACTGCCGTGATCAATCCTCCTCAGTTGGAGAACATGGGCCAGTTCACTGCGAGCGACGGCTATCTATGGCAACGAATGGTGATCATCGCGGCACTGGCGTTCGGCATGGGCATCCACAACGCGATCATGCGCAAACATGGCGTGCCCGATATCGCCACCAACGTCATGACCCTCACACTCACAGGACTCGTCTCGGAGTCCCGTGTGGCAGGCGGTCCATCAACCCATTGGCAGCGCCGACTCGCATCGATCCTGATCTTCATCTTCGGCGCGGCAATTGGCGCATGGCTTCTTCGCTACGGGGCAGCAGCGCCGCTCATCGCCGCGTCTGTCTTGTTCACGTTGGCGCTGTGGCCCTTGATGAAGGGCCGAACCGCCGAGGTGCAGATCGCGACTCAGAAGGGGAACTAACCACGCTGAGGTTCGAGCGCACCAGCCCGCCCTAGTAGGGGTAGAGCTGCGCCAGTGAACACGTGCCGACGCCCGCGCGCACCTTCACCCGGTACTTCTTTGCGATTCGCTTTGCATCTGCAAGCTGTGGCGCGCAGTACCACGTGCCCTCAGCCCACTGCTGCTGGCCGCATGCCCGGCGCCAGTCATTCATGCTGTGGTACATGATCGAACACCCTTTGGAGACGTGGGTGAGTCCAAGCGCGTGACCGATTTCGTGAATCAACAAAGGCTGGCCGAGGTCGTCGTATGGGTCGTCTTCGGCCCCACCTTGGCGCCACCAAGTGCCCATGTAAACGGTGCCGCCGTCCTTCGGGTAGTACGCGCACGGCGTCGTGTTCGCCGGGCAGTTCTTAGCGCGAATATTGATGTTTGCCTTGCCGCTGGTCTTGCGCACGAACTTGAGGCCCTTAACCGAACCACCCCACGCCTTGAACGCAGCCCTCACCATGTTCGGACGTGCGGTGTAGTCGCGGTAGGTGATCCGCTTCGACCACTTGCCGGTTGAAGAACGCGGTGATGGCGAACGTTTCGTCAGTTCGGCGGACGCCGCTTGCGGTGTGGGCTGAGCGACACCTGCTCCAACTGGGGTGGCCGTCGCAGACGGAAATCCGCCGACCACCAGTGCCACGGTTACAAGTGCAGCGACGACAGTCGCGACCAAAGCCTTCATGTACTCCCCCAAGTAGTGAACCCATTGAGGGTACCTTGCTGTCCACGCACGCGATGCGAACCGCGAGAATCCTGCACACAGACTCGCGGCAGACCCACGCGGACCCGAGCGCCAGTTCAACTCTTTCGGGTGGTCGCCAAGTCGTCCAAGCGGGCCTATCCTGGAAGTCCGTCGCCAACTTGCGAGCACAACTCGCGGTGAATCTGAGGCCTGTATGCGCGCTGCTATCGCCGCCCTGTCCGCCACTACGGTGTTCGCCTTCCCGGCCCTTCTGATTGCCACACCCATTGCGGGAACAAGCCCCACATCAGCAGCAACAGTGGCTCGCGGCGATGCTGGTCGCCCCCTCGCGCTGGTGTACCGGGGACCGGCAGGCTGTAAGGGTTGCTCCGAGGCCGCGGCGAAGATGCTAAAGACGTCCCGATACAAGTTCCAGATTCGCTACATCGGACCCAATGAGTCGCTCAAGTTGACGCCAAGTTCATTCGCCGGTGCATCGCTGTATGTCCAGCCAGGCGGAGACACCAGCGTGGCCAAGGCCGACCGACTCCTTGGCGCCGATGCCCAACGTGTCATCAAGGACTACGTCGCATCCGGCGGCCACTACCTCGGCATTTGTCAGGGCGCGTACCTCGCCGGAACCGACCCCGGAATGGGCATGCTCTCCCCCGGCAACACCGGCCAGTACATCGCTACGAAGGGCGCGTCCACCAAGTCGGTCGCCGACACCGTGATTCCGATCAAGTGGGGCAAGCGCACGATCTCGATGTACTTCCAAGATGGCGCGTACATCATCCCGAGCAAGGTGCGCGGCGAGAAGATCCTCGCCCGGTACACCAACGGCAAAGTTGCGGCACTAACAAAGCCTTACGGTGCCGGTCGAATCGGTGTCATCGGGCCACATCCAGAGGCCCCCGCGAAGTGGTACCGCCTTGCGGGACTCAAGAACAAAGACCGCGACGGCCTCGATGCCCGCTACGGCCACAAATTGATCAACTCAATTATGAAGTAGCCCGGATCGTTAGCTTGACCGTTGATCCTGGAGCGACACGTGAACCAGGCGCGGGCGCCTGAGCGACCACTGCCCCAGGACGAATCCAAGCGGTTTTTGCGCGCGGTTCTTCGACAACCTCAACGATGAGGCCGCGCGCTTCAAGCGTTGGTCGTGCATCGTCGATCGACTGACCAACCACGTCGATCATGATGATCTGGTCATCCACCGGGCGTCCCGGCGCCAGCAAGTACGCGGGGTCTGCTGAAGCGATTTGCCGTACCGGTTTATCCGCGAGGTAACTCGTCATTCCCGCGCGCCAAAGGTTCGCCGGAAGTGTGCTGCCGTAGACCGTCTCGTAGCCCATGACCCCGTGCAGTGTGTACTTGGGCGAGCGCGGATCTCCGGTCCAGACCGCGGCTGCGAGTTGTGGAGTGAAGCCTGCGAACCATGCCGAACCGTTGTCTTCACCCGTTCCGGTCTTGCCAGCTGACGGCCGCCCCGGAAGTGCGGCAGGCCGTCCGGTACCGGTGTCGACGACACCCTTGAGAACACTCGCCGCGGTGTCAGCAACAGCGGGGTCGATTGCTTGCCGGCACCGCTGCTCGACGGGGTTGTTGATGACAACCCCGCTCGGCAGGCGCACCGACTTGACCAACGTGGGTGGGCACCAACGACCATGCGCAGCGACTGCTGCGTATGCGCCAGCCATGTCGGTGACGGACACGTCGCGCACGCCAA
The DNA here is from genome assembly GCA_963169255.1 of Actinomycetota bacterium. Classification (GTDB taxonomy): domain Bacteria; phylum Actinomycetota; class Actinomycetes; order S36-B12; family UBA10799; genus UBA10799. Next base: position 3,570 of record CAUJEJ010000007.1, on the reverse strand, counting down.
GAGTGAACGTGCCTTCCTTCTTACCGGGGTACGCGCTCGTACCGGGCTCGCCAATACTCGTGATTCCGAGCCGCTTTGCCGCATCTGCAACAGCCGGAATACCTACTCGCTCCTCAAGCTGCACGTACGCGGTGTTGATCGACATCTCCGTCGCCTTCGCGATCGAGATATTGCTCGCCGACAGCCCTTCTGCGTTGTGGTACCCGCCAGGCGGATTGTCGTACTTCTGGCTCGTGTAAGACGTTCCACCGGGCAGTGTGGTGCTCAGCGGAATGCCGTCTTCAAGTGCGGCAACCAGGGTGAACAGCTTGAACGTCGAGGCGGGTGAGAACTTCTTGATTGTGGCGAGCGGAATCTCGGTCTCCCCCTTGCCATCACCGAAGGCACGGTTGCTCGCCATCCCCTTGATGTAGCCGGTTCCAGGTTCGACCATCGTGATCGCGTTAGCTGCGCGGTGCGTTGACGGAATAACCTGCCGAGCCGCATCGGTGACCGCCCGTTGCGCGGTCGGATCAACAGACAACTCAACCGTGAGCCCACCCGCCCGCAGCAGGCTCGCACCCTCGGCGCCGAGCCAGTCGGCGTTCTTAAGTTCACTGAGTGCGCTGTCGCACACCATTCCCCACTCACGCCCAGCAATCTGACACCCCTGCTCCGGCAGAGATGGTGTCAGCGCAATCGGTTCGGCACGCGCCGCTTGCGCTTGAGCGGACGTGATCATGCCTTGGTTGGCCATCGCGTTAAGGACTTGGTCGCGACGTCCGGCAGACCGCTCAGGGTTCAGCCGCGGATCAAGGCTGACCGGTGACTGCAGCACTCCCGCGAGCGTGGCTGCCTGCGTCAGGTTGAGCTTGTCTGCATCAACCGAGTAGTACCTGCGGGCCGCGGCTTGAATCCCGTATGCCCCCGAGCCGAAGTACCCCACGTTCAAGTAGCCGGTCAGGATGTCGTCCTTCGACATTTGCTTCTCAAGCTCGGCGGCGAGGTGGGCCTCAGCGATCTTGCGTTTCCAACTCCGAGCAGTCAGGGCTGCACGTGCTTCTTCGCTCGCCTCACCGCCGGCCTCAATCGCGGCCTGTGTCAGGCGCAGGTTCTTGGCGTACTGCTGGGTGATGGTTGATCCACCCTGAACGGAGTCGCCGCCGCCGGTGGCAACCAGTGCACGAACCGTGCCGATCGGATCGACGCCCGTGTGGGTGTAGAAGCGGGCATCCTCAATCGCGACGACGGCCTGACGAATGAGCGTTCCCTGCTTCTCAGCGCTGACGGGCAGTCGGTTCGTGGAGAAGACCTCCGCCACCTTCTTGCCGTCAGAACTGAACAGCTTCGTCCGCCCTGGCAGGGGCGGTGTTGGGACGTTGTCTGGCTGCGCCTGCCATTCGTTTACGACGACGGCCGTCGCAGCAATCCCGACGGCGGCAGCGGGCAGCAAACCAGCCGTGACCACGAGGCCAGCCATGATTGCCAGCACGGCAAAACCAAGGGTCCGAGGTGCAAAGTGACCCTTGCGTCGTGGCGGTGTCTGACGAGCGCTCGCCTCGAACAGTTCGTCGAACTCCACGCGTGACTTGTCCTGATCGTTCTTGCTCATGGGGTCACCCCAGGTGACGAGCTACGTGTGGGGGCCTGCGCGGTGGCAAACCGATAGGTGACTGCTGGCCCCGAACCCGGCACTACCGTCGTGACGTTGATGTTGAGCCACTGCTGCTTTGCCCCAACCGTCTTCGTCGCGGAGATCGCAAACCCTTCGCCCTCGGTACCCGTGGCCTTGTTGACCCAGCCTGCCTGAGTGAGTGACGTGTCCAATTCGGTGACGATCGCTGTCAACGTTGCAGTCGCGGGCGCAAGCGACACGGCCGACCATCCGCTCGCCCGATCATTTGAAACGGGTTTCGCAGCTTCGACAAGCTCGGCGCCGGCCGCAAGTGGGACACCATCGGGCAGCGTCTTCGTCACGGGTGCCGCCGCGGCGCTCGTCGCTGCGCTCGCTGATGCGTCGTCGCCGGAAGTCGAGCCCTGAGTCGCGCATGCCGATAGCGGCACGAATAGCACGAGTGCAAGGCCCGTCGTCAGCACTACCTGGTGGTGTTTCCGAGGACCGATCACGGAGTCACCCCCGAGTCTGTGCCAGGAACTCCCGAGCTCGGCGGAACGGCCCCCGATGCGGCCGGGTCTGGAACCGGGACAACTGGTGTCAAGGTTCCTTCACGCCACTGCAACAGCGAATCGTCGTACTTACGCTTTGCTGTTGCGAGCTTGGTCTTCGCCGCGTCGAGTTCATAGCGGTAGGAATCCCACGACTTCGCAATGCTCGCCTTCGTCACCCACGTGTTGTAGGCAGTTGGCCAACTCAAGGTGTCCAGCATGCGTTGGCTCTGTAGTGCGGTGTCCTTGAGGAGCGCATCGATCACAGCTTTGCGCGCACCCTCGGCCATCTCGGCCTCGGTCGTCTCCGGATTCACGGTCCCAACGAAGTCCCAACCGCACCCGGGGCCGGAGTTGTCGACTGCCGGAACCATCGCAACCATGACGCCATCGCCCACGGCCGGCACGACCGGTTCCTTGAGTTCGTCGCTCGACGGCTCCGCAGTGTTGGGTGGGACGAACTTGTCGATCGGGATCAGCTGTGGTGCAGGCCCACGGGTAGCGGTCGCGGGGTCAGCACCGATGGGTGCCGGCGGCGATTGTGGCGCGACGATGATCGGGGCCAAAGCTGGGTCAGCCACCGCGTTGGGCGCCCGCCAGTTCGACTCCGGTTGCTTCTCTTTGATCGTCGCGATCTGCGCCTTGGTCAGCACCGAGGAGTCTTCGAGCTTGCGCGGGCTTGCAACCCGGAACCCCGTGTACTGCCCGGAGTAAGGATCGCGAGCGACGTGGTCGTTGCTGCGAGCCGACGTCGGATCCACACACGTGGTCGCGAGTCTGGGCTTGAGCACCTCTTGACCGGCAGCCAAAACGCGATCGACCCATTGCGCTGGGTCTGTGCTGCCGCTACTCGCGGACGTGGCGATCAGCAGATCCCCAACGCGTCGAACTCCGCTGGCCCATGTGCCGTCCGCGCTTGATACCCGTGCACGGAACTCGTCTGCGGCTTCGCTTGTGGAGACTTCTGCGCACCCTTGCGCACCCTTTTCGAGTTGGTCGAAGGCGCTCGCTGCGGCGCCAGCGCGCCATGCGGCAACCTGGATCGAAAGCCCTACACCGGCGTCGCTGAGCCGAATCGATTCACTCCGCACCCAGCCGTTGACTTCAACGTCGCAAATCTTGATCTGGTTGCCCTGTGGCAAAGACGCATCCGAGGCGAGATCGAGCTTCGCGGCGATGGCGGGTGCGCTGCCCTTGACTACGGCATCGGCGGGAATCACGGGGGCGACGGGAAGGGGCGCGGCCTCGGGTTCCTCGACGGCGACGGCCTGATTCGGAACGGGTTCCGCGACCGACATTGCCCAGCCCACGGTCCCCAGCGACAGCACGGCCAAGGCAGCACCCACTGCGCCATAGACCGCGATCCGCCAACTCACCCCCTGATTGTGCAACGAGATGTAAAGCTAAGTGAGCGGTTAGGCAGAA
>CAUJEJ010000006.1 GCA_963169255.1 Actinomycetota bacterium | reverse complement strand
GCAGGTGAGGCCAATTTGCCACTGCCGGGCTCCAGCCTGCGCGAGGTACTCCGCGACGACAGCTTCGTCATAGGCATCCGGGGGCTCCCAACACAGGCGCCGGGCGACGTCCGGGGTGAGGATGTTCTCGGTTGGGATGCCAAGTTGCGCGGCGGTCTCGTTCAAGAAGCCGCGTGCTTGCGCCAAGCGTGCAGCAGCCTCCGGGGCTCGGTCTGGCCACGAACGCGGGGGAGGAGGACCGGTGCTCGCAGCATTCGCGGGTGGTAAATCGGAGTCTGGGGTCGCATTTGCATCTGCGACCGCTTGCCACCAATAGTCGATCCGGCGCTTGGTGCCGCGGCCTGTGAACGCGGACAGTTCGCCCAGTTGCTTGCGCGACGTCGGCCGAGCGATTGCGGCGGCACTGATCGCGGCGTCGGGGAGCACCCGCCCAGGCGCGATGTCGCGCTGTTGGGCCATCTCGTCACGCGCGACCCACATCCGGCGGGCGATCTCTAGGCCGCGGGCGGAGCGGACCTTATGGATTCCAGAGGTGCGTCGCCACGGGTCGGTTCTGGGGGCTCGAGCAGGTGCGGTGCGCAGATACTCGAACTCTTCTCTGGCCCACTCCATCCGCCCGGATGCTTCCAGGTCGTTGGCGAGGATAGAGCGCAACTCGATGAGGAGTTCGACATCGAGAGTGGCGTATCGCAGCCACGCCTCGGGTAGCGGCCTTGTCGACCAGTCCGCAGCAGAGTGCTCCTTTGCGAGGGAAAGTCCGAGTTCACTTTCTGCCAGCGCAGCTAAGCCCACCTTTGGCCGACCGAGGATCCGTGCTGCCATCTCCGTATCGAAGAGGTGAGCAGGAGTCATCTTCAGTTCCGCAAGGCACGGCAGATCTTGCGATGCCGCGTGCAGAATCCACTCTTCATCGCCAATCGCGTCACCAAGCGCTGCGAGGTCGTTGAAGCTGGTGGGGTCGATCAGGTGTGATCCGCTGCCCGTCCGGCGCAGCTGAATGAGGTACGCACTGTGGCTGTACCGGTATCCGCCCGCGCGCTCGGCGTCGAGAGCGATGGGGCCGGTGCCGGCCGAAATCGCCTCGATGAGGGATCCGAGACCGGCTGCATCAGTAACTACCTCGGGTGTGCCTTCTGCAGGATGAGTCAGCGGGGTGAGGCCGTCCGCCACTGGATCCTCGACATCGGTCACGTTGCTAACGGTATCCACAAGTTCGGCTCAGGCTGAACGTGGGCGCGTGGGAAGGCGCTGTAATACAGGGGTGAAGCGCAGTTTCCCGCGGCAAGGGGAGTGAACTAGCGAACGAGGCCAGAACGCATCGCTAGAGCAACCATCTCTGCACGATCGCCAGTACCCAGTTTGCGGGCAATGCGGGCCAGGTGACTCTTTACGGTCAGCGCAGATAGGCCAAGTTCATCGCCGATGCCCTTGTTGGAGCGGCCTTCAGCAACTGCTTGCAGAACCTCGATCTCGCGCGTGGAGAGCTCGTCAGGAGTGGTTCGTCCACGGCCCCGTTGGAGCGGAATGACGTTGCGGGGAGCGGAATGCGAGCCGAGTCGGGGCGACACTACGTAGCCACGGACACCAGCGTTGAGCGCCGCCTTCACCGCGAAAGCGTCGTCGCGGCCGGTAAGGATCACAACTCGACGCCAATGCATCGCGCGAAGTTCGCCGATCATCGGCAGGATCGGGCCCTCGCCGGTCGTACCGTCAACGATGAGCAAATCGTGTGGGCCATCGACGCTTGCCTTGTTCACCGCGTCAGCGTGGCCATCCGCCTCGATCACGCTGCGGGCGCCGTACTGGCGTAGGCGATGGGCCAGAGCGCCACGGCGGGCCGAGTCCGACGAGACGATCAGTGCGCTGAATCGGGTCCGTGCCGCGGCGATCGGAGTTGTTGCGTTCGTCCGGTCAACTAATGCCACCACGGCTGCCTCCTCGCATCGCACGCCTCGCTGGCGTGGCTTCCTCCGCACCTGACACAGGCGCAGACACACCGACAGGTGCCGGTGTGAAAGGAGTTATCGGCCGGGGCTGCCAAGACCTTGATGGCCAAGTGGGGTCAAACCTGGTGACCGGGTGGCCTTTTCGGCATCAGCCGAACGGCCAGGTACACGGTCCTGCGAAGCGACATTTCGCGGATTGTTCACTCGACTGGGTGATGAGGGCCGCGGAACTCGTTGACCGCCGGTCGGCGAGTTCTGCTGATGAGTGACGAGCTAGCGATGCCGGGTGAGGCTGGCGACACCTTCACCAGCGGGCAGCAAGCCGCAGGCCGACGCGGTGAGCAAGGCCCACGCTCGCGCATGTGGGATTAAGGTGCCAGGGTCAGTCGGCGTCCACGAGGCGCGGACCTGAAGGCGACCCTCGGGCTCGCGCGACTCCATCACGCCGAAGGATCGGGAAAAGACCTGGGTGACGGTTCCACCTAGCGCGCCCGCATCCGCATTGCTGTCATGGAGTGCCTCGTTGAGCCACGACCATCCGACCTCAGGTAAGACGGGATCGGCAGCGACTTCGATGTCAACGTCTGCGTCGATATAGGCGATAACTCGGGTGGTGCCTTCCCAGGTCGGCTGCCCGGCTGGGTCATACAAGATCACAAGGCGTCCAGTCCCGACGATGTCCTCGCCGAGCTCGACATCGACAGTCTGCGCGTAACCGAAGGGTGCGAGGCGTGCTGGTGCGGGCGCCTCCCGAACCCTGAATTCGGGTCGGTACTCGACGCGGCGCAAAGACTCCACGCTCCCCGCGAATGGCGGGGGCAACGGAGGTCGTGAGTCAGCAGAGGCCACCGTCACACCCTAGATCGCTTGAGCGCCCATAACGAGGTCTTGGCGGGTGTGGCGTTCGACTGCAGATAATTCGTCTGCGACGATCTGCTGCGTGGCTAGCGACAAAGAACACGACACCCGAACATTGCCCACCCGCTCGGCGCTGCCTGCCTCGCATCCCTTGCGTGATGGGCGGACGTCGAATTCGGCACTCATCGCCGCAGCGGAGGGCCGCGAGGTGGCGCACACGCCCGTGTGGTTCATGCGTCAAGCGGGCAGGTCGCTGCCGGAATATCGTGCGCTGCGTGAGGGGCACACGATGCTCGACACATGCTTCAACACGGACTTGACGGTGGAGATCACGCTGCAACCAGTCCGCCGTCATGGAGTTGATGCGGCAATCTTCTTCTCCGACATTGTGGTCCCCATCAAGGCTGTGGGCATTGACGTCGAGATCGTGCCCGGCGTTGGCCCGGTGATTGCTGAGCCATTCAGAACTGCGGCGGACGTGGATCGGTTGCGTGATCTGGAACCCGACGATGTCGCGCCTGTGATCGCGGCGGTCGCTGCTCTCGCAGACGAACTCGGGTCAACTCCACTCATCGGATTTGCGGGGGCACCGTTCACCGTTGCGTCGTACCTCGTCGAAGGTCGGCCAAGTCGTGATCACGTCCACACAAAGGCCTTGATGCTGTCCGATCCGCAGACGTGGAACGCGCTGCTAGACCGCATCGCAACCATCTGTGGCGACTTCCTCAAAATGCAGATCACCGCAGGTGCTTCGGCGATCCAACTTTTCGATTCTTGGGCGGGTGCGTTGAGTGCCCGAGACTACGAGCGGTCGGTGTTGCCGCATTCGACGAAGGTCTTTGACGCCGTCAAACAGTTCGAGACACCACGGATCCACTTCGGCGTCGGAACAGGGGAACTTCTCGCGCTGATGCAAAGTGCGGGAGCAAGTGTGATGGGCGTGGACTTCCGCCTGCCGTTGTCGACTGCGATTGACCGGTTGACTGAACCATCGCCCCTGCAGGGAAATCTCGATCCGGCAACGCTGTTTGCTGATTGGTCTGCTGTGCAGAGCAACGTGGAGCGGATTCTCGATGAGGCCAAGGACCTGCCCGGACACATCTTCAACCTCGGCCATGGTGTGCCTCCGGACACCAACCCCGATGTGTTGACGAAGATCGTTGACCTCGTCCACCGCCAGACGTCGCGCTAAGCGTGTGTGATCGGAGATGACTGTGGCCGCACCCGCATCGTTGTGCGAGCGGTTCCCGCAGGTTCCGGTCGCGCAGCTGCTCGCCGGATTTGTGCCGCCGCCACACTTCGTCGATGCGAGATTCTCGACCTACGTGCCCGACCCCGCTGCGCCGAGTCAGGCCGCCGCGGTGGGTGTGCTTGAGGGTTTCGCCGAGTCGTTGAACCAGGCGCACACCGGGAAACGATCGTGGTTTCGCAAGACATCTCGTGGTGGGGGACCAGCCAAGCTCGGGGTGTACCTCGACGGAGGGTTTGGCGTTGGCAAGACCCACCTCCTCGCATCGTTGTGGTTTGCTACAGCGCCAGCTGGCAAACGAGCCTTCGGCACATTTGTGGAGTACACGAACCTCGTAGGCGCGCTCGGGTTTGAGCAAACAGTCGTCAGCCTCAGCGAGTACTCATTGGTCTGCATCGATGAGTTTGAGTTGGACGACCCTGGCGACACAGTCTTGGTCTCAACCCTCCTTGGCCGCCTTGCGGACGCCGGGGTTCGGGTAGCTGCAACCTCAAATACTCTGCCCGACAAGCTTGGCGAAGGCAGGTTCGCGGCGGATGACTTCTTGCGTGAGATTCAGGGCCTCGCCCAATCGTTCGACGTCGTGCGCATTGATGGCGATGACTACCGGCATCGCGGCCTGCCGACTGCGCCCGAGCCATTGCCGCGCGAGGTAGTGATCGCGCGTGCCAGTGAATCCATGGGTGCTTCGCTTGACGACTACAACCAGTTGTTGTCGCACTTGGTGAATGTGCACCCATCCCGCTATGGAGCGATGCTTGACGGGGTCTCGACTGTGTGTCTGACCGATGTCGCGGCCTTGGCTGACCAAGCGCAAGCGCTACGGCTCGTTGTCCTCGTCGACCGGATGTACGACCGGGACATTGCACTGGTTGCCAGTGGTGCACCAGTCGATTCACTCTTTAGTCCCGAGATGCTCGCGGGCGGATACCGGAAGAAGTACCGTCGGGCGATCTCGCGGTTGGCAGCGATGGCGGTGCCTGCTTAGCGGGGTGCGGAACTAATGAGGTGCCGCTCGTTCGATCACGGTGTCGATGTCTATCGTGCCGTCAAATGCGCCGAAGGTACGCGGTGCGCCTGCGGGACTAAGCCGTGTTGTGACGAATGCATCGGCAACTGCATTCGGCGCGTTCTGAATCAGAATCGAGCCCTGCAGGAGCAGTGCCATGCGTTCGGCGAGGCGTCGCGCTTGGGCCTGAAGCTCCTCCGGGTTTCCGGCGAGCCGGTCCAGCACATCCGTGACTGCGAGATCGAAATTCGCATCGTTCCCGCGAACGGCCCCCACTTCAGTTAGCCAGGCGTTGAGGCTCTCGGGCTCACGTCCAAGAGCACGCAAGAGATCGAGAGCGTTGACGTTGCCCGACCCTTCCCAGATCGAGTTGAGTGGAGCCTCGCGGTACAGCCGTGGCATCCCCGACTCCTCGACGTAGCCTGGCCCGCCGAGGCACTCCATTGCCTCAGCCACGGCGAATGCTGTTCGTTTGCAGACGAAGTACTTACTCATGGGCAAAGCGATGCGCCGCAAGGCCGCTTCGTGGGCTGCGTCTGCCCGTGGTGCCGCGCCGATTGCTCTATCGGTCGCCGCGGCTAGCCGCATGGACAGCCACGTCGCCGCCTCAACCTCAACCGCGAGGTCGGCGAGGACTTGGCGCATCAATGGCTGATCGATCAAGTTCTTCCCAAACGCGGAGCGGTGCTCGGCGTGCCAGATTGCCTCGGACAATGCCTTGCGCATCAACGCAGTCGAACCCAGCACACAATCGAGGCGGGTTGACGAGACCATCTCAACAATGGTCTTGACGCCGCGGCCTTCTTCGCCGAGTCGCTGCGCCCACGTGTTCGAGAACTCGATCTCGCTAGACGCATTCGAGCGATTGCCGAGCTTGTCCTTTAGCCGCTGGATGCGGAACACGTTTCGTGTTCCGTCCGCCAAGACCCGCGGCACCACGAAGCACGTGAGGCCACCCTCAGTCTGGGCGAGAACCAAGAAGATGTCGCTCATGGGTGCAGAGCAGAACCACTTGTGGCCATCGAGGGTGTAAACCCCTGGCTCACTCGGGATGGGGGTCGCGGTCGTGGTGTTGAGGCGAACGTCGGAGCCACCCTGCTTCTCCGTCATCGACATTCCAGCGATTAAGCCCGCTTTTGTGCTGGGTGCGCGCAACCCGAAGTCGTACGTTGACGAGGTCAGACCAGGCACCCATTGCGCCGCGACAACGGGATCCACGCTAAGAGCCGGGACAGCCGCATATGTCATGGAGATTGGGCAGCCGTGGCCGGCTTCGCCTTGATACCAAGTGAGAAATCCAGCGGCCCGGGTTGCATGAGCAAACGGATCGTCGCTGGCCCACGGCGCAGCATGAAGTCCCGCTGAGACGGCTTCATTCATCAACGCGTGCCAGGCGGGGTGGAACTGAACCTCGTCAACTCGGTGCCCGTACCGGTCGTGGCTGCGCAGTTGCGGGTGATGTGTGTCTGCCTCGACGGCCCATTGCGCAACCTGTGAGCTGCCCGCAAGCTCCCCCAGCTTTGACAGCTGCTGGTTCGCTGATTCGGTGCCGAAGGCAGTCGATGCCTCCACGAGAGCGGTATCCGTGGTGAACACGTCGTAGTCAATAAGCGGCGGTGGCTGATTGAGGACGGCGTGCGTGTCAATGGGTGCCGATCGGTGTGCGGGCACGTCACTGGTGAGCTCTGAACTGCGTTCAACTGCCGACATGGCACTACCGTATGACCGGTGTCGGCCGAGAAACAGCAGGGACCCGCCAGCTGGCTCGATCGAGCCATCGATCGCGGCACGGTCTTCGTCGGTCACGTGCTGGCCAAAATTCCTGATGAAGTCACTGACTTCACCCTCAAGGTGTGGGCGATTCTTGTTGGCAGGCGCATCACCGGGTTGGCCTCCGAAGCCGCGTTTTGGATGATCTTTTCGCTGCCGTGGTTGATTCTCGCCTTCGTGACCGGACTCGGTGTGAGCGCCAAGTATCTCGGTGAAGATGCGGTTGCAGCCGTCACGGACTCAATCGAGAACGCGATCAACAGTGTCTTAACGCCCGAGGCTGCAGCGCAGTTCGCGGTTCCGGTACTGCACGAACTGTTCAATGAGACGCGGCCGGACCTGGGTGTGATCGGTCTCGTCATCGCGTTGTGGGCGGGTTCACGCGCCGTGATGACATATGTCCAATCGATCATGATTATCAACGGTGAGTACGTCGAGCGCAGTTACCTACGCCGTCGGGCGCTGTCGTTGTTGCTGTACGCCGTCACCGCGGTCCTGTCGGTCTCGTTACTGCCGCTGCTGCTGGTGGGTCCGCAGCGAATGGCAACGTGGCTTGACCTATCCGAAACGGGCGTTACCGCGGCGTACGTCGTTGTGGTCCTATTTGTTGCGATGAGCGTGCTGCTCGTCCTGTTGCATTTCTCGACGGTGAGGCGCGGGCCTATTTGGTCGGCCTGGCCGGGTGCCGTAGTGGCGTTGGTGACCGGTGTTGGTGCGGGACTCGTCGTGACTCTCTACGTGCGTCGACTGTTCAATGAGGCCTCGGTGTACGGAGTCTTGGCAACGCCAGTTGCCCTCATGGTCTACGGCTACGTCCTGAGTTTCACTGTGTTGTTGGGCGCTGCTGTGAACGCGGTGCTCAGCGGTCGCGAGATATTCGCCGCCGACAACCATCCCGAGGTCTACTTGGAGAAGTCGAACAAGGTGATGGCGCATTTGCACCCGACAGTCAGCCCGCCAAGTCCCGCGGCTGGTTTGCCACCGGGGGATGCCCGGCCGAAGGGGTAGTCGCGACACCAGTTCCGCATCACTGTCAGGCAGACATGGGAGAGTGGCGGCGATGTCGCGTGAACAGTTGGACCGGGCCACGTCATTGCCTGAATTGGGCAGTGACGACACCGGGTGTGCGGTTCTCCACGTAGACATGGACGCGTTCTTTGCCGCAGTTGAGTTGCGCGATCGACCGGAGCTGATTGGTCGGCCGGTGATTATCGGTCGCTCGAATGGCCGTGGTGTCGTTGTCTCGGCAACCTACGAAGCTCGTGCCGCTGGCGTCCATTCAGCGATGCCGATGGGACGTGCGATGCGGTCATGCCCAAACGCGGTCATCATTGAACCGTCGAGGGGCAAATACACCGAAGCCAGCGCGCAGGTCATGACCATCCTGAATGAAGTGAGCGCCAAAGTGGACGCGGTCTCGATCGATGAGGCCTTCCTCGATGTCTCCGGCGCGCTGCGAACGTTTGGTTCTCCGGCGGTCATCGCGGCACATATCCGTGCTCGAATGGCCGCAGAGTTGCGGTTGCCGTGCTCAGTTGGCGTCGCGGCGGTGACGATGGTTGCCAAAATCGCATCGACCTTGGCGAAGCCTGATGGGATGCTGGTCGTCCCTGTCGCAGACACGGTCGCGTTCCTCCATTCACTGCCGGTCGGGCGGCTATGGGGAGTTGGCCAAAAGTCCGTCCGCGCGCTCGATTCAATTGGGGTCACGACGGTTGCCGAACTCGCATCGATTCCGCAGGCGCGGCTGGCGCACACCATCGGCAAGTCAGCTGCGGCGAGGCTGCAAGCGTTGGCTGCTGGTCAGGAGTTACGCCCGATCGCCGGGCCAACAGCCGAGAAGTCGATCAGCTCTGAACGAACCTTCGACGTGGACCTCGACCCACACGACCCTGTGGACGCTGGGAAACTCGAGACCGCGGTTCGCGCTGAGTGCGAGACGGTCGCGGCACGATTGCGCCAGGCCCACTTGACGGCATCAACCGTCACGGTGAAGGTTCGGTTTGAGGATTTTCGAACACTCGATCGCTCGCACACGCTCGCTGCACCAGTCGACTCCTCGCATCTGGTTGCTGCCGCCGCGAAGCCCTTGTTGACCCAAGCGCTCGCCCGAGGTCAGCATGTCCGCCTTGTTGGCGTTCGATGCAGCGGATTGGCTCCAGCGGACTCAACGGGCCATCAACTGACGTTCGACGATGCCGCTGAAGCAAAGTCAACCGCCGAAGTTGTCATGGACGAAGTTGTCGCTCGATTCGGACCGCAGGCAGTCCGCCGAGCTAGTTTGATCAAGGGAAATCAAGAAAATTCGTAGCGCATAGTTACCGGAGGGTTTCCAGAGTGACTCCGAGTGCCTATGCTGGGCATACCTCGCTATTGTTACCTCGGTGTGTACGCCCTGTGCAGACCACGTTTGACAACAGTACCCGTTTGACCGCAGTACCAGATTGATGGCAGTACCCGTTTGACCGCAGTTCAACTAATTGTCCTGACAGCAATACCCGACTGGTGTGGCCGCGCCGCGCCGAACGAGGGGGTGAGCCCGAGTGCCGTTATCCGAACACGAGCAGCGACTGCTTGAACAAATGGAACGCGCGCTGCACGAGGAAGATCCGAAGCTTGCCTCGACGTTGCGGCACGGGTCGAACTACACGGTGAACGGGCGGCAGGTGTTCCTCGGTGCCGTTGGATTCCTGCTGGGGCTGTGCGGATTACTCGGCGGCGTGATCATGTCGATGGTTGTCATTGGCGTTGTGGGCTTCCTCCTCATGCTCGGCGGCGTGCTCTTCATCGGGTCTGCCTTCCGCGCCCCGAAGCAAAACACCGACATCCCCGGCGTGACGAACATCAACGACGCAGGCAAACGCAGCAAGACTGCGAAGGCGCCTAAGGCGCAGAAGAGTTCCGGTGGCTTCATGTCAAAGATGGAAGAACGCTGGCGCAAGCGCGGCGAAGGTCAAGGGTTTTAGTCCTGCCATCGATTGAGTTGGCGGCAAGACTCCCCGGGCCGATCGCATTCGTGCTTGCCGGTGGAGCCTCTTACGGAGCGGTTCAAGTTGGGCAACTTCGCGCACTCGCGAAGACGGATATCGCTCCCGACATGGTTGTCGGAACCTCCGTGGGAGCCCTCAACGGCACGATCGTGGCCGAGGATCCAGGAAGTGCGCCGGATCGGCTCGCAGCACTCTGGTCGACAGTGACTCGTGAGGACATCTTCGGTAAAACGCTTCCGACGGCCTACCGGCTCGCGTCGCGCCAGAGTTCGGCAATCGATAGCCGCGCGTTGCAGTCGTTCCTGGAACGCGCAACCTCGGCACGGTCGTTCGCAGACCTGAAGGTGCCACATACTGCGGTAGCCACCGATTTTGAGACTGGTGAGGCCGTTGCGTTGCGCGATGGCGATCTCGTGTCTGCAGTCATGGCGAGTGCCGCCATTCCGGCAATCTTCCCCGCCATTGAGCGCGACGGCCGGACTTTGGTGGACGGCGGGGTCGTGGCGAATGTGCCCATCAACATCGCGGCCGCGCAAGGCGCGCAAACCATAGTGGTGCTCGACTGTGGATTCACGGTGGTCGCGCCTGCGCAAGAAACGACGTTACGAGCGACTCTGCTGCGAACGGCAGCGATCATGGCGTCTCAGCAGGTGCGTCGAGATCTTGAAAAGGTTCGTGATCGAACGGTGCTCTACCTGCCCGGACCGTGGCCGATTAGGACGCGTCCCGACGACTTCCGCGATAGCCAGGAACTGGCGAATGCGGCATTCGAACTATCGTTGGAATGGCTTTCAAAGCTCCGCATCGAAGGAGCAGGTCGTTACGGCAAAGCGCCGTCTGACTTCCTCGTGCGCAAGTCGTAGACAAGGCAACGCGTACCCGGTGAGGTGGCGCACGATTGGCGTGGGCGAAGATTTGCCTTGCGCAACCCCAGTTGGGGCACCTGCGCTGTCGAACATTCCTGCGTGAAAGGTGAATCCGTGACGGTACATCCAGCTCAACTCGGCCGCTTCTTCGAAGACTTCGAGGTGGGAGACGTCTACCAGCACCCCTTTGGTCGCACGATCTCTGAGGCCGACTCGACCTGGTTCACCTTGCTCACCTGCAACACCAACCAGAACCACTTCAACGCGCATCTCGCGTCGTCGAATCCGATCACTGACGGAAAGATCATCGTCAATAGCGGACTGACCGTTGCGCTCGTGCTGGGGCTCTCAGTCATCGACATGAGTCAGAACGCGGTCGCGAATCTTGGTTGGACTGACATCAAGCTCACATTCCCGGTCTACATCGGCGACACGATCTACGCTGAATCCATCTGCATCGACAAGCGGGAATCCGCAAAGCGTCCGTTTGCTGGAATCGTCACCATGAACACACGTGGCCTTAACCAAAACGGTGATCAGATCGTCTCGTGGAAGCGGACGGTCATGGTCCCGAAGGCAGACTCGGGGATCGGCAAGGATTACTTCCCGCAGGCCAAGGCAGGCCCGCTCGAACTCCCAGCAGGGGAGTAGAGCGGGCGCACCCGCTTGACTCAGGTCCGGTAGGTCTTGCTCTGGGCTAGGGCGTCATACCCAGTAGTGGCCGGAGCGGACCAGGCGACCGAGATCCGCAGCTTCTTGCCGTGGGTTCGGATCCGCAGGGCGCCGGAGGTGCAGTACTTCGACCCGGTTGCGGTCGACTTCGGCTTTGCCGTCTTGTTTCCTGATGTACAACGCAGGGTGAAGTAGCGCACGTCGCCCCGTCGTTTCGCGGACACTGTGACCGCGACGCGTTGGCCCGCGTTAGTGACGCAGCCAGGCTTCATGAGCTTGCGTTGGCCTCGCTTCGGCAGACTCGTGGGTTTGGTGATGCATGCCTGCGCGGCAGTCTGCGGGAGGTTGCTCGGCGTTGGTGCAGCACCAATCGCGATGGATAGCTCCTGCGTGACGCTTGTGCCGAGGGAGTCGGTCGCTTCAACTGTGAAGTCAAACGTGCCAACAGTCGCAGGCGTGCCGACGATTTCACCTGTGTGCTGTTCGATGCTCAGGCCCGTTGGCAGCGCTCCGGAGGCAAGCCCCCATGAGTCCGGAGCGAGCCCGCCGGTGGCGTTGAGCGTCTGGTCGTAGGCAGTGTCCACGTTGCCTGGAGGCAACGTTGTTGTGGTGATTTCTAGTGCTGGATTGATCGTGATGTTCATGGGCGCAGATGCTGTCGTGGTGAGGGAGTCGGTGACCTCAGCGGTGAACGAGAATGTTCCCGACGAGGTTGGCGTCCCTGAAAGCAGACCAGTGGAGCTAATGGAAAGTCCAGTCGGCAACGTGCCGGTGCTGTCCCACGTGTTCGGTCCGATGCCTCCGACCGCAGCGAGCTGCAATGCGTAGGGCGAGTCGAGCACGCCGGGTGGCAGTGGTGACGTCGTCGACACTGCAAGCTCGTCAGTAATGGTGAGGGACAACGGAGCGAGCGCAGTCGATGTGTCCGTGCCGGTGACCTCAACGACGAAGTTGAAGGTATCCGCCGCCGTCGGTGTTCCCGAGATCTCGCCGGTGGCGGCATCGAGAGAAAGGCCAGGTGGCAGGCTTCCACTGTCGATGGCCCAAGCAGTTGCGCCGCCACCTCCGCTGGAGGTCAGGGTTTGTGAATACGCCGCAGACTCCGAACCGTCGGCCAGCGATGATGTCGTGACTGCGATCCCGGTATCGATGACGAGGGTCAATTCCTTCGTCGCGGTGTGGGAATCGGAATCGGTGACTTCCACCGTGAATGTGTAGGTTCCGCTCGACGACGCAGGGGGAGTGCCCTGGAGTTCGCCGCCAGGGGACAGAATCAGGCCGGTGCCCGCCAGTGATGAGCCAGTTGCGAGCGCCCAGGTGTACGCGGGAACTCCGCCACTGGCCTTGAGCTGCTGGGAGTATCCAACTGTCTCAGTGCCGTCAGCAAGCGATTGGGTCGTGACGATCAACGGTGTCTGAACGGGTGTGATCGAGACAGATCCGTCGCCGGTGACCGAGCCGTTGTTGTAGGTGGTCGCGGCCGCGATCGCAGTCCCAGCTGGTCCGACACCGCTCGATCCGCCTCCGCCGGCGCCACCGATTCCGCTACCGGTCACGTGATCGCCGGCACCGCCGCCGCCGCCGCCATAGAGCCCTCCGCCTCCGCCGGCGCCGGGGCCGCTTGCTGATGTGGCTGCCGATGCACCGCCGTTGCCACCAGCGCCGACCGTTCCAGTCGATCCTTTGGACCCCTGGCTCAGGGTCGCGGCCTTTCCACCACTTCCTCCCGCGGTGTTGGAGGCACCCTTGCCGGGTGCGCCAACGCCGACACCCGCGTCGTTGGTTCCGTTTCCAGCGGTTGGGCCGCCGCCAGCGCCGCCACGGCGAGCCTTGCCGCCACGAAGCTCGCCGCCGCCGCCACCGCCAGCGACAACAACCCGATCGGCGGCTGTGCAGGAGAGCGTGGCCGCACAGTCACCAATCCGGATATCGGACGCGCCGCCGCCGCCGAAGTACGCACCGAGGTGGGTGCCCGAACTGCCACCGGCAGCACCAGCATTTGCTCCGCCGTTGAATCCGCCCGTTTGTGGTGTCCCGCTAGCGGGCTCGCACCCGACGTTTACTTGGATGGTTGAGCCGGGTGTGACTGAAACCAGAGAGGTTGTCTTGCCGCCTTGGCCACCGGCACTCCCGCCACCTTGGGCGCCCGAAAGTGAAACGTTGACCCGTGTTGCCCAATCTGGGACCACGTAGCTCTGTGGTGCTTCGGTGCATTCGAATCCTGGTGTGGGAGGCGTGACGGGATTGAAGACCAGAATGTTGTCTGTGACTGCTGCGTTTCCAACGAAGATGGTCGCTGAGGACGTGATCGCGACACCTAGCGGCGCTGTGAACCCGGTAAGCGTCAACGCGGGGTCGGCGACTGTCTGATCCGGGTTGTAAACGAGAACGTTCTCGGCGTAGCCGCTACTCACGTAGATCTTGCCCGAGGGGCTGATGGCGATGCCTTGCGGGTTATTGAGGCCGGTGAGGGTCTTGGAGTCGTCGGAGGTTGTGGCACCACGATCGAATACTTGAACCGTCGTGCCGTTCTGGTTGGACACGTACACGTTGTCGTTGGCGTCGACAGCGATTCCGTTTGCCTTGGTCAGGCCGGTGAGGGTCTTCGCGGGGTTGGGTGTCGTGCTTCCGGCGTCGAAGACCATCACGGTTGTGTCGAGCCCGCTCGTCGCGAAGACGGTGCCTTCTGAGTCAACTGCGACGCCAAATGGGGTCGAAACGCCGGTCAGAGTGCGGATTGGCACGGACCTGCTCGCGGTCACGTCATAGACAAGAACACTGCTGGTGCCAGTGTTAGCGACATAGAGAAGTCCTGCTGAATCGAACGCGACTCCGCGGGGTCGACTGAGTCCCGTGACTTCAAGTGATGGGTTCGGAGTGGAGTCCCCAGCTTCAACGACGGAGATGGTGGTGCCGCGACTGCCGGCGACGTACAAGTCGCCGCTGCTATCGACAGCGAGGCCTTGTGGTGACGTCACACCGGTGATAGTGCTGTCGGGCTCTTGCGCAGCACTCGGCGTCGCGGAAGCAACCATGCCAAACACAGCGATCGCTCCAGCGATCGAGACTGCGGTTGCTTTGCGAAGTAGGTGTCGTTGCCTCGTGCTCACAGTTTTCGTCTCCTTGAAGCCAGTGCTGCGGATGAAACAGCAATGCCGTCGAGTCAACCACGCAGCAGTCCGTGACGCGCGACTAGAAGAGCGAAATTGCCCTCTCAGCTAGGTGGACCGGTCGACTTCATGCCCCTGTGAAATCTCCGGCTTTTTGGTGTAGGGCGGTTCCGAAGGGGCCAGATGGGCTCGTTTGGGTTGAAAGTGGAGCAAAATGGAGTAAGGTGGCGCAGAAGAGGTTGATCGAACTGCCGTCGGGAGGTGGGTTGCACGTGTTTCTCGGTACCCATTTCCCCAAAATCGACGACAAGGGTCGGCTCGTTCTCCCCGCCAAGTTCCGCGAAGGTCTCGCCGAGGGTGTGGTCCTGAGCAAGGGTCAGGATCGTTCGGTCGTTGTGTGGCCCGTCGCTGAATTCGCGGACTACGCAGGCAGAGTGCGCGAGGCCTCACGCTCCGATGCACGTGCACGGGCTTACAGTCGTGTGTTGTTCTCGGCAGCCTCGGATGAAACCCCTGACAAACAAGGTCGGATCAGCGTGCCGCAGGCGTTGCGTGAATACGCCGGGCTTGAACGCGATTGCGTTGTGGTCGGGAACCACGGAACCGTCGAGATTTGGAACCCAGCCAGCTGGGATGAGTACCTCAACGCCCAAGAACCCGCATTTGCCGACCTCTCTGAAGAGGTGGTGCCTGGGCTCTTCTAGTAGCCAATCGACGCAACTACATGAGTGTGCAGTCAGGCCCCTGGCCGACCGTCAACGCTGAGCGAGTCACCTTCCCCGGTCTACGCACAGCGAACGACTCCGGTGTTCTTCCCCAACACCGGAAGCGGCGCGGACGGGGACCTGAGTTCACACTCGTACACCCACCACCACCGAGAAGCTACGAATTCACCCGCACAGCAGATCAGCAAGGATCGGAGGGCCCCATGCACGTTCCCGTCCTGCTTGATCGTTGCGTTGAACTGCTTGCCCCAGCACTTGATCGGCCGGACGCATTCATGGTGGACGCGACTCTTGGGCTCGGTGGTCACAGCGAGAAGTTCCTCGCAACTTTCCCCGATCTCACCCTCATCGGAGTGGATCGCGATCCACAGGCCCTTGCCAAAGCGCAAGATCGACTGGCCCAATTCGGAGAACGATTTGTCCCACTCGCCGGGGAGCATGAGCACCTCGCGGCGCTCCTCGAGACCGTCAACGGCGGAAAAGTGCACGCGGTGCTTTTTGACCTCGGGGTTTCGAGTATGCAGCTCGACGAACCAGAACGAGGATTCTCCTATTCACGGGAGGCTCCGTTAGATATGCGGATGAATCCGCAGGACGAGCTCACCGCAGCGGTCATTGTGAACACCTATACCGAGCAGCAGTTGGTAGGTGTACTGCGAGATTTCGGTGAGGAGAAGAGTGCTCGTCGGATCTCGCGCGCGATTTTGGCAGCACGTGCTATCAAGCCGATAACCTCCACGACCGAGCTTGCCGAACTGGTTCGTGAGGCGATCCCGGCCCCGGCGAAGCGAACCGGCGGCAACCCCGCCAAACGAACGTTTCAGGCACTTCGGATCGAGATCAACCGTGAGATTCAGGGCCTGCCTGCGGCAATTGACGCTGCTTTGGGCGCCATCGTCGTTGGCGGTCGGATTGCCGTTATCTCCTACCACTCGCTTGAAGATCGGATAGTCAAGCGGCGGTTTGCCAAAGATGCGACCGAATCGAGTCCGGTGCGGCTTCCCGTTATTCCTGACGACGCGCGGCCTTCGTTACGCCTACTTACCAGGGGTGCGGAGGTACCGTCGGACCTGGAGATTTCTGAAAATCCGCGTGCGGCATCAGCCAAACTGCGCGCGGCGGAACGGGTAAGGGGGGTGGCGGCATGACAGCGGTATCTCACGATGGCGTTTCTGGGAACCGCCTGCGCTCCTCAGCCGGTTCGATTCGAAATCGCGTCGGCTCCTCTCGCCTGGTGCGCCCGGGCAGTGCCTCAACGCGCACGACGTCCAGTGGTGCGCCGCGTCCCAGCGAACCCGTGGGAACGGCTCACTCAGTGGCTGCTGGCGGCGCTGCGACGGCGGCGAGCAGCCCATTGGGAATCAACCTTGGTGCTCTCACGCCGGGAACAACTGTTGGTTCCCTGCGACTGGTACTCGCTGGGCGTCGAGTTCGCCTAGGCAGTGGCGCCTTTCTTCTCTTGGTCCTCGGCCTACTTTCATCGATCCTGGTGTCCCTGCTTCTACTGAACACTGCGCTGGCGGAGAACAGCTTCCAATTGCAGGACATTAGGCAGACGGCACGAGACCTGACGGTGCGCGAACAAACGCTGTCGAGTCAACTCGCGGCGGCCGAGTCGCCGATCGGGTTGGAGGCGAAGGCGAAGGAACTGGGGATGGTCGCGGCAAGCAGTCCCGTCTTCCTGCGACTCGAAGACGGAAAGATTCTCGGCGAATCAGCGCCAGCTCAAATTCCACCCGCGGCAAAGCCGAAGAAGCCGAAGGCACCCAAGGCGACCGATCCATTCGCAGGCGAGTTCCCGGTTGGCCAGAATCCGACGCTCGCCGGTGAGCTTGCTGCAGGTTCGGGAGCAGGTCTAAGTGCTGGAGAGTTGGCGCTTGGTTCGGCCCCATCGCTGGGGTCAAGTGAGGAATTCACACCTGCACCACCTGTGGGTGGGGAGTCGCCGGTTGGCGTATCGCGGGGTGCGACCCAGTGAGTTTGAGTTCACCGCCGCGCCGCTCTCGCGACCGCCGTGAGCCCGAATGGGACGACCACGACGGTCGGGACGAGCACGACGACAACTACTGGGCTCGAACCGGCTCACGGATTTATGGCTCAATGTCCGCTCCGTTCCGACTCGGGGACGGCAGCCACCGGCTGCGAGCGTTGTTGCTCTGTGCGCTCTTTGTCTTCTCGCTGTTCGCGGCGCGACTCGTTGACCTGCAGGTTGTTCGCGGCGATGCGGTGGCGCAAGTCGCGCAGAACTCGCGGATGGTCAAGGTCATTCAGCCTGCCGAACGTGGAAAGATCTACGACGCCACAGGCATCGCGCTCGCGCAATCAGTTCCCGCTCGAGACATCACCGCTGACCCATACTTGATCGACGATCCGGCGGAATATGCGGCCAAGCTCTCACCAAGCGTGGGGGTGCCGGTGGCGACGTTGATGGAATCGATGCAGCGGTCTGTTAACCAAGCGGGCAAAGAAGTCCACTTCGCCTATCTCGCGCGTAAGGTGACGCTCGAGAAGTGGGACGCGATCAAGGGTTTGAAGCTGCCCGGTCTCTATAGCGAGCCGGCATCACTTCGGGTCTATCCGTCTGGCTCGTTGGCGGCAAACGTGCTCGGCTACACCAACGCGAATGGCGACGGGGTGGCCGGGATCGAAGCCAAGTTCAACGAAGAACTCGCTGGGGTCGATGGGTCAAAGACGTACGAGCGGTCAGCAACTGGCGGCGAGATTCCCACCGGAACAGGCAACGAGATCGACCCACAACCGGGTTCGAGTTACCAACTGACGATCAACCGCGATCTCCAATGGGTGGCGCAGCAACAGATCAACGCGAGCGTGAAGCGGTTCGCCGCTGAGAGCGCGACCGTGGTCGTGATGGATTCCAAGACTCAACGAATTTTGGCGCTTGCGCAGGCGCCCACTGCTGATCCCAACAGTTTCAAGAAGGACGAAGTCGAAAGCCTGAAGAACCACTCGGTGGAACAGGCGTTTGATCCGGGATCCACCGGCAAGGTGATGACGATGGCGGCCGTTCTTGAGGAAGGCGCGGCAGAACCCGACACCGTTTTTGATGTTCCCAACCGACTACCTCGAAAGAACGGCGACGGCAAGTTCCTCTTCCGTGATGACGTTGACCACCCGTTCTACAAAATGAGCCTCGCAGGGGTGCTTGCGCAGTCCAGCAACATCGGAACAATCCAAGCAGCTGAGTTAATTGGTGCGCAGAAGCAGTACGAGTACCTGAAGAAGTTCGGATTTGGCTCCTTCACCGGACTCGGACTGCCCACGGAGAACCCTGGCGAACTGCCTCCGTTGGAGAAGTGGGGGGACCTCACGTTCCCCAACGTGGCATATGGCCAGGGCTACTCGGCCAATGCGATTCAGATGGCCTCCGCGTTCGCCACGATCGCCAATGGCGGCGTGCGCGTTACGCCGCGGATTATTGATGCGAAGATCGACCCGGATGGCAATGTCGAACGAATGCCTGAGGGGGAATCGACCCGAGTGGTGAGCGAAGAGACCACCAAGAAGCTCATCCCGATGATGGAGCAGGTTGTTTCCGATGCAGGTACCGCTCCGGTGGCGGCGATCGACGGCTACCGAGTGGCTGGTAAGACCGGAACTGCGCAGTTGTACGACCCCAAGGCGAACGGGGGCAAGGGTGGCTACCAGGGCTACGTTGCATCGTTCATCGGACTCGCTCCTGCCGACGACCCACGTCTCGTCGTTGCGGTGATCACGCGTGATCCGAAGCGTGAGTACTTCGGCGGTGTAACTGGTGGCCCGGTGTTCAAGGCAGTTATGAGCGCGGCATTGCAAATGATGCAGATCCCGCCGTCGGGCAGTAAGTCGCCGGAGTTGGAGCTGCACGTCAAGGGGTCCACGAAGGGTGGCCCCTGGAACTGGTCCGGACGCTAGAAATGCCAGGCAGTTCTAACGGCGGTGAACGACCGTTGCGGCCGATACCCGTGTCCCGTTCCTTGCCAGCGATTGCCGGAGGGTATGACTGGCTCGATGAGATTCCGGACGTCACAGTCTGCGGGATCACGTTGGATTCCAGAAGCGTCTTGCCGGGCGATCTCTACTGCGCCCTTCCTGGCGCGAATACTCATGGTGCCAGGTTCGCTGCTGAAGCCGTCTCGCGCGGCTGCGTCGCGATTCTGACCGACCCCGTCGGCAGAGATCTCATTCTGGCGGAGTTCCCGACGTGTCCGGTCTTGGTGTGTGACGATCCGCGTTCGAGGCTTGGCTACGTGTCGTCTGCTGTTTACGGACACCCCTCCCGGTCGTTGCGGATCATTGGAATCACCGGTACGGACGGGAAGACCACCACCGCGATGCTGGCTGAGGCTGGCCTACGCGAAGCCGGCTTTGCCACCGGGCTGATCGGAACGATCGCCACCCGCATCGGCGATGACCACCTCAAGGCTGTTCGGACCACACCTGAGGCACCCGACCTGCATGCAACGCTTGCCGTAATGGTGGAGCGAGGTGTGCAAGCGGTCGCGATGGAGGTGTCGAGCCACGCAATCGCGCTCGGCCGGGTCAGTGGCGTGAGGTTCGATGTCGCCGTTTTCACCAACCTCGGACATGATCACCTCGACTTCCACATCGACCAAGAGGAGTACTTCGCGGTAAAGGCGCGGCTCTTCTCGGATGAGTTCACTGATCGAGCGATCATCTGTATAGATGATGAATGGGGCGAGCGGCTAGCAGAAAGTGTGGCGATTCCCGTCGAGTCCTATTCCGTCGCACCTGCAGGAAGTCCCCGGAAATCAGCGGACTGGGTGGTGGCAGACCTCGCGATTGTCGACGTCGGCTGGCAGTTCCAGATCAGCGGGCCACGTGGCGTGAGCGTTGCCGGTTGTCGGCTTCCGGGCCTGTTCAATGTTCGCAATGCGCTCGCGGCGGTGGCAGCTTCTAGCGCGATCGGAGCGGACCTGCAATTGGCGAGCCGCGGCGTCGCGGAGTGCATGGCGGTACCCGGGCGGATGGAACCGGTCGAGGCCGCGAGCGGCCTTGCAGTTCTCGTTGACTACGCGCACACCCCGGACGCAGTTGCCCGTGCACTTGGGGTTGGGCAAGAGTTGGCAAGCCACCGAGGCGGCCGACTTCTGGTCGTGGTGGGCTGCGGTGGCAACCGCGATCGAGGTAAGCGCCCATTGATGGGCGAAGTCGCAGCGCGCCTAGCAGACGTTGTCGTCATTACCGACGACAATCCTCGGGCAGAGGACCCCGCACAGATTCGTCGCGAGATGATGACCGGCGTGGCACGTGTTCCGGCAGAACTGCGTGCAGAGGTCCGTGAGATCGCTGGTCGGGAGGATGCGTTGCGCGAAGTTGTTCGCATGGCTAGTCGCGACGACGTCATTCTTGCGTTAGGGAAGGGCCACGAGACAACCCAAGAAATCAACGGCGAGTTTCACCCGCTTGACGATCGTTTAGTGCTCGCACGAGTATTGGCCGAGTCGACATGATCGAACTCTCGGTAAATGAAGTCGCCAATGCTGTCCGTGGAACCATTACGCCCGGTTCGCGCGGCGAGTCTCACGTTGTGGGGGACTGCCAGATCGATTCACGCAAGGTGCGCCCCGGTGACCTCTTCATCGCTATCCGCGGCGAGAACCACGACGGCCACGACCACATTGCGGCAGCTCTTGCCGCAGGTGCGGTCGTAGCGATCTCGGAAGTAGACGGCGAAGGCGCCCGAATTGTTGTGACGGATACTGTCGCAGCTCTTGGCGATTTGGCGCAGCACGTCCTTGCGACCCACGGCGACGTGACCGTGCTCGCGGTGACTGGCTCGAGCGGCAAGACCAGCACGAAGGACATCCTCGGGCAGATTCTCGAGTCCGCCGGTTCGACCGTGTGGCCGGAAGGCTCGTTCAACAATGAACTCGGACTGCCGCTCACGGTGCTCCGGATCGATGCTCAGACGCGGTATCTCGTCCTCGAAATGGGTGCGCGCGGCCAAGGCCACATCGCCGCGTTGTGCACCATTGCACCACCAGATATCGGGTTGGTTCTCAACGTGGGTTCAGCGCATGTCGGCGAGTTCGGGACGAAGGAGCGCACCGCGATCGCTAAAGGCGAGTTGATTGAGGCACTGTCTGTCGATGGGACTGCCGTGCTCAACTCCGATGATCAGTACGTCGCTGCAATGGCCGCACGCACGCGCGCGCCCGTCCGCACGTTCGGTAGCGGAACGGACGCCGCAGTCCAGGTGATGGACGTTCTACTTGATGAACTCGCCCGGCCCACAGTCACCCTGAGGATTGATTCCGAGGTTCGGACGATCAAGTTGCTGCTTCACGGCGAGCACCAAGCGATCAATGCCGCGGCCGCGGCGGCAGCAGCGACCGCCGCTGGGGTGCCAACCTCGGCGGTATTCGAGGCGCTGGCCCATGTCCATCCGCAAAGCCGTTGGCGGATGGAAGTGACCGAGACTGCAGACTCGACCACTGTGGTCAACGACGCCTACAACGCGAATCCGGAGTCGATGACCGCTGCGCTGCGTGCGCTCGTTGCGATGGGCCGTAAGAAGACAACGTGGGCAGTGCTCGGAGAGATGCGGGAACTCGGGGACGATTCGATCCTTGCTCACGACGACATCGGCCGCCAAGCGGTGCGTCTCGGTGTCGACCATTTGATCGGTGTCGGCGCGGCAACCCGGCCGATGGTTCTGGGTGCGGCAAGCGAGGGATACTACGGCGGTGAGGCCCATTTCTCTCCCGACATCGCGGATGCGCGCGACTACCTTTCCAAGCACGTTTCGGCCGGTGATGTGGTGTTGGTGAAGGCATCGCGCGCCGGTGGCCTTGAGGTGTTAGCTGCTGACGTGATTGCAGGTCATGGCGGTCCGCTCGACGAGAGCACTGGTGGCTCAACGTGATCTTTGTTCTCGTCGCAGGTGCAGTTTCCCTCGTTGTTGCACTACTTGGGACACCGTTGCTCATCAAGTTCCTTCTCCGTCATGGCTATTCCCAAGCGATTCGTGTGTCAACCGCCGACGAGCCGTATCCGGAACACGAAGGAAAGCGCGGCACACCCTCGATGGGAGGCGTCGCCATCATCTTGGCGGTGCTGCTTGGGTACGGCGCATCGCACATAGTTTCCGGCCGAGCCCCATCCGCATCGGGTTTGCTCGCGCTCTTCCTCATGCTTGGGCTCGGTCTCGTAGGTTGTATCGACGACTACCTCAAGATTTTTCGCCGTCGCAGCACCGGGATGCGAGCGCGCACCAAACTTGTCGGTCAAGCAATGGTTGCGATCATCTTCGCTTGGCTTTCGACGCAGTTTCCCGACGCAGACGGGGTGACCCCAGCGTCGGCCGCAGTGTCATTCGTCCGCGATACCTCGCTCGTGCTGCCGACCGGGTTGTTCCTGCTATGGATCTGGTTCCTCGTGACGGCCGCCACGAACGGCGTGAACTTGACCGACGGCCTTGACGGCCTTGCCGTTGGCGCAGCCGCGATGACGTTTGTTGCGTACACGATCATCTCGATCTGGCAGTACGGACAAAACTGCAGCCTCGTCGTCTTCACGAGGTGCTACGACGTGCGGGACCCCCTTGACCTGGCGGTACTGAGTGCAGCACTTGCAGGCGCGTGCGTCGGATTCCTTTGGTGGAACACGTCGCCAGCGAAGATCTTCATGGGCGACACTGGCTCACTTGCGATCGGTGGTGTCATCGCTGCGCTTGCAGTGCTGAGCCAGACCGAGATCTTGCTGGTCTTCCTGGGTGGGCTGTTCGTATTGATCACGCTCTCGGTTATTGGTCAGGTTGGGTCGTACAAGCTGACCGGCAAACGGATGTTCCGCATGGCGCCGCTCCACCACCACTTTGAGATGAAGGGATGGGGTGAGGTGACGATTGTGGTGAGGTTCTGGATCATCCAGGGCCTCTGCATCGGCGCCGGGCTCGCGTTCTTCTACGGCGAATGGGTCCAGAGCTAATGAACGCACATGCGCCTGAATTTGGTACGCAGGATTCGGATTGGACAGGGTTTCGCGTCAGTGTCGTCGGAATCGGCGTTGCTGGATTCGCCTGTGCAGACGCGCTTCTGCAACGCGACGCCGCCGTCACGATCCACGACGCCGCCGACGGAGACAAACAAGCAGAACGAGCAACAATCCTGGAGATCCTCGGGGCAAGACTCGAACTCGGCTCGCAGCCGCAATTGCCCGCCGACTGCCAGCTGCTGGTTGTTAGTCCCGGCGTCCCGCCACACGCGTCCGTGATTGTTGAGGCACTTGATCGTGGCGTTCCAGTGTGGGGAGAACTGGAGCTGGCCTGGCGACTGCGTCGCGGGAATGCGGCACGGTGGCTCTTTGTCACGGGCACAAACGGGAAAACCACCACGACGCTGATGCTTGAGTCGATGTTGAAGGCTGGCGGAAAGAAGACCGCGGCGGTCGGCAACATCGGTGTGAGCCTCGTTGAAGCGGTCACCTCCGGAATGGCATTTGACGTCTTCGCGATCGAGGTTGGCGCGCCGCAATTGCCGTTTGTGCACACGGTCAGCCCGCTAGCGGCCGCTTGCCTCAACGTTGCTGAAGATCACGTGGATCATTTCGGATCGTTCGAGGCCTACGTTGCCGCAAAGGCCAGGGTGTTTGAACGGACCCAGAAGGCGTGTATCTACAACGTGGAAGATCCGGCGACCGAGCAGATGGTCGCCGAAGCCGAGGTCATCGAAGGTGCTCGAGCTATTGGTTACACCCTGGGCGCACCGCGTTTGTCGATGCTCGGAGTGGTGGACGAGTTCCTCGTCGATCGAGCATTCATTCCAAACAGATCCACCCACGCGCAAGAACTCGCGACCGTGGCAGATGTGCGTCCTGCGGCACCACACAACATTGGAAACGCGTTGGCGGCCGCAGCGCTCGCGCGGGCGTACGGCCTTGCACCTGGTGCAATCCGCGAGGGATTGCGGACGTTCACCCCAGCGGGCCACCGGATCGCCGACGTCGCGACCATTGGTGGCGTTCGCTACGTGGACGACTCCAAAGCGACAAATGGACATGCGGCTGCGACGAGTCTGGCGGCGTACGACAACGTCGTCTGGATCGCTGGGGGATTGGCCAAGGGTCAAGAGTTCGATGATTTGGTCATTGCTTCGGCAAAGCGCCTGCGCGCGGCAGTGCTACTGGGGCAGGATCGAAGCCGAATTGCCGAAGCGTTAGCGCGACACGCACCGCAAGTACCGGTCCACGAGGTCAGTGCGACGGACACTAGTGCGATGGCCGAGGTAGTCCGGCTTGCGGCCGCGGCCGCACAGTCAGGCGACACCGTGCTGCTCGCACCGGGGTGCGCGTCGTGGGACATGTACCGCGACTACGCACAACGAGGCGACGCGTTTGCTTCGGCGGTCAAGGCACTGGAATAGGCGGGAATCGAGGGGATTCCCGCCGCTAGAGATGGGGTGGGTGTCATCAGTTCGTCGCAGCCACCTGGAACCAGTAGCCCAAGATCGCGACGGACCGCCCGCACCTCCACACCAGCCGTCGACGTAACGGATTCGGGCCTCGCAGCCAACGAGGCGGCGGCTGGGGACGAACGCAAGAAGCTGTTCTCACTTGGCACCGCACTCAAACACCCGTTGGCCGACTACGGCTTCTTGCTCGGGGCAACTTTGTTGTTGCTGATCGTCGGCCTCATCATGGTGATGTCCGCGTCGACAGTGTTCTCTTACCGGTCGACCGGGTCGAGTTACACGCTCTTCCTTCGCCAATCGATGTTCGCCGCCGCAGGTGTCGCGGGCATGCTGTTCCTCTCCCGAATGCCGGTCGCGTTCTTCCGCCGGATGGCGCTACCGGCGATGATCCTGGCCTTTGTGATGCTGCTTCTCGTACTCGTCCCCGGTATCGGAGTCGAGGTCAATGGTCAAAGAAACTGGATTTCGTTGGGCGGGCCATTCCGACTTCAACCCAGCGAATTTGGCAAGTTGGCATTGGCGATGTGGGTCGCGAACTTGTTGGCAACCCGCCGAGACCGGGTCACCGGGTGGAAGACCTTGATGATCCCGCTCGCCCCTGTGGCGGGCGCGCTGATCTTCCTCATCCTGATGGAGGGTGACCTCGGGACGACGTTGGTGATGATGCCGATGGTGGCAGCGATGCTGCTGGTTGCTGGCGCACCGATGCGCTTGTTCGCATGGTTGGGCGGGGGAGTTCTTGCCGTTATCGCGTTGATGTCGATCACGACTCCGTACCGGCTCGCACGCTTCACCTCCTGGCTGGACCCGGCTAGTGACCCCGACGGTGCTGGCTGGCAGGTGCTTCACGGCCAATACGCCCTTGCCACCGGAGGTTGGTGGGGTGTGGGGCTCGGCGCCAGCCGGGAGAAGTGGGGATTCCTCCCAGAGGCACAGACAGACTTCATCCTTGCGGTTATTGGAGAAGAAGTAGGCCTGGTCGGAACCCTGAGTGTGCTCGGGTTGTTTGTTGTGCTGGCGCTCGTGATTTCCCAGATTGCGATGCGAACCCAAGACGACTTTGTCAGATTGGCAACGACGGGCGTCGGAATCTGGATTGTCGCTCAAGCGATCATCAACATTGGTGCTGTCGTGGGTGCGCTGCCGATCACCGGGTTGCCTTTGCCGCTCGTTTCGTATGGCGGATCATCCCTGACCTTTACTCTGATGGCGATCGGAATGATCCTTGCCTTTGCCCGAGCGCAGCCGGAGGCCGCAGCCTTCCTGGCTACGCGGAAAGTCGCGCGGAAGGCGGGCAGTCGCCGTGCACTTAAGAAGCAGGAACGTCGACGCGAGCAACGTCAACGCTCGACGGCCGGTGCTGCTCCTAGGAATGCTCAACCACGTGACCTTTCTCAAGATGACACGGGGGAGTCTCCAGGGAAAGTGCGTCGGGTGCGAAAGCCCCGGCGCCCAGCGAGCAGTTCCAGGACCACCGCGGCAAAGGGTGCGACACGATCGCGACGACGCCCAACTGAGGAACCCTAAATGCGGGTCTTGCTGGCGGGCGGGGGGACAGCTGGCCATATCGAGCCAGCGCTGAACACTGCCGATGAACTGCGCATCAGGAATCCAGCACATGACATCCGTGCGCTGGGTACGAGTCGCGGACTTGAAGTTCGCCTCGTGCCTGCGCGTGGGTACCCGCTTGATCTGATCCCGGCGGTTCCTATGCCGAGACGACCGAACAGAGACCTCATCGCGTTGCCGAGCAGGCTACGCGCATCCGTTCGGGCAGTACGCGACGTGATGGAGCAGCAAGGAACCGACGTGGTTGTGGGTTTTGGTGGGTACGTCGCGATGCCGGCCTACCTGGCGGCGCGGGGACGAGTTCCCATCGTCATTCATGAAGCGAATGCCAAGCCCGGTCTGGCCAATAGGGTCGGTGCCCGCTTCACGCCTTACGTCGCGCAAGCCT
>CAUJEJ010000005.1 GCA_963169255.1 Actinomycetota bacterium | reverse complement strand
GGTTCGCTACCGCACGGTTGGCGATATGTCGTGCACCGGTGCAGTTGAGTCGGTTGCGACCACCGTCGGCGACGTCATCACCGAGGTGGCCGGAAGCCGTCTCACCGAGCGTGGCGCAACGCGTGCTGACGACCGAATGTCCGAAGCCGCGATGGAAGACCGCAAGCGAGAGGGCTACTTCTAATGACCCACGAACTCCTACGGTTCGCCACTGCGGGCAGCGTTGACGATGGCAAGTCGACCCTCGTCGGGCGCTTGATGTACGACACCAAAACGGTGCTGGCCGACCAACTCGCCGCCATCGAACGCGTGAGCGCAGAGCGCGGCATGGAGTCTGCCGACCTCGCTCTGCTGACCGACGGGCTGCGGGCCGAACGCGAACAAGGCATCACGATCGACGTTGCCTACCGCTACTTCTCCACTCCGAACCGTTCGTTCATCCTGGCCGACACTCCCGGGCACGTGCAGTACACGCGCAACATGGTCACCGGCGCGTCAACGGCTGAACTCGCACTGATCCTCATTGATGTGCGTCACGGCGTGGTCGAGCAAACTCGGCGCCACGCAGCGATTGCCGCCCTGCTCGGCGTACGACATGTTGCCGTCGCCGTCAACAAGATGGATCTCGTCGATTACTCCGAAGCGGAGTTCGAAGCGGTGAAGGCAAGCTTCTTGGACGTGGCCGCGCCGCTGGGAATCTCCGACATCGTGGTCATCCCGGTCTCCGCCCTCGTAGGCGACAACGTTGTTGACCAGTCGGCAAACATGACGTGGTACGACGGACCGACCTTGCTTGAACACCTCGAGACTGTGCCCATTGGGCTCGATCCGCGCGATCAACCGTTCCGTTTGCCCGTGCAGTATGTGAACCGTCCACGCACGGCCGAGCACCCCGACTACCGTGGCTTTTCGGGCCGAATCGCGTCGGGAGTTATCCGCGTTGGCGACGAAATTGTCGTCAATCCGCTGGGACGCAAGAGCACCGTCACCGGTATCGACGTACTGGGCAAGACCGCAGAAGTTGCGTTCGCACCGCAGTCGATCACGTTATCCCTTTCTGACGAAATCGACATCGTGCGCGGCGACGTCATCTCCTCTACCGTCGGCTCTCCGCTGTCGACTCGGGAAGTGACCGCGACGGTCTGCGTGCTTGCCGACTCCCCCATTGAAAAGGGCCAGCGTCTGCTCGCACGGTTCGGGCCAAAGACCGTCAGGGTGATCGTGGCCGACATCGTGGACCGCCTGGATCTGAACTCCCTGGAGCACGAGTCACATTCAGGCTCGTTGGAATTGAACGACGTCGGCACGCTCGTGCTGCGACTTGCCGACGATGTTGTCGTCGATAACTACGACGATTTGCGCACGACCAGCGCATTCATTTTGGTCGACGATCACGACGGATCCACATTGGCAGGTGGAATGACGCGATGTTGATGCCTGTCGGCATCACTCGTGTGGTTTACTAAACCCGCAATTCCTACCAAAACAATGTGAAAGGTATCTGAAGTGAATAATCACCGAACCACCAAACGTCAACGTCACGGCGCCATCAAGCGCGCGATGCTGGCGGCCGCTGCCCTGGTTGTGGGCGCGACCGCGCTCACCGCGTGCAGCTCGAGCGGTTCGGCAAGCTCCGAACCGACCCTGCGTCTTGGCTACTTCGCGAACCTCACCCACGCCCTGCCGGTACTCGGAGTTTCCAACGGGCAGATTCAGCAGGCGCTCGGCAGCACGAAGCTCGAGACGCAAACCTTCAACGCGGGTCCGGCGGCCATCGAAGCACTCAACTCCGGCGCGATCGACGCAACCTTCATCGGGCCAAACCCGGCGATTAGCGCATGGACGCAAAGCAACGGCACGTCGATCAAAATCATCTCCGGAGCAACCAGCGGAGGTGCAGAGTTTGTCGTCAAGCCCGAGATCACCGCATCAAACGAGAGTCTCAAAGGCAAGACGTTTGCCACACCACAGCTCGGCAACACGCAAGACGTTGCGCTGCGCTACTGGCTGAAGCAGAAGGGTCTCTCGGCACCCAAGGAAGGCGGCGGTGACGTCAACGTTGCACCCCAGGAGAACGCGCAAACGCTGGACCTGTTCAAGCAGGGCCAAATCGACGGAGGCTGGCTCCCGGAGCCATGGGCATCACGGCTGGTCCAAGAAGGTGGCGGCAAGGTCCTGGTGAATGAAAAGGACCTATGGCCAGGCGGACAATTCGTGACTACTCACCTCGTGGTCTCCCAGAGCTTCTTGGAGAAGAACCCCGAGCAGGTCAAAGCCCTCCTCCAGGGTGTGGTGAACACCGAGGCAACCGTCCAGGCGAATCCCGCCAAGGCAAAGACGGACGTCAACGCAGCACTCAAAACGCTGACGGGTAAGGCGCTTGACGATGTGGTCCTCGCCCGCGCTTGGGACAACCTCAAGATCACTGTTGACCCGATCGCAACCTCACTGAAAACGGATCTAGATCACGCCGTTGAGGTTGGGATCTCTAAGCCAGCAGATCTCAACGGGATCTACGACCTCTCCATTCTCAACAGCATTTTGACCAGTGCCGGGAAGGCCCCGGTATCAGCAGGCGGATTAGGGAAGCAGTAGCAAACATGACGAATCAGACGGTCACCTCTGCGACGCCGCATGTCGTCGCAGACTTGCCACCGGACACCACGCCAGCGGCAGTCACACTTGAACGCGTAACCAAAGTGTTCAACGACGCTGCCGGTGTGCCACCGGTTCTTCAGGATCTCTCATTGCGCGTTGGCGCCGGGGAGTTTGTTTGCTTGCTCGGAGCCTCCGGCTGCGGCAAGTCGACCCTGCTGAACCTCGTGGCGGGCCTCGACTCGCCCACAACGGGTCAGATCGAGGTTCCCGGTGGCAAGACCGCTCTGATGTTCCAGGAGTCAGCGCTGTTTCCATGGCTGACGGCTGGGAAGAACATAGAACTGGCGCTGCGCCTAAGCGGAGTGCCACGGACCGAATGGAAGGCCGAGATTGCGCGCCTTCTCGACCTCGTTCATTTGAGTGGGCAAGAGAACAAGCGGATTCACGAACTCTCCGGCGGGATGCGTCAACGCGTGGCACTGGCCCGCGCGTTGGCGCAGCGCGCCCGCATCCTGCTCATGGACGAGCCCTTCGCAGCGCTCGACGCAATCACTCGCGACGTGCTTCACGAGGAGTTGCATCGAATCTGGCGTGAGGCTGACCTGACGGTGATCTTCGTGACGCACAACGTGCGTGAAGCTGTACGCCTCGGTCAACGTGTACTCCTCATGTCGTCACGCCCGGGCATGTTCGTCCGCCAGTGGCAGATCGACATTGAAGGCCCACGTCGCATCGAGTCCCCTGCGGTATCCGCATTGTCAGCCGAAATAACTGAAGACCTTCGACGGGAGATCCGCCGCCATGGCCGTTAGTACCCCACCTGCACGCGACGACGTCGGCAGCCTTGAAGCCGGACTAGACGCGCTAGAGACGCCCGTAAGCCCAACCGACAAACACGCGGGCGCGAAGCGAATTCTCGGTAGCGTGTGGCCGCCGATCTTGGCGATCATCGTTCTAATCTTGTTCTGGTGGGCAGCGTATGCGCTGAAGCTCAAGCCAGAGTTCGTACTGCCGAGCCCTGCGTCCGCGTGGCAATCATTCCTCACCGGACTGGAATCAGGAACAACCCAGCAGGCCATCTTCAACAGTCTGCAGCGTGCATTCGTTGGATTCCTCATCTCCGTTGTGCTGGGCACTGTCATCGGCCTAGCCCTGGCTAAATCCAGCATCTTCCGCCGAGGTTTTGGTCCCCTCATTACTGGTTTGCAGATCTTGCCGTCAGTAGCTTGGGTGCCAGCGGCAATCATCTGGTTTGGCTTGTCGAATGAAGCCATGCTCTTCGTAGTGATCATGGGCGCCACCCCATCGATTGCGAACGGAATCAAGAGCGGTGTCGACCAGATTCCGACGCTCTACCCCCGAGTCGGAAAGATGCTCGGCGCACACGGTTTCAACCAAATCCGCTTCGTGATCCTGCCCGCCTCGCTTCCTGGGTACCTCGCTGGGCTGCGACAGGGATGGGCATTTGCCTGGCGATCCCTGATGGCCGCTGAACTTATCGTCTTCTCGCCGGCCCTGGGTCTGGGGCTCGGACAGGTCCTCGATCAGAACCGGACACTCGGCGATATGGCTGGGGTTATGGCGACGATCATCTCGATCTTGTTCGTCGGGATCCTCGTCGAACTGTGCTTCTTCGCTCCACTTGAGCGGCGGGTGCTGCGTCAACGCGGATTGCTGGGAGACAAACTGTAGGGGTGTCAAAACTCCCATTCATGATCGAGCTTGCAGGCAAGCGTGTCGTCGTCGTCGGCGCCGGGGCAGTTGGAACGCGCAGGATTCGCCAACTCCTCGACGCCGACGCGGCCGTTCACGTGGTCGCTCCGGACTGTTCTGCGGACGTCGCGAAATGGGCCGATGCCGGGGTCATCACGGTGGACGAACGTGCATACCGCGAGGGCGACGTGGCTGGCGCATGGCTAGCAGTCACTGCGACCGGCGTATCCGACGTTGACCAGGCGGTGACCGAATCTGCCGAGCGTGACCGGATTTGGTGCATCAACTCGGCCTTGCACTCACAGTCGACCGCCACGCCGATGTTGCCGATCGAAGGCCCTGACGGCGTGCAGATCGCGGTGCACGGCGGAGGCGACCCTGGCCGCGCAATCGCACTGCGCAACGCGATCGAACTTGCGCTCAAGGTCGGTGACCTCCCAATCCGGGCAACCCGCACAACGAGCAGTTCCGGGCGAGTCACGTTGCTCGGTGCCGGACCAGGCGACCCTTCCTTGCTGACCGTCCGCGCCGCCCAAGCACTGGCGATGGCCGATGTTCTCGTCGTCGACCGCCTTGCGCCGGCAGCGTCGTGGGAACACGCACCTGCCGACGTGTTGACCATTGACGTCGGTAAACAACCCGGCAAACATGCGGTGTCACAGACCGAGATCAACGACATCTTGGTTGCCGAAGCGAACAAGGGCCAACACGTGGTCCGACTCAAGGGTGGTGACCCGTTCGTCCTCGGCCGTGGCGGCGAGGAAGCGCAGGCGTGCATCGAGGCGGGTGTGCCGGTCGAGGTGATCCCTGGGATCACCAGCGCAATTGCTGTGCCCGGCGCCGCGGGGATCCCGGTCACCCATCGAGGCGTCACCTCAACGTTTATCGTGGCATCTGCACACGAGGGTCCTGAGGGTGTCCTCGCCGCCGTCAGCGATGCGCCGCACACCTCGACGCTGATCCTGCTGATGGGCGCCGGCAAGCTGCCGAGCATCTCCGCGGCCCTCATCGCGTCGGGACGCTCCCCCGAAACGCCAGTGGCCATCATCGAGTCCGGATTGACTGTCAATCAACACACGACAATCACCTCATTGGGTGAAGCCGAGGCGGGAACCGTGCGCGTCAAACCTCCTGCGGTGGTAGTGATTGGTGAGGTCGTTCGGCTCCGGGCCGAGCTTGGAGACCTCGCAATCGCGTCCCCCGAGGCACGGCACGCGTAGCAACTCCGACGAATCACCCCGACAATTCCCGACTTGGCACGTACGCTTACCCGCAGACAATAAGGAGGTGCCACGGTGGCACGAAGCCGGAAGAACGACTTGGTCGTACTACCGACCGCCCGCGCAAGCTACGGAGTAGTGCTGCTGTCCCACGGCAGTCCCGATCCGCGTTCTCGCCTCGCCAATGATCTACTCTCGCGTCGCGTCGGTCATCGACTCAACGCCGCGGTCTCGTTGGCTTCGCTCGATCACGACAAAGCACGCCTCGACGGCGCCGTCGCACACTTGCAGAGCCGAGACATCCACGAGGTTGTTGTCGTCCCGCTATTGCTTAACGTTGCGTACCACGCGACGTCCGATGTGCCCGAGCAGACGACAGCGGTCAAGGTCAGTTACCCCGGCATCAAGTTGCGCGTCGCTCGCCCCGTGGGCGCTGACGCAACGCTGCTGAAGGGCCTTGACGCTGTTCTCAAGGCGTCAGGATTCCGTCCGAGCCCAGACACGGGCGTGGTGCTGGCCTCTGCTGGGTCCGCATTCGAGTCAGCTCGCGCCCGTCATGCCGCGCTGGCGCTCGAGTGGCGCTCGCACGGGTGGGGCGGTTCAGCCGTTGCCTTCGCTTCAGGCCCAGGGCCTCGTGTTGGCGATGCAGTCAAGACTCTTCGCGAATCCAACTTGGAGCGCATCGTCGTCGCACCATTCGTCATCGCGCCAGGAGTGCTCTCGCACCGAATCGCGAGCGAAGCTCGTGAAGTTGGCGCGATTCCGGTTACCAGCACCCTTCACTCCACTGACGCCGCTGTTGACGTGGTGTGCCGACGGGTTGAAGCAGCGCTTATCGAAGAGCCAGCCCCAGCAATCACCTTGCCGCGAGGCTAGATTCACCACAGAACATACGAATGAAGGCCTGCTCCCAGTTGGGAGCAGGCCTTCATTCGTATGTTCTGACTATGCGATCGGGGTCATGCCGATCTTCTTGATGAGCTTGTTGGCCGGGTACCCCAGACCTGGTTTGGTGCTCTTGCGCGTAGCTACGTAGTTGCGCCAGGCACGCTTGCCCAAGAACACATGCAACTCCTTGGTCAGTCGCCGGGTTTCACTGCCGTAGAAGCCAGTCGCACCGGAAGGGTTGTATTTTTTGATGTTGATGCCCCGTGCCTTCGCGTACTTACGAAGCGCGACTTGGTAGCGCTTCACGTAGGTCCCCGATGCCGCCCACTTCATCTTCGCCATGCTGATGTGTTTGGGGTTCGGCGAGACGTACGGTGCGGTGTACGTGGTTCCAATGGCAGGAGCGGTCAGGGACCGCCACATGTTGAGGTCATAGGCGGTGTCGACCTTGCCCTGTACGCGGCCTGCGTAGAGCTTGTGATCGATCTGGCGCTCAATCGGCAATTGGCTGGCCTCAAGTGCCGCCGCCGCGACCTTCGCAGCTGCATCTATTTGCGGCTGCGTCAGGTCTTGGACACTTGCACCCTGCGACTCGATTTCGATGCCGTAGGAATAGCCATTCATTTTGTTGGCAGGGATTCCGAACATCGAATCGCCTGCACCGGCATGCCACGTGCGCCGCGCGTAAATGAAGTAGACGCTGCCATCGCGGGCAACGTAGAAGTGGCACGCGCGCACGACCTTGCCGTCCGAGTTCTTAACGCCCTTGAGAATCCAGTTGAGCGAATGGGTGTTCTGCAGGCGAGACGCGGGAACCCCCGTTCCGGTGTCGTGCATCATGACCGCCAACGGAGTAGTACCGCTCCCGGCGAGGCGAGCGTTGTATTCGTACTTCGGGTCGTCGTAGCCCTCGGTCAAGATGGGCTCGATGCCGTGCGCGCGCAGCCGCTCAACAACTGTCGCAGCGGCGGGCCAGGCATCGACTGATGCGCGAGTCTCTGGCTTCGACTTCGCGTTCCAGTAGTCACCGGCTAGCGATTTGCCGCCTGCTCCAAAGTGCCCGTGCCCGTCATCGGGGCCGTGCGCGACGGCATCTGCAACGGCAGGTGCCGAGGCGGGAACACCAGAGGCGTTGGCGAAAGTAACCTGTACCAGGCTTGTACCGGCGACCGCCACGGCTAATCCTGTGGCGACTGCGAGTCGGGGGAAACGACGCAGTGACATGCTCCAGTGCTCCTTGATTGGGGGCTTGACAGACATCACGTTCCTCGCCCGTCAGGTTGTTTGTACAGGCAGAAACGCCAAAACCCGTGGATTTGGGCAGATGTTTGACGTATGACTACCGAGCGTGAAGCAGCGCTGGGGCAATCCCGCGACGTGCTCAAGTAGGCGCAAGCAACGCAACCGAAGTGCGGGCGACTAGTCTGGCCTTGTGAGCCCTGCCGAGTCGCCAAACGGTAATCCTGCAGATGGTTTCGGCCCAAATGAGTGGATGGTCGACGAGATCTACCACCAGTATTTGGCTGACCGGAACTCCGTCGACCCCGCGTGGTGGGATTTCTTCGCTGATTACAAACCCAGCGAACGAATGCCCGCTCCGGATTCGTCGACGCCAACGCCGGCGACACCCCCGCCAGTAGGACCGCCGGTAGCGGCCAGCCCAGCGACTGGAGCAACGGCAGCCGCCACAGCGTCCACACCTGCTGCGAAACCACCTGCGAAGCCCGCTGCCAAATCGCCCGCATCCGGTGACGCTGACGAAACTTCGATCCTGCGCGGTCCCGCCGCTCGGATCGTCGCGAACATGGACGCGAGCTTGGAGATCCCGACCGCGACCAGTGTCAGGGCCATCCCAGCGAAGCTCTTGATCGACAACCGAATCGTCATCAACAACCACCTCGCCCGCCGCCGGGGCGGCAAGGTCAGCTTCACCCACCTGCTTGGCTACGCCATCGTCAAGGCGCTCGCAACTCACCCGGAGATGAACTCAGCGTTCGTCGAGGTCGATGGAAAGCCGGCAATCGTCCGTCACGACGCAGTCAACTTTGGCTTGGCGATCGATCTTCCGAAGCCCGATGGCACGCGCCAACTTCTCGTACCGAACATCAAAGATGCTCAGCGAATGGACTTCTCGAAGTTCTGGACGGCATATGACGACCTTGTTCGGCGGGCCCGTCAGGCACGCCTCGGCGTGGACGACTTTGCAAACACGTCCATCAGCCTGACGAACCCCGGAACCCTCGGGACTGTGCACTCAGTGCCGCGACTCATGCCCGGTCAAGGCGCAATCGTCGGTGCAGGTGCACTGGAGTACCCGGCGGAATGGCAAGGCGCTGCGGCGGAGACGCTTGCCAAGCACGGGGTCAGCAAGATTTTGACCCTCACGTCAACGTACGACCACCGGATCATCCAGGGTGCGCAGAGTGGCGATTTCCTCAAGCGCATTCACGAACTCCTGCTTGGCGAGGACGACTTCTACGACGAGATCTTCCGCTCGCTGCGCATTCCGTACGAGCCAATTCGTTGGGCACGCGACATCGCACATGCGCACGACGATCAGGTTTCGAAGACTGCGCGTGTTCAGCAACTGATCCACGCGTACCGCGTTCGTGGCCATCTCATGGCCGACATCGACCCGCTTGAGTACCACCAGCGTTCGCATCCAGACCTCGACATCGGTTCGCACGGACTCACGTTGTGGGATCTCGATCGTGAGTTCGCCACAGGCGGGTTCGGCGGTCAGCCGTTCATGCGTCTGCGCGACATCCTCGGCGTCCTGCGCGACTCCTACTGCCGCACGATCGGCGTGGAGTACATGCACATGCAAGATCCCGACGAACGCGGTTGGATGCAGGAGCACATCGAACGTCGCTGGACTCCCATGAGCCGCGACGAACAACTCGCGGTGTTGCGGCGACTTAATGGTGCTGAAGCCTTCGAGAGCTTCCTGCAGACCAAATACGTCGGTCAAAAGCGATTCAGCCTCGAAGGGGGCGAATCAGCAATCGCCATCCTTGACGAAATCCTCACGTGCGCTGCTGATGCGGATCTCGTGGAGGTATGCGTCGGCATGCCGCACCGTGGTCGACTGAATGTGCTCGCGAACATCGCCGGAAAGTCGTACGCGCAGATCTTCCGCGAATTCGAAGGTGCCGTCGATGACGACTCCGTCCAAGGCTCCGGAGATGTGAAGTACCACCTCGGAAGCGAGGGCACCTTCACTGCACCATCAGGCAAGTCGTGTGCGGTGTACCTCGCAGCGAACCCGTCGCACCTTGAAGCCGTGAACCCTGTCCTTGAGGGAATTACCCGGGCCAAACAAGACCTGCTCGACCGGAGCTACGAGTTCCCGATCCTCCCGGTCCTCATGCATGGCGATGCCGCGTTTGCAGGCCAGGGAATTGTCACCGAGACCCTCAACCTCTCGCAGCTTCGCGGGTACCGCACGGGCGGCACCATCCACCTCATCGTGAACAACCAGGTCGGATTTACTACTGCACCTGATTCGAGTCGCTCGACGGTCTACGCCTCCGACGTAGCCCGCATGGTGCAGGCGCCAATCTTCCACGTCAACGGTGACGATCCGGAGGCCTGTGTTCGCGTCGCGACGTTGGCATTTGAGTTCCGCCAAAGGTTCAATAAAGACGTCGTCATCGACATGGTCTGCTACCGCAAGCGCGGTCACAACGAAGCCGACGACCCGTCGCTCACCCAGCCGCTGATGTACAACATCATCGACGCCAAGCGCAGCGTCCGAAAGATCTACACCGAGTCGCTGATCGGCCGTGGGGACATCACTGTCGAAGAAGCTGAACAGGCGCTGCGTGACTACCAGAGCCAACTCGAACGGGTCTTTGCCGAGACCCGGGAAGACTCCGACACCAACGAGCATCACGAGCACGAAGCAGGCGTCGCGTTCCCGGCAAAGATTGACACCGCCATCAGCGACGAGACTGTCAAGCGCATCGTCGCGAGCCAGACGGATCTACCGGAGGGTTTGGTCGTCCACAGTCGTCTCATGCCTCAACTCCAACGGCGCGCACAGATGGTCGAAGACGGCACGATCGACTGGGGCATGGGCGAGACGCTTGCGTTTGGATCGATTCTGCTCGGCGGGCAGCCGGTACGACTCTCCGGTCAAGACTCTCGGCGAGGAACGTTCGGCCAACGCCACAGCGTCATCGTCGATCGCGCAACTGGCACCGAGTACACGCCGCTAAAGAACCTCTCCCCCGATCAGGGAAAGTTCTACGTGTGGGACTCGTTGCTCAGTGAGTTTGCGGCGATGGGCTTCGAATACGGCTACTCCGTTGCGAGTCCGAACGCGCTCGTGTTGTGGGAAGCACAGTTCGGAGACTTCGCTGACGGGGCGCAGACCATCATTGATGAGTTTGTAACCTCCGGTGAGCAGAAATGGGGCCAGCACAGTGGCGTCACACTGCTACTCCCCCACGGCTACGAGGGCCAAGGCCCCGACCACTCGTCCGCACGGCCCGAGCGGTTCCTGCAGATGGCGGCCCAAGAGAACATGACCATCGCGATGCCGTCGACACCTGCGTCGTACTTCCACTTCCTGCGTTGGCAGGCGCTCGCGCCGCACCACAAGCCGATGGTCGTCTTCACTCCCAAGTCGATGCTCCGACTCAAGGCCGCGGCGTCACGCAAGGAAGACTTCACGAACCGCCAACTCGAGCCAGTAATCGACGATCACACCGTTGACGCGAGCAAGGTGAAGTCCGTGCTGCTTTGCAGCGGAAAGGTCACTTGGGACCTTATGGCCGCGCGAGCCGCTCGCGAACGCGACGACGTTGCGATTGTGCGAGTGGAACGGCTATATCCACTGCCCGCTGACGAGATCATCGAAACGTTAGCGCGCTTCCCCGATGACGCAACGTTCACCTGGGTTCAAGAAGAGCCAGAGAACCAAGGCGCCTGGCCGTACATGCTGCTCAACCTCGTGCGGCACCTGGACCGAGTGCTTGACTGCGTCAGCCGACCACCATCGGCCTCACCAGCGGTCGGCCTGCATAGCGTCTTCGAACGCGAGCAAGCAGAGATCGTCAACAGCGCCTTCGCGCGCTAGCTGCAACGGAGGCACTCATGTACGCAACTGACCGGGGAATCGAGGAGTTCGAAACCCGCCGAGGGGACGAACAATTCGCCGCGACTTACCTTGCCGACCGAATGCGTGTATTCGTCGATACTCACCCAGAGTTCGAAGACGCGCTCGAGCGGTTCGCCACTTGGTTAGCCCGCGACGACTCCTCCGACGACGACTAGCGGAAACTTGGCAACTGGTAGCTGCTAACCCGTTTGGTGGACACGCCCGGCGGGCCGGGCATGTCCACCA
The DNA here is from genome assembly GCA_963169255.1 of Actinomycetota bacterium. Classification (GTDB taxonomy): domain Bacteria; phylum Actinomycetota; class Actinomycetes; order S36-B12; family UBA10799; genus UBA10799. Next base: position 11,545 of record CAUJEJ010000005.1, on the reverse strand, counting down.
AACGCACAGTGAATAAGGTCTGAGGATGCTTGCTGCGTATGCGAACTCGATCGATTTTGGAAATCCACTCGCCGGGCTTGTTGTTGGCGAAGTGGCCGATCCGGTGGTTCCGGCGGGGTGGACCACCGTCACCATGAAGGCCGCGAGCCTGAACCATCACGACCTCTGGAGCCTTCGCGGCATCGGGCTACCGGCTGACCGCTTGCCGATGACCCTCGGATGTGACGCCGCAGGAATCGACGAACAAGGCAATGAAGTCGTCGTCTATACGGTTATCTCCGATGCTCCCTTCGGCACGGACGAAACCATCGACGAAAGCCGCAGCATATTGTCCGAGAAGTTCCCCGGGACATTCAGCGAGCGCTTTTCCATTCCCGCTCGAAATCTGATCGCCAAACCAACCAATTGGTCGTGGGCAGAGGCGGCTTGCCTACCAACTGCCTGGCTCACGGCTTACCGAATGCTCGCGGTCCGTTCCGGTCTACGACCCGGCAACACGGTCCTCGTGCAAGGTGCCGGTGGCGGTGTTGCGACAGCGTGCATCGCGCTCGGAGCTGCCATGGGATTCCGTGTTTGGGCAACGAGTCGCGACGAAGAAAAGCGGGCTCGCGCACTTGAGCTCGGCGCCCATGACGTTTTTGAATCCGGTGCCCGCCTTCCGGATCGGGTCGATGCAGTGATGGAAACCGTTGGCGAAGCCACGTGGGAGCACTCGGTCAAGTGCCTCAAGCCGGGCGGCACGATCGTGATCTCCGGCGCCACAAGCGGGCCAAATCCGCCGGCCCAGCTCACGCGAATCTTCTTCAAACAGCTTTCGGTTGTCGGCTCAACGATGGGGACGTTGGAAGATCTGCGGAATCTTGTCGCGCTCTGCGCGATTGCCGACATTCGGCCAACTATCCACGCTGAGTTCGCGCTAGCCGATGCCCGCGACGCGTTCGCTCTACTTGAGTCCGGTGACGTCTTCGGAAAGATCGTGCTGACCAACTAGCGCCCGTCAGTACCTCTGCAGAAGTAGCGCCTCAGTGGAGGCGCGCAACTCCGTCAACACGCGCGGCGTCCGCGACGGCGTGCGCAACGTTGACCGCAACGCGCTCGTCGAATGGTGACGGGATGATGTGATCGCGAGTTAGCCGATCGCCCACAGCGTCCGCGAGCGCGTACGCCGCAGCTAGCTGCATGCCGTTCGTGATCCGCGAGGCACGCACGTTCATTGCCCCCCGGAAGATCCCCGGGAATGCCAGCACGTTGTTGATCTGGTTCGGGTAGTCAGAGCGCCCCGTCGCGATCACCGCGGCGTACTTGCTCGCCATTTCAGGATCAACCTCGGGCGTGGGGTTCGCAAGCGCAAATACGATCGCACCAGGCGCCATCGAGGCAACAGCCGCTTCTGGCACGTTCCCGGCAGAGACGCCGATAAAAACGTCGGCGCCAACGAGCGCACGCTCGATTGGCCCGGTGAGGTTCGACTGGTTGGTGAGTTCGGCAAGCTCAAGTTTGCTCGCGGACAGGTTGTCGCGGCTCGTATGAATCAAACCCTTAGAGTCGGCAACGGCGATCTCGCCGATTCCCGCAGCAACGAGCATCTTCGTGACGGCCATCCCCGCGGCACCCGCACCAGAGACAACCCCGCGCAGCTCCGAGAGCTTCCGGCCGGTGACCTTAGCTGCGTTGAGGAGCGCTGCGAGCACCACGATCGCGGTTCCATGTTGGTCATCGTGGAACACTGGAATGTCGAGGCGGTCTTGCAACCGTCGTTCAATCTCGAAACAGCGCGGTGCCGAGATGTCCTCGAGGTTCACACCGCCAAATGCAGGAGCGATCCTAACCACGGTTTCGATAACGTCATCGACCTTGGTGCAGTCCAGGCAAATCGGCACAGCATCAACGCCGGCAAATTCTTTGAAGAGCAGCGCCTTGCCTTCCATCACCGGCAGTGCAGCCAACGGACCGATGTCACCGAGGCCGAGCACCGCGGTACCGTCGGTCACCACAAGGACAGTGTTGGCTTTCCAGGTGTACTCATAGGCAAGCTCAGGCTCCGCGGCGATTGCGCTAGAAACGCGAGCTACACCAGGCGTGTACGCCAGGGCTAGACCCTCAGCGTCGCGGATTCGGACAGCTGGACGAACCTCGATCTTGCCACCGCGGTGCAGCGGGAACGCAGGATCATGGGCCCGGTCGAGATCTTCGCCTCGGTCGGTTCCAGACACGTCGAGTCCTTTCGCTACGAGCAAGTGGGTGTCGGCGGCTTTCACGCAATCGCCAACTGTGGGGCAGATTTCAACAGTGCAGTATGCGATTCTCCCATATGTGGACTTTCGGCAATCCCACCGCGCACCTGTGAGGGTGCGCCACACCCACACAGTGATCGCTTTGGTGGTGCTGTTGGTCGCGGTGGCGACCACTATTGCCAGTTGTGCAGGACCATCCGTGACGTCGGCAAACCGGCCGTATCCCAACGTCGAGGTCGATCCGGCACTGCGCGACCTCCTACCTGCCGACACGGTTGCCGACGGCACTCTGACGATCGCCACCGATCCGAGCTATCCACCTATGGAGTTCCTGGCTTCACCGGAGCCCGGCGGTACCCCTGAGCTTGTTGGGGCCGACATCGACCTCGGACGGGCTATCGCCGCGAAGTTCGGCTTGAAGCCACAGTTCGAACAAACCCCGTTCTCCAACGTGGTCCCTGCCGTCGCAATTCGGCAGTACGAACTCGGGATGTCATCGCTGTGGGCCGACAACCCGCAGGCGGCGCTCGTCAACATGGTGACGTACCTCGACGCTGGAACTCAGATTGCAATCCGGGCAACAAGTAGACCGCCGAATCAGACAACACCATCCTTCTGCGGACAATCCGTGGCAGTTGAGGAAGGCGCGGAGTACATCGACGTCCTTGTCAAGCAATCAGCGAAGTGCGTGCAGCGGGGCCAGGAGGCCATCGTCATTCTGACCCCAAACAGCCAAAGCCGCGCGAGCAAACTCCTCGAAGAGGGCAAGGCGGACGCACTCGTCGGGGATTCGCCAACCGTCCAATGGACCATCAACCGCAGCGGCGGAGCCATCGTTGCTCTCGGCGATCCGATCGACATTCGCCCGTACGGAATCGCTGTGAGCACTCGGTACCCCGAACTCACGCGTGCCACCAACCTTGCGGTGCAACAACTCATCGACTCTGGGGTCTACCGTGAAATCTTGTCCCGATGGCAGATCGCCGAAGGTGCGATCGCAGAGTCGCTGGTGCTCTACGGCGGATCCGAGGCGCTCGACTAGCCACTTCCGCAAACTTCTTGGCACCGGGTTCAACCATCCGGCGTTGAGGATGCCTTCGGACCACTGTGGCCGGTAGCGTCTACTCGTCAGTCGGCGTTAGCCAGCAGAAGGGTGTCGCGTGAGTAGTTCAACTGTGCGTCTAGAGATTCCTGCCGCAAGCGGGTACCTCGTCCTCGCACGTACCGCGGTCGCAGCAATGTGCGCGCGCCTTGATTACCCACTCGACCGCCTCGAAGACGTGAAACTTGCAGTTGATGAGGCGTGTTCCCTTCTACTTGGCGACACCGACTCAGCCGAAACCCTCACCCTGGCGTTGCAACCCGGCGAGGACGGCTCCCTGAAGGCGATCGTGAGCGCAACTACCCGTCACGGTAAGGCGCCAAAGCAGAGTTCTTTTGCCTGGACTGTGCTCAGTGCCCTCGTCGAGAATGTGTCTGCATCCGTAGAAGATGGACAAGTCAGCATCGCCCTGCAGGCGAGCCGCGGAGACGTCGCGGTGGCCTCGTGAGCGTCACCGGTAGCCAACCCAAGCGCAAAACTCGGTGGGATGACGCGGCGCGCGCGCGTGAGCGCGAACTGCTCGACACGATGGCAACCGAGCCCAAGGATTCACCCGCCTACAGCCGCGCACGTGACGAACTCGTGACCATTCATCTGCCCCTCGTTGAGCACCTCGCGCGGCGGTTCCGGGATCGCGGTGAACCCCACGATGACCTCGTCCAGGTCGGAACCATCGGGTTGATCAAGGCCGTCGATCGCTTCGATCAAGACCGTGGCGTCGAGTTCTCGACCTATGCCACGCCAACGATCGTCGGCGAAATTAAGCGGCACTTCCGCGACCGCGGCTGGTCCATCCGAGTGCCACGCCGACTTCAAGAGCTTCGCCAACAGATCGGTCAGGCAACCGCCGATTTATCCCAGCAGTCTGGCCGCTCGCCTACTGTCGCCGAACTGGCGAAGGCGCTGGACCTGAGCGAAGAAGAGATTCTTGAAGGCATCGAGTCGGCGCAGGCTTACTCCACCCTGTCCATCGATTCAGCTGGCGGCGGTGGCGATGATGATTCCGAACCCTCGTCGCTCACAGAAACGCTGGGTTCAGAGGACGAGGCACTCGAAGGCGTGGAGTACCGCGAGTCCCTCAAGCCACTGTTGGCAGCACTGACTGAACGTGAACGCCAGATCATCATGATGCGCTTCTTCAAGAACATGACCCAAGCGCAAATCGCTGAAGAGGTTGGGGTCTCCCAGATGCACGTCTCGCGCCTGCTCACCCGGGCGCTGTTGGAACTACGTGAAGGCCTCGCTGACGAGACCTTCTAACAGCTAACCCGAGGCCGTGGGGTTGTTAAACCTCGTCGAGTAGCTCATCGGGCGCTGGCTGCTTGACAATCGTTAAGATGCCAAACAGCATCGCGACTGCACCCAATAATCCGATGCCGAGGCCAATTATCTTCACGACGCCACCATCACCGCTAAACAACGTGTAGGCCACGATCAACACAAAGACCTGCGTCAACAGGTACGGCGGCCGCGCACCAAACTTCCCGGCGAACATCCCGCGAGCAACCAGCCCAATACCCGCAGCAAAGATCAGGTAGATCAGCACCTCAACAAAGGGTGCTCCAAGCTTCGCGCCTGAACTATTGAGGGCGGCGATTGCCAGTGCAATGCAATAGAGGACCAGCAGCGCCGCTTCGAGCGCAGCGAGCGCCCCGGCGGTGCGCCATAGGCGAATGGGTTGCGTACTCACACCCGCGACGATAGCCAAAGCAGTACGCTGCCAATCATGCGTGGGCTGCTCGTGGTGAATCCGAATGCCACTACGACGACGGCCCGAGCTCGTGAAGTCCTCATCAACGCCCTCGCGCACCAATTTCATCTCGAGACGATCACCACTGACCACCGCGGTCACGCGGCGGAGCTCGGAGCCCGCGCTCGCGTCGATCGAGTCGATGCCGTCATCGCCCTCGGCGGTGACGGCACTGCGAACGAAATCGTCAACGGAATGCTCGGCGACGAAGGTCCCGGGCCAGATGTTCCGGCTTTCGGGATCGTCCCTGGTGGGAGCGCCAACGTGTTCTCACGGTCGCTTGGATTCCCACCGGACCCGATCGAGGCCACCGGCGAGATGATCGCTGCGCTGCGCCAGCGTCGGACGCGCCGAATAAGCCTCGGCCGGGCAAATGGACGCTGGTTCCTGTGCAATGCAGGCCTCGGGCTCGACGCGGAGATTATTCAAGCGATGGAAGCCGCGCGCGCCAAGGGCAAGGCCGCGACGCCCACGCGCTACCTCGCAACAACGCTTCGAACGTTCTTCCGCGGGACCGACCGCCGCGCCTCGTCGCTCGTCGTGATCGCACCGGGGCACGAACCGGTGCGTCGGGTGTTTGTCGCGATTGTGCAGAACACCTCGCCCTGGACCTATCTGGGCGCTCTGCCGGTTAATCCCTCACCTGATGCCTCGTTCGAGACAGGTCTGGACGTGTGGGCGATCCGTTCGATGTCGGTTGCCGCAGGCCTCGGCACGGCTCAACGCATGCTTCGAAATGCCCGCCCAGCGGACAACGAGAACGTATTTTCCCTGCACGATCAGCCTCGCCTCACCATCGCGTGTCACCGACCGACTGCACTTCAGGTCGATGGCGAGAGCCTCGGCGAGGTCGATCAGGTCGACTTCACGTCACATCTGGGCGCACTTCGAGTGTTCGTCTGACGAAACCGTCAAACTCGGTCGTTACGCGCCGTAGAGAATCAGTCACTTAGAGCCGAGAATTTCCCTCTATTGGGGCAATTTCAAGGCGATTGTGACCTAACCGACACCCTAATGAGACGACACCGTCTCGAATGGCCTTGTCACCCCGTCGCGGGTGTGTGACGCTATTTGAGCACCAAAAAAGTGGCACCATACGCCACTAGGGTTTAGCACCAAACCTCACCCCATGGTTTAGCGGGAACACCTCGCGACCTACAGCGAGGTTCACACCCGCGTCAACACCGACGCGGCAAGTGGGAGGAGCAACGCATGGACTGGCGCCACGAGGCTGCCTGCCGTGACGAAGATCCGGAACTCTTCTTTCCCATCGGTAACACTGGGCCGGCATTGATCCAGATCGAAGAAGCGAAGCGCGTTTGTCGCAGTTGCAACGTCATGGATTCGTGTTTGCAATGGGCTATGGAAACCAGCCAAGAGGCCGGTGTCTGGGGCGGAATGAGCGAAGACGATCGTCGACTAGCTCGCCGTCGCACGGTACGCGTTCAATCGGCCTAGCGAATTCTCGCTAGGCCGATTCGCCTGCGGTCTTCATCGCCCCCTGATGCAGCACAACGATTAATGCAGCGGGGCGATGTAGTTCCTTGGGAGCCGTCTGGCGACAACCTGGTTGTCCTCGGCGATAACCAGGCATTCCTTCCTTCCCTACCTGACGAGAGTTTCTCTCTCATCTACCTTGATCCGCCGTTTAACACTGGCAAGACACAGACCCGGCGCAGCGTGACCACGAAGCGTTCCGAACAGGGTTCACGAGTGGGATTCAAGGGCCATTCCTACGAGACCGTCAAAGGCCAGGTCCTCGGCTACAACGACCGGTTCGACGACTTCTGGGCGTTCCTTGAACCCCGCCTTCAAGAAGCGTGGCGCCTGCTGCGCCCGGACGGCACGCTCTACCTCCACCTGGACTATCGCGAGAGCCACTACGCAAAGGTGCTCCTCGACCACATGTTTGGGCGCGAGTGCTTTCTCAACGAGATCATCTGGGCATATGACTACGGCGCCCGCGCGACGAGTCGGTGGCCGACCAAACACGACAACATCCTCGTGTACGTAAAGGACCCCGCGCAGTACTACTTCAACAATGAAGCCGTCGACCGCGAGCCGTACATGGCTCCGGGCCTGGTGACACCCGAAAAGGCCGCCCGCGGCAAACTGCCGACCGATGTGTGGTGGCACACGATCGTGTCCCCCACCGGTAAGGAAAAGACCGGCTACGCGACTCAGAAGCCCGAGGGCGTGATCCGCCGAATCGTGCAAGCCAGCAGCCGAGAAGGTGATTGGCTGCTCGACTTCTTCGCCGGGAGCGGCACCCTCGGCGCGGTAGCAGCCAAGCTAGATCGCCGCTTTGTGTTGATCGACGAAAACCCAGACGCGATTGCCACCATCCGCAACCGTTTTAGTCGCGATCTCTCCCCCGCAGTGCAGTCCACGATCCGATTCGTGCCCTAGCCCGTTGAACGGCTTTAAGGCAGCAACACGTCGACAACCACACGAGTGCCATGCGGCAGGCGGGGTTCCCAGGCGACAGCACCTGAGAGTTCCTCCGTCACCAGCGTCTTCACAATCTTCAGGCCGAGGCCCGCGCCGGTAGTGGGATTGAAGTTCGCAGGAAGACCCATTCCGTTGTCGGCGACCTCTACCGTCAGTCGGCGGCCATTGCGCGCAAGATGCAGCGCGACCCGGCGCCGTCGCGGCGATTCCGAGACCCCGTGCTGCACCGCATTGGAGAGGAGTTCCGCGATCACCATTGCTAGTGGCGTCACAACGTCAGCGGGCATGAGGCCAGCCGAACCCAACCGTTCAACTTCAGTGTCGACTGCCAATTCACGTGTTAGGCCAATGATGCGGTCCGCAACCTGATCGAAGTCCGCGTCCTCGCCCTCCTGCTGAGACAACGATTCATGGACAACCGCGATAGCTCCCACACGGCGGACGGCCTCGGCAAGCGCTGCCCGACCGGCAGGCTCATCGATTCGACGTGCTTGCAGCCGCAACAACGCTGCCACCGTCTGCAGGTTGTTCTTCACTCGGTGGTGAATCTCGCGAATCGTTGAGTCTTTAGTCAGCAGCGCCTTCTCTTGCCGACGCAGATCCGTCACGTCCCGCACGAGCACAAGCGCCCCGAGGTACTCGTCATCGCGGAACAGCGGAATGCTGCGCAAAGTCACCGTCGCATCGTCGTTCTCGACCTGGGCCGAGCCATGCGATCGACCACCGGCAACCAAAGCCAACGCTTCGTCAACGAGCCCTGGGGTGCGTGAGAGTCGGGTTGCGGTCGCCGTCAGGTTCGCTCCAACAAGGTCCGCAGCGAGGCCGAGGCGATGAAATGCCGACAGCGCATTCGGTGAGGCGACGGCCACGGTGCCGGTTGGATCGAGCCGGATCAGGCCATCACCGACCCGGGGCGGGGCATCGGTCGTCGCCAGCCCTTCGGGAAGGGGGAATTGCCCCGCGGCGATCATTCCGATCAACTCATCGGCGCTTCTTAGGTACGCCCCCTCGAGCGCACCACCGTGAACGTCACGAGCCACAGCTTGACGTGCGATTACGGCGATCACCCGCCCCTGGAACGACACGGGAATCGCCTCATAGACCCCCGTTGGTGAACGAACCTGACCGCTGGCGTTTGAGGGATCCTGCCGAACGGTCTTTCCGCTCGCGTAGGCCCGGTCCAGCTCGCTTCGGCGCCCCTTGGCCACAAACCGACCAACAACGTCCTCAGGCACCGCTGTGGGGCCTGTTGTGGGGCGGATCTGCGCAACCGCAGTGAATCCCGTCTGGTTCCACGTCGGCACCCACAACACCAAGTCCGCAAAAGCCAAGTCCGCGACGAGGGTCCAGTCCGCGACGAGCGCACGCAAATGATCACGATCGCGCGGGCGCAGGTCAGTTCGATCTGCCAACAACCTGCCACGTTCGACCATGGCTAGGGAGCTTACGGGGGTATCACCTGCCTATTCGGCCACAATGCGACCATCTTGGTATGAGTTCATCGACTTCCTGGGATTCACGTTCCGGTGCGGATTCACTCTCTGCCGCGACCCGCGACTTGATCCGACGTGACGCTGCCGCAATCTGGCACCCCTTCACCCAACAATCGTTGTGGGTGGAGGACGAACCGATCGTGGTTGACCGCGCCGATGGGATGGCGTTCTGGGATACCGATGGCAACCGCTACCTCGACGGGGTGTCGTCGCTGTGGGTGAACGTCCATGGCCATAACAACCCGGAGATCAACGCCGCCATTAGTGCCCAACTCGGACGCTTAGACCACACCACTTTTCTGGGCCTCACACACGAACCGGGCATCGAACTCGCCGAGAAGTTGCTCGCAACGGCCCCCGCTGGACTGAGTCGCGTGTTTTACGCCGGAGATGGCGCGAGCGCGGTCGAAGCCGCAATCAAGATGGCGTACCAGGCCCAAGCCCAGCAGGGTCAGAATCGGCCATACTTCGCGCACGTCGCGCAGGGCTACCACGGCGACACCTTGGGAGCCGTCAGCGTTGGCGGCATCGATCTTTTCCACGAGACCTACCGTCCGATCCTGCTCGACACGCTCATGGTGTCCTCGCCAGGAGTCCTCGAGCCTGGCCAACGACGGCTCAACCGAGCAGTCGAGGTGCTCACCGAACTCGGCGAGCTCCTGGAACGCCAAGGCTCACAGATCTGCGCTGTTGTGATCGAACCACTCGTGCAGGCGGCCGCCGGAATGCTGACGCACGACGTGAGTTTTGTTCAGGGCGTCCGGTCCCTGTGCGACGAGTACAACGTCCTGATGATCTGCGACGAAGTAGCGACTGGGGTCGGGCGAACCGGGAAGATGTGGGCCGTCGACCACGCAGGCATCACGCCCGACCTCATGACCTGCGGCAAAGGCCTAACAGGCGGGTACCTGCCAATGTCGGCGGTGCTGACCACTGAACCCGTCTACGAGGCGTTCCTGGGCAGCGCCGAATCTGGCCGAACGTTCTTCCATGGTCATTCCTACACAGCCAACCCGTTATGCGCTGCGGCCGCAATCGCAAACCTCGACCTCATGGTGGCAAACCAGACCGTGGCGAATGCAGCGGCAGTCGGACGCCAAATCGCCGACGAAATCCGTCCGCTTCAGGCCCATCCACGGGTCAAGGAAATTCGTCAAATCGGCACCATGACGGGAATCGAAGTCGAGTCGGTCAAGGATCGGACGGGATTCGCAATCTGCCAAGCCGCCCGGTCCCGCGGTGTCTGGATTCGTCCGCTCGGTGACGTTGTGGTGCTGATGCCACCGTTGGCGATGTCGCCCGAAGAGGTCACCGAATTGACGACTGCGGTGACCGAATCCATCGAGGAAGTTCTCGCGTGATCGACAACCCGACTCTGGAGTGGGTACGGCAACACAACGCGAAACGAATCACCGACGGGCTGCGGCGGGTTCCGCGAATCCGGACGTCGTCGGATTCCCTGTTAGACCTCGCGTCGAACGACTACCTCGGTTTGGCCCGCGACGAACGCGTCATCGCGGCAGCTGCCGACGCGGCGCGAACGTGGGGCGCGGGTGCCACCGGATCCCGCCTCGTCACCGGAACGACCGAACTTCACATCGATCTCGAAGACTCACTGGCCACACACGTCGGCACCGGTGCGGCACGAGTCTTCTCGTCGGGATATTTGGCAAATCTCGCAGTCATCACCGCGCTTGCGGACTCCGACACCCTCGTGGTGTCCGATGCCCTCAATCACGCGAGTTTGATCGACGCCATCCGACTCTCACGGGCAGCCGTCGCGGTGGTAGATCACCGCGACGTAGATGCAGCTGAGAAGGCGCTCGCGAACCGGACCCAGTCGAAGGCCTTGATCGTGACCGATGCGGTCTTCAGCGTCGACGGTGACCTCGCACCGTTAGCCGAACTGCACGCCGTCGCGACAGCTCACGGCGCGATGCTCGTGATTGACGAGGCACATGCACTTGGCGTGATCGGCGAACGCGGTGAAGGTGCGGCGGCAGCTGCGGGAATTAGCGCCCACCCGAACGTCGTGCTGACCGTGACCCTGTCGAAGTCGCTCGGCAGCCAGGGCGGCGCAGTCCTTGCCGATCCCTCGATCATCGAACTACTGACGAGCGCTGCGCGAACTTTCATCTTCGACACCGGCCTCGCGCCTGCAAGCGTCGGAGCATCGTTAGCGGCTTTGGAGATCATCAAGGCAGAACCCCAACTGGTACTCGCCGTGCGCGAACACGGCGCGGCCTTGCATTGGGCAGCAAGCCAAATTGGCTGGAATGCAACCCGACCAGACGGCGCCGTCATCTCGCTACTTGTCGGGGATCCGGCCGAAGCGGTGGCAGCCGCCGCAGCGTGCGCAGACCACGGCGTCTGGGTCGGATGTTTCCGTCCGCCCTCAGTTCCGGACGGGGTTTCGCGTTTGCGCATCACAGCACGGGCTAACTTGGACGACGGCGACCTTGCCAAGACTGTGCAGGCGCTTGTGGCCGCGGCCACCCACGTTGGGCTTTCAACG
>CAUJEJ010000004.1 GCA_963169255.1 Actinomycetota bacterium | reverse complement strand
AGCAAGGAGAGGGCTTCCCGAAGGACATGCCGCTGATGGGCTGGTCGATGACCAAGACCATCAACGCGATGCTGTTCTACAAGCGGGCAAAAGAGACGGGCTTTGACCTGAACCCCAACAAGCTGGTCATCGACTCGTTCCCCGCAGACCGCACACCGTCATGGGTCGAGTCGTGGCGCAGCGACCCGCAGAAGAGCACGATCACCATCGGCGACGTCCTCGGAATGAAGACCGGCCTCGACATCGCTGACGACTACGGCCCACTCGGCAAGGTTGTGCAGATGCTCTATGGCGAGCCGAGCATGCCCGCGTTCGCCGCATCGCAGCCGATGGTCAACGCACCGGGCACCGAGTTCGCCTACAGCACCGGCACCTCAGACATTCTCAGCGAAATCACTCAAGGGATGTTCACGAACAACGAGGAGTACTGGAAGTACTGGAGCGAGAACATGTTCGACCCGATCGGCATGAAGGGCGGGGTGTTCGCCACGGACACCGACGGCACATGGGTCGGCGGTTCGTACGTCTACGCAAGCACCGGCGACTGGGCCCGCCTCGGCCAGTTGATGCTCAACGACGGCGAATGGAACGGCAAGCAGATCGTTCCAGCAGGTTGGTGGCAATTCGCGAGCACGCCGGCCATGGCATCTGGCGAGGGCAACGGCTACGGCGCCCAAACCTGGATCCCCGGCCAGCCTGAGACCGGCGAGTGCGCGAGCTACCCCGGCATTCCAAAGGACACGCTGTCGATGGACGGCCACTACGGCCAACTCGTCGCTATGGTGCCCAGCAAGAATGCAGTCATCGTGCGCCTGGGTTGGACCGTCGACAAGGAACAGTTCGACGGCTGCAAGCTGATTAGTGACGTCGTCGCAAACCTGCCGAACGCCAACTAGCCGAAAGCGGTCTCGCCTGACCGATAGCCCAGAAAGGGCAACCATGCACCCTGCCGCAGGCAATGCGAACGCCGAGAGTCCCCGCACTGCCGCACATGTCAGCGCGAACCACCCGATCGCAAAGATCCTTGTGCTGATCATCGGCGCTGCGCTGTTGGCAACCGGCCTGCTGGCAGCCACCGGCGCGCCTGCCGGTGCATCCCCGGATCTCCAGCCTCAGTCGGCGACGGAATACACCGTCACGTTCGACAGCAATTCCGGCAGCGCCACCGGGTCCATGGCACCGCAGACCTCCGATGTTCCGGCGGCTCTTAATGCGAACCAGTTCACTAGAACGGGATACTCGTTTGCCAACTGGAATACCTCGCCTACCGACGACGGCGTCATGTACGCCGATGAAGCCGACTTCCCGTTCACCAACGACACCGCCCTCTACGCGATCTGGGCTAAGAACTCCTACGTTCTGCAGTACAGCGCGGACGGAGCAACAAGCGGCACCAACCCTGAATACGTCATCGTCGGCTACGGCAATGTCGCAGTGATCGCGGATCAGGGCACCCTTGAACGAACTGGGTACGAGTTCGCTGGGTGGAACTCCCAAGAAGACGGTTCGGGAGAGACCTACCCGGTGGGCTCCGAGTTCATCATGCCCGCAAGCGACGTCACGCTCTATCCACTCTGGGTGCCCGTGGACTACACCTTCAGCTACGACGGCAACACCAACACCACAGGAACTCCTCCAACCTCGGCGACGTATCAATACGGCGCATCGGTCACCGTCGCTGACGCGGGAAGCCTTGCCAAGACTGACTTCGAATTCGCTGGCTGGAACACTGCGGCCGATGGCAATGGCGATCCCTACGCCGCAAACGCGAGCCTGACGATGCCCGCGAGCAATGTGACGCTCTACGCCCAGTGGACCGCGGTCGCGCCTCCTCCACCCCCGCCGCCAACTCCGACCCCAACACCCGCGACTCAAAGTCCGGCCACAAACTGCGTCGTCGCGACCGGCGGCCTGATTGGCCAATCACGACCGCTGACCCGAGCGGGGTGCGTCACCAATGCCGCGCAACAGATCGGCACCAAGATGACGTTCAAGGCGAATCGTGGCGACATGCGCACTGCGAAGCTCAAGTGCCGCGCTGACGGCCGTTTGACCAAACCGCGGAAAGCCTCTGCCACTTACGGCACCGGCTTCGTGTTGTGCTCGCGTGGAACTCTTGTGCTCAAGCGAAACGGCACATCGGGGAGCTACCTCATTCGGTGGACTGCGCCAGCCGAGACGGGATTTGCGCCATTCAACGAGAAGCAGAAGCTGCGTGGGCGCTGAACCGCAGCACCCCGCATTTCCCGAACTCCCCGCGAGGTTGTCCATCTCCGTTGGGTCACGGTTGGTGTTGTAGACCTCGATCTCGTCCGGCAGTGGCTCGGTCTTCACCGTCGTCGTGGTGACGTGAGTACCCGCCTGCGACGGAATCCCGTTAGTCATGAAGTACTGCGGCTTGTTGTAGCGCTCCGGCGGCTGGAACGACTGGGCGCAGACGTCGCGATGGTTCCGTCAAAGAACGCTGTGGTCGTCCGCCTTGGCTGGACGGTCGACAAGGCCCAATCTGTGTGACTATTAGGCGCCTGACGCAGGCATGAGGGCAACGCCGCGGCCAACGAGGTTGCCGGCTGCGAGTTCGCCATACATACGCGGCACATCATCGAAGTCGAACGTGGTGATTTCGGCGGCCAGCAGACCAGCCTGGGCAAGCTTGATGACCTCGTAGATGTCGCGCCGGTGTGAACCGAACGAGAACCGTGCACGAACGCCGGGCGGTAGATCTGGATCGCCCACCAGCACGTGTCCGCCAGCCAACCCGACCACAACGATCTCGCCACCGGGGGCGATGACGGCTCTGGCGAGTGCGACGCTAGGCACCACCCCCGCGCAGTCGATGACGGCCGCGCAGCGACCACCGGCAAGATCAAGAATCTCCGCCGCAGAGTCCGGGCCCGACATCACGCACGCGTCAGCGCCAACTCGGGCTGCTAGATCGAGCCCTTCCTGTCGAACATCGACCGCAATTACCTTTGCATTCGTTGTGGCCTTGAGGATCTCGATCGCGAAGTGCCCGACGCCACCGGCGCCGATCACCACGACAGTTTCGCCGGGGGTCAGGACATCTCGAGCGTGCCGAACGGCCCGGTATGCGGTAGCACCCGCGTCTGGCAACGGTGCGCTGGCTTGCGCGCTGAGGTCGCCACGATCGACGAGGAAGCCCTGCGGTAGGACGACGTACGGCGCGAGGCCTCCGTCATAGCCGAGCCCTGGGAACACCGGTGGCCGGTGCTGACACAAACTGCGCTGGTGGTTGCACTGCCAGCAACTCACGCACCCAACGCCGTTGCCTCCGACGATCTGGTCGCCGACCTCCCAGCCGCGCACACCTTCGCCGAGTTCGACCACTTCACCGGCAATCTCGTGGCCCAGCGTCAACGGGAACTTCCAGAACAGCTTCTGCAGCGGGCCAACGACGTAGTCCGGCGACTGCAAGTGCAGATCGCTCGCGCAGATCCCCGCCGCTTGCACGCGGATGAGCACCTCACCAGCGCCTACCGGACGCTGTGCAACGTCTGTGAATTCGGCCTGCTTGCCGATCTCAGTGATCTGATACGCCTTCATACGACCACAACCAATCCTGGCTCGATCGCAGCGAGCCGGTCGGCATCGAAGCTGGCGAACTCGTCGAGACACACGCGTTCGTGTTCGACCTCCAACGGCGAGAGCTTCAGCACTTTCAGCAACTCGATAAGGTCCGCCCGGTTTGCGTAGTCAATCGCGCGAACTGACGCCTCGTACCGCATGACCGGCATCGGCTGAACGAGAGCTTCGCCGGTGCCGTTGGCGGCCAACACGATCGCACTGCCGGTTGCGGCGATTGCCGTCGCGAAGTCGCAGGCCTGTTGCGTGCGGTCCATCACCAGGACGGCGGCGATGCCGTCGTGTGCAAAGTCCGCGAGCACTTGCGCCTGGTTTTCAGCTGAATAGTCGGAGATAGCGAGCACTTCGACCGCCGCGACCACGTCAAGGAGTACACGCGTACAGGCAGCTAGCGCGCTGGTCCCTAGCACGGCGACGGTATTGCCGGCGGTGATCGCATCCCCTGCGGACCGCAGCGCGTGCATCGCGTGGACCCCGGTATCGCAGGCAAACGCGGCGACTGCGAGGTCTAGCTCTGGCGCGAGAGCGAGAAACTTCTCCGAGACATTCACTTGACCGGCGAGACCACCGTCAGCGTCGACTCCGGGGCGGATCCCGGCGTACAGCACCTCCGCCCGAGCGCAGTAGGCATCGTCGCCACGAAGGCACGCACCACATGCCCCGCACGCTCCCGGCGGAGCAGACACGACAACGTCGCCGACGGCAAACCCGGTCACTGCGTGACCGACAGCCGCGACAGTCCCAGCGAACCGGCGCCCAGGGGTAACCCCGGGATTCGCAAGCGCTGTGAAGTCATCCCGGCTCACACCCACCGCGGCGACGTCGACGAGCACGTCATTCGCGCCTGTGACACCCGCCTGAACCTCAACGAGGTCAGGAGATCCGTCGATGATCTTCAGAGACTTCATTCGACCCGCCAACTGTCGTGAACGAGCGGGATTGCAATTGAGCGCCAAGGTCGCATGACCGGAGCCTCCCAACCACCACGGAAGGGTCGCAACTGACGCTGCTCCATCTGCCAGGAGCACCGGTGCACCGAACCGTGCGACGCAGAGGTGCCCTGCGCTAGACCCCGACGCCGTAGTCCGGGACCGTGCCGTTGTATGCCGGTGGGTTGCGGGGGCGAAGGCGCTTGGTTCGGCGCTGCTGAACAAGCATTGCTGCCAACTTGTTGATCGTCGCCGCGTTGCCCGAACTCCCCGCAAGGTTGTCCATCTCCGTTGGGTCACGGTTGATGTTGTAGACCTCGATCTCGTCCGGCA
>CAUJEJ010000003.1 GCA_963169255.1 Actinomycetota bacterium | reverse complement strand
CGTCGTGATGTTCTGCGACGACGCCACGACGTAGTCCGGGGAGTACCAGATGTGCGGGTTCACTCCGGTCTTCAAGCCGAGTTCCTCGCCGAGATTCAGCACGGGCGGGGCGGAAGCTCCGAGGCTCTTGACAATCTTGGTGGCCCACTCGTCGTAGCCGAGGCCGTTGACAACGACAAGTTGCGCGCCGGCGATCGCAGCGGAGTCGGCTGCAGTCGGCTCAAAGTCGTGCGGATCTGCGGCAGCGCTGGTGATGACGGTCGAGACGTTCGCGCAGGCGCCAACGAGTTGGTCGACGACGCTGCCCCACACGTTCGTGGTGACGACTACCTTGATCGGTGCAACGGGACACGCTGGCGCCGACGACGACACAGCAGTCGGTTCGCTGGATGTAGACGACGAGCCGCACGCGGCAAGGACAAGGCCGGAGACCGCGACTGCGACCGCAGTGGCGATTCGGCGAGCAATGGGAGAGTGGCTTGGTGTGGTTCTCATGCGATCCATCTTACTGAAAACCGTTTCCATTAAGAGCCGGGCCCCCTCGATACCCGCTCAAAACGCCAGCCCGAGGTGGGCGCGCGCCCGCAATTCTGCGGCAATAGCTACGCATGAACCAACAACGCCGGGGTCCGCCTAGCTACGATCGGGCGCAGGCGGAGTAGTCCGTTCCAACCAGGCGGTCTCGCCTGCGGCGAGAAAGCAAGGAGGTGGACGCGTGGGAATCCTCGACAGATTCGAACAACGCGTCGATCGCACAGTTAACGGCGCGTTCGCGAAGGCGTTCAAGTCCGAGGTTCAACCCGTCGAACTCGCCGCGGCATTGCAGCGCGAACTCGATGAGCGCGCGGCGATCGTCTCGCGCGGGCGGACAGTTGTCCCGAACCGTTTCACCATCTCGCTGGCCAGCGAAGACTTCGACCGGCTCGCGGTCTACGCCGAAACTCTGCAGAGCGAAATGGCCGGACTCGCCCGCGAATATGCCGAAGAACAGCGCTACACCTTCCTCGGCCCCGTCAGCGTCCACATGCAACTCGACGACGACCTCGACACCGGCATCTTCCGAGTAACTAGCGAAGCGAAGGCAGCAGTGACCGCACGCACCCGAACCGGCACCACCAACAGCGCAACTCTGATCGCAGCGGGCGGGGAGTACACGATCGGCAAAGGCACCACGCGGCTCGGTCGCGGCGCCGACGCCGACATCCGAATCGACGATCCGGGCGTCTCTCGGCACCACTGCGACATCGTCATCGGCAACGACGCCGTCCTACGAGATCTCGGCTCAACCAACGGCACCTACGTGGATGGCGTCCAAGTTTCTGAGAAGGTGCTTCGTGACGGTTCAGTCATCCGACTGGGTTCGACCAGCCTGACGTTCAGGAGCGGTACATGAGCGAGCTCGCACTAACCCTGCTTCGGTTTGGGTTCCTTGCGTTGCTCTGGTGCTTCGTCCTCATCACTGTCAGCGCGCTGCGCCGGGACCTGCAGGCGCCCGACTCAGCCGCAATCGCCGCCGCACCCGCGCGCACCGGCCGCAAACCACCACGGCCCGGCCGGATTCGGCCACGCAACCTCGTCGTCACCGAAGGTTCACTGATGGGCACGGTGCTGCCGCTGGGAAGCGCACCGGTCACGATCGGACGCGCTAGCGACAACACCCTGGTGGTTGACGATGACTACGCGTCAAGCCATCACGCCCGCCTGTACCAAACCGAGGGCCGCTGGATCGTCGAAGACGTCGGCAGTACCAACGGAACCTGGATCGACCGCAACCGGATCACCGGCCCCACCCTGCTCGAGCCCGGCGCCCCGCTTCGGGTTGGCCGCACAGTGTTCGAGCTGCGGAAGTAAGGACCAATGACGACCAACTCTCAACCGGCCGCAATGCCCCCGCTGAACAGCGGTGGCACGGCTCGGCTGCGCCTGCGGTACGCCGCGCGCTCCGACATCGGGTTGGTGCGTCAAGGAAACGAAGACTCCGGATACGCCGGCGGCCACATGCTCGTCGTGGCCGACGGAATGGGTGGCCACGCCGCGGGTGAACTCGCGAGCGCCACGGCTGTGGCCACGTTTGCCGAACTAGACCGGGAACCGCCCGGGGATCAGGTGCTGACAGCCCTGGCTGACGCCGTTGACCAAGCGCACGATGAACTCAGTCGAGTCATCAGCGCCTCGCCTGACTTCGCTGGCATGGGCACAACCGTCACCGCGCTTAGCTGGGAAGGCGACCGAGTTGCACTGGCGCACGTTGGCGATTCCCGCGCGTACCTGCTGCGCGATGGCGAACTCAGCCAACTAACGAAGGACCACACGTTCGTCCAAACCCTCGTAGACGCTGGGCGAATCACCCAAGAAGAAGCTGCCGTCCACGAGAAACGCAACCTGCTCATCAAGGCGCTCGACGGTGTTCACCACGTTGAGCCGGACCTCTCGATGCGCGAGGTCAAGGCCGGTGACCGATTCCTGCTGTGCAGTGACGGATTGTCCGGCGTGCTCACACCCGCCGAGATCCGTGACCTGCTCACCAGCGGCGATCCGACAGGTTCGGTCACGAGCCTCGTCGAACGCGCGATCGAGGCGGGTGCACCGGACAACGTGACGTGTGTGGTCGCGGACCTCGTGGCCGACGACAGCATCGAGACAACCGACCTTGCCCCGGCAACCCAGTCCATCGCGATGCCGGTCGTTGTGGGTGCGGCGGCAGAACTACGCAACCGCGACCGGTTGCCAGGAATCGACTTCCCGGTTGACTCCCAGCCCGATCCCGACCGACCGACACCTGCTCCCGTCGCCGTCAGCGCACCGGAGAACGACCAACCGATCCAGGCCGAGAAGCCAAAGCGACGCCGACGCAAGCTCGGCCCGCTCGTCGTCTCGCTGAGCATCGCCGCGTTGGTCATGCTGAGCCTCGTCGGATTCTGGGGTTGGGCGCACAACCAGTACTACGTCGGCAACGTCAACGGCCAAGTCGGGATCTACCAGGGAATCAAGGATGGCTACGGCGAACACGGTTTCTCGAAGGCGATCCAAACGAGCCAGACGTCCGTGAGCCAACTGCCGCAGTACTCCCAGGACCAGGTCAACGACTCGATCTCGGCGGCGAACCTTGAGGCAGCGCGCAACATCGTTGCCACACTCGAGGCACAAGCGGCGCAGTGCGTCGCAGTCCCGAAGACGCCGGGCTGCCCGCCACCCGATCAGGCAACCGGGGCGGTCCCGTGAGCGCACCTACCGCTGCACCGCAGCCGACTACTGAAACCGACGACACAAACGTTCACGTACCGAACCGGCGCAACGTCGAGCTAGGCCTGTTGATCCTGGCACTGATCATCGGCATGTTCGCGTACGCGAACGTGGATCTGGCAGTCCTCGGCGAACTCCCCGCCAACTTCCTCGCGGTCGGCGCGATCTTCACTCTGCTGCTCGGTGGCGCCCACGTCGCGGTGCGCTACCTCGCTCCCTACGCCGACCCATTCCTTCTTCCGGCCGCCGCACTGCTGAACATGCTGGGCCTAGCAATGATTCGGCGCCTCGACCTCGCCGAGCAGCAACGCGCCGAGCGGGCCGAGATCAAAGCCCCGAGCCCCGACGTCATTCCTCAGGTCACCTGGACCGCGCTGGCCCTCGTGCTGTTCGTCGTGATCCTGTTCGTCGTTCACGACCACCGACGCCTGCAGAAGTACACGTACACCTGCATGGTTCTGGGTGTCCTGCTCCTGCTCTCACCGCTGATCCCTGGCCTCGGGACCACGGTCAACGGCGCGAACCTATGGATTCGCCTCGGCCCACTGTCGTTCCAGCCGTCTGAACTCGCGAAGATCCTGCTCACCATCTTCTTCGCCGGGTACCTCGTCATCACGCGGGACTCCCTCGCCCTCGTGCGCCGCAAGTTCCTGGGGTTAGGCATTCCGCGCGGGCGCGACCTCGGGCCGATCCTGGTGGCCTGGGGCGTCAGCATGGCCGTGTTGGTGTTCCAGCGCGACCTCGGCACCGCACTGATGTTCTTCGGCCTATTCGTCGTGCTGTTGTACGTCGCGACGCAGCGCCGCAGTTGGCTCGTCATCGGCGGCGGGCTCTTTGTGATCGGGGCGGTGCTCGGGTACTTCGCGTTCGGACACGTCCGACTTCGTGTGCAGGTCTGGCTCGATACCTGGACGTACGCCAACGATCAGGGCTACCAGATCGCGCAGTCGCTGTTTGGTTTGGCCAACGGCGGCCTCCTCGGTACCGGGCTCGGCCAGGGATATCCGCAGTTTGTGCCGTTCGCCAAAACAGACTTCATCACCGCAGCCCTCGGCGAAGAACTCGGCGTCACCGGTTTCATGGCGATTTTGACGATCTACGGAATCATGATCGAGCGCGGACTCCGCACGGCGATCGCGGTCCGTGACCCATTCGGAAAGCTCCTCGCCGTTGGTTTCGCCACTGTCATCGGCCTGCAACTCTTCGTTGTCATCGGCGGCGTCACGCGCCTCATTCCACTGACCGGCCTGACAACACCGTTCCTCTCCTACGGCGGATCGGCACTGGTCGCGAACTGGATGATGATCGCGTTCCTCATGCGAATCTCTGATCGCGCCCGCAGCCCGCTGCCCGACGGCACCGTCGATGCGTCCGGCAGGCTGTCATGAACCACAGCATCCGCCGCGTCGGGATGATCCTCGGCATCCTCGTCTTGCTGTTGATGGTCAACGTCAACATTCAGCAGGTCTTCATGGCCGGGGAGACCCGCGACCGACCCGGGAACCAACGCACCGTGCTCGAGGAGTACGACCGCGAACGTGGGCCAATCCTGGTTGGCAGCGATCCAGTTGCCCGCTCGATCCCGACGGACGACCAGTACAAGTACCTGCGCCGATACTCCGCCGGGCCGCTGTACGCGCCCGCGACGGGCTTCTACTCTGCCCTTTACGGCGCGACCGGCATTGAGCGCACCGAGAACGACGTGCTTGCTGGAACTAGCGACCTCTTCCTCGTGGACCGCCTGCAACAGTTGCTCAGCGGCCGGGAGTCAAAGGGTGGGGCCGTCGGCCTGACCCTCAACGCCGCCGCCCAGAAGGCCGCGTTTGAGGGCCTGTCAGGCAAGGTCGGCAGTGTCACGGCGATCGATCCGTCGACCGGGGCAATCCTGGCCATGGCGTCATCACCGTCCTACGACCCGAACTTGCTCTCCACGCACGACCTCGCTGCCAGCCAGAAGGCCTACGAGAAGCTGGAATCTGACCCCAACAAGCCGCTTCTCAACCGGCCGCTTGTTTCCAACCCGCCACCCGGATCCACCTTCAAGCTCGTGACGACTGCGGCCGCGCTAGAGTCCGGCCGCTTCACCCCGACGACGATCGTTCCCGGCCCGGCG
>CAUJEJ010000002.1 GCA_963169255.1 Actinomycetota bacterium | reverse complement strand
CGAGATCAGCCGTGCGCTCGTCCACGCAGTTGCTCAAGACAGCCAAATTGAGCTCATCGAACATGCCCTCGTGTTGGATCTCTTGGGTGATGATCACGGTGCCGCGCAGGGACTGACGTTGCACGTTATGGGTGAAGGACAACGCGACGGAGTCGGGGCCGCACTCGCGCCCGCGGTGGTCCTGGCGACAGGTGGAATCGGCGAGGTTTTTGCGTCCTCAACGAACCCGACCGTCGCGACTGGTGACGGTCTTGCCCTGGGCTTGCGCGCCGGTGCCGAAGTTGCCGATATCGAGTTCGTGCAGTTTCACCCGACGGTGCTGTGGCTTGGTTCGGGTAGTCGCGGTCAACAGCCGCTGATCTCCGAGGCGCTGCGCGGCGAAGGTGCCGTCTTGCTCGACGACCAGGGAGATCGTTTCTTGCTTGGCCAGCATGCGATGGCCGAGCTTGCGCCGCGCGACGTGGTCGCCAAGGCGATCATGCGGCGGATGGAAGAGACGAAGCGGCCGCACGTGTGGCTTGATGCACGCGGCTTCGATGACGAGATGTGGCGAAAGCGCTTCCCGAACATTCTGGAGTCCTGCCTGAACCATGGGATCGATCCGCGCATTGCGTTGATTCCGGTAGTCCCGGCGCAGCACTACGTGTCCGGTGGGCTGGTGACGGACGTCAACGGCCGCACCAGTATCGACGGGCTGTTTGCCGTCGGTGAGTGCGCGTGTACCGGCGTTCACGGCGCAAATCGGCTCGCAAGTAACAGCCTGCTTGAGGGGCTGGTCTTCGCCGACCGGATCGGTGCACTGCTCGCGTCAGGACTGCCCGCTCGCCGCGACCCGTTGCCGCGAACGACCGATTCGGCGCTGGCAGACGCGAGTGCGCGCGAGCAGATCCAGCAACTCATGACCGCGAACGTCGGCGTGCTTCGGACAGCGGAATCGATGGCGCAGGCTTCGGCACAGATCGCCGCGGCAGTCGCGGACCACAGCGACGAACCGCACACCGGGGCGTGGGAAGCGACGAACGTGTCGATGGTTGCCCAGGTGCTGACGGCAGCGGCAGCGTTGCGCGAGGAGACTCGTGGTTCTCACTGGCGTGAGGACTTCCAGTCGATCGACGATGAAAACTGGCGCGTGCGAATCGTGAGCACTCGCCGTCCCGATTCGAGTGTCGAAATCAGCCTACGAAAGGTCACCGGATGAGCATCGAGCAATCGCAATCACAGCTGAGGTCCATGGGGCTTGACGCAGATGCGATCCGCAACCTCATCGAGATGGCGATTGCTGAAGACCTGGCTGGCGGAGTTGACGTGACGACGGTTGCCACCGTTGCGGCCGAGCAGATGTCGCAGCTTGACTTGGTCGCTCGCGCCGACGGAGTCGCAGCGGGAATCCCAGTGGCCGCGTTGGTTTTTGAGTTGGTTGCGGCAACGGCCGGTCATGCCATCGAGGTTGATCAACGTGCGGCAGACGCTGACGCGCTGGTCGTTGGCACGACCCTGCTCTCGATCCGTGGTCGAACTCGCGATTTGCTTACTGCCGAGCGGACAGCGCTCAACCTGCTGTGTCATCTGTCTGGAGTCGCGACAGCGACGAGTCTTTGGGCGCAGGCTCTCGCGGGATCACAAACTCGCGTCCGCGATACCCGCAAGACAACGCCGCTGCTGCGCGCGTTGGAGAAGTACGCCGTGCGTTGCGGCGGCGGGGTCAACCACCGAATGTCGCTGTCGGACGCGGCGCTAGTGAAGGACAACCACGTGGTCGCCGCGGGCGGAGTTGCGCAAGCCTTCGCGGCGGTACGCGAGCAGTTCCCTGGCCTGCCTGTGGAGGTCGAGGTTGACTCGTTGGATCAACTCGACGAGGTAGTCGCCGCGGGCGCGGATTTGGTACTACTCGACAACTTTTCGCCCGCTGAGATGGCCGAGGCAGTCGCCCGGGTCAGCGGTCAAGTGGTGCTCGAAGCGTCAGGCGGCCTGACCCTTGCCGACGCTGGTGCCGTCGCGGCGACTGGCGTGGATTTTGTCGCGGTTGGCGCTCTCACGCACTCCGCAGCGGTTCTCGACATCGGGGCCGACCTGCAATCGATCTAACCGACCGTTCATGCGGCTAGGTGAGTAGGTAATCATGTACGGGTGCTGCTCACGATTGACGTAGGAAACACGAACACGGTTATTGGGCTGTTCGATGGCGAGCGTCTGGCGAACTCGTACCGGATCAAGACCGATCCCCACGGCACGGCTGATGAGACTGCCTTGGTGTTCCGAGGGCTATTGGCGAACGACGAACCCGTGACCGGGATCTGTCTGTGTTCCACGGTTCCGGCCGTTCTACGCGAGATGCGCACGATGCTCAATCGCTACTACTCAGACATCCCGACAGTCATTGTTGAGCCCGGCATCAAGACCGGCGTAGGTGTCCTGACCGACAACCCCAAAGAGGTGGGCACCGACCGGATCGTCAACACGCTCGCTGCCTACGCGCTTTACGGCGGGCCGTCGATCGTCGTCGACTTCGGGACGTCTACCAACTTCGACGTTGTGTCGAAGAACGGTGAGTTTCTCGGTGGGGCGTTGGCAGCGGGGATTGAGATCTCGGTGGAGGCCCTCGCCCAGCGGGCCGCACAGTTGCGCAAGGTCGAGTTGGTGCGCCCGCGTTCTGTGATCGGTAAGAACACGATCGAGTCACTGCAGTCGGGGACCGTGTACGGATTCGCTGGCCAGGTCGACGGGGTCGTCGATCGCATCATCGAAGAGGTCGGTGGGTCCGTCACGGCAGTCATCGCGACCGGTGGGCTTTCGAAAGTCGTTCGGGAGGAATCTCGGACGATTACTGTGCACGAGCCCGCGTTGACACTGATCGGACTGCGGCTGGTCTACGAAAAGAACCTGCCAAATGGGTAAGAAGAAGGCCGCCAAGGGTGAGGATGTCGACGAGGTGTTGCTGCGCCCTGCCCGCACCGCTGACGTGGTCCAGATTCGACAACTGGTTGACACGTTCTCGCCAGATCGACGGCTGCTGAGCAAGGCAACCGTCGCGCTCTACGAAGACGTACAAGAGTTTGTGGTCGCTGAGCTTGATGGGGATGTTGTTGGTTGTGGCGCACTGCACTGCATGTGGGAGGACCTCGCCGAGGTTCGCACGCTTGCCGTCGACCCTGAGGCACTCGGACGCGGAATCGGCAGCCTGATTCTTGAAGAGCTCATCGACCGAGCGCGAACGATTGGCGTGAAGCGAGTCTTCGTCCTGACATTCGAGGTGGAGTTCTTCCGTCGCTACGGTTTCGTCGAAATCGAAGGCACCCCCGTCGACCACGACGTCTTCGAGCAACTCCTGCAGTCCTACGACGAGGGCGTAGCAGAGTTCCTAGACCTCGAACGCGTCAAACCCAACACCCTAGGCAACTCCCGCCTCCTCCTAATCCTCTAACCCACCCCGCGCCCCCGCCAGGTGTGTCATTTACACCAGCGCAGTTGTGTAAATGACACACCTAGCCAGCCCGCGCTTGTGCGGCGGGCGTGAGTTCGCCAGACTGCGGGTATGAGCTACCCGCCACCCGCAGGTCAACCGCAGCCCGATAGTCCTGGTCAGCCGCAAGCCGCTGGCGCCTACCCGCCACCGGCGAACTATCCGGCGGCGGACGCATATGCCCAGGGTCAGGTCGGCTACCAGCCGAGTCAGCAGATCCCCAACGTTCCCGACGCACCGAAGCGGCCCTGGAACGTCACCCTTGTTGCGATCATCGCCTTCCTCGTTGGCTTGATCGATGTCGCCGGTGGTGTCGCCGCGTTGCTGTTCCGCAACGAGCGTCAACTTCAGATCGAAAGTGGCCTGTCAGCAACCAATATTGCGATTTCGGGCGGATTGTTCCTCATCATCGGTGCGGTCATCTTGTTGTTGTCATTCGGGCTATTTGGCGGCTCGCGGCTCTCACGCGGAGTGATCGCATTCTTCGCGGTCCTGCGGATCGCAATCGCCGTCATCGGCTTGGTGTTGGCGACCTCGATGAACGCCCGCGGCATCTTCATTGCCGACATAGCTTTCTCCACGATCGTGCTGCTCCTGCTGTTCGCTGGCGCCCGCACCAAGGCCTTCTTCGCCCGCGGCTAAACCGCTGGTGGAGTTAGGCGCCCAGCGCGTCTGAGACGACCTCACGGGCCTCGGTTTGAATCAACGCGAGGTGTTCGTCGCCCTTGAACGATTCGGCGTAGATCTTGTAGACGTCTTCGGTGCCGGACGGCCGAGCGGCAAACCAGCCGGACTCGGTCGTGACCTTTAGGCCACCGATCGGCGCATCGTTGCCTGGTGCGCGCGTTAGCTTCGCTGTGATCGGTTCGCCCGCAAGTTCAGTCGCGGTGACTTGTTCCGGCGACAGTTGCGCCAACACTGCCTTCTGTTCCCGAGTCGCTGGCGCATCGACTCGAGCGTAGGACGGAGCACCAAACTCGTCAGTCAGTTTCTTGTAGTGCTGGCTCGGTGATTCGCCAGTCACGGCGAGGATCTCCGAGGCAAGCAGGCAGAGGATGAGCCCGTCCTTATCGGTCGTCCAAACCTTCCCGTTGTGGCGCAGGAAGCTCGCCCCGGCTGACTCCTCGCCACCGAAGCCAACGGAGCCATCGATCAGGCCCGGCACGAACCACTTGAAGCCCACCGGAACCTCGATCAGCGTGCGTCCAAGTGACGCCGCCACACGGTCAATCATCGACGAGCTCACAAGGGTCTTGCCGATCGCGCATCCGTCAGGCCAACCCGGCCGGTTCGCGTATAGGTACTGAATTGCGACGGA
This sequence comes from Actinomycetota bacterium, assembly GCA_963169255.1. Taxonomy (GTDB): domain Bacteria; phylum Actinomycetota; class Actinomycetes; order S36-B12; family UBA10799; genus UBA10799. The sequence goes on along the minus strand of CAUJEJ010000002.1, from coordinate 3,832 downwards.
CAGGAAGTGGTTCGGGTTCATCAGGCCGTGGTCCGGAGTGACAATCCCGTGCCGGTCGGAATCCGCGTCGTTTCCTGTGGAGATCTGGAACGCGTCCTTGTTGGCAATCAGCGATGCCATCGAGTTGGGGCTCGAGCAGTCCATCCGGATCTTGCCGTCCCAGTCCAACGTCATGAACCCGAACTGGCGGTCGACGTTTGGATTGATCACGGTGAGGTCAATGTTGAGGCGCTCGGCGATTGCTCCCCAGTAGTTGACGCTTGCCCCACCAAGAGGGTCCGCGCCGATCCGAATACCCGCATCGCGTACGGCATCGAGGTTCACCACGTTCGGCAGATCGTCAACGTAGGTCTCGAGGAAGTCGTAGTTCTTCGTGGTGTCGGCAGAACGGGCAGCCTCGTACCCCATCCGCTTCACTACCCCGAGCCCCGTGGCCAGGATCTCGTTCGCGCGGTCCTGCACCCACTTCGTGATGTCGGTGTCGGCCGGGCCACCGTTGGGCGGGTTGTACTTGAAGCCACCATCCATCGGCGGGTTGTGCGATGGCGTGATCACAATGCCGTCGGCGGTCCCAGGTTGCCCCGAGTTGTTGTAGGTCAAAATGGCGTGGCTGATCGCTGGCGTTGGAGTGAACGAGTCCTTGGGATCAAGGCGCACCTCAACTCCATTCGCTGCCAGCACCTCAAGCGCGGTGACGTAGGCGGGTTCGCTCAGCGCATGGGTATCCATCCCCATGAAGAGCGGACCGTCGATCCCTTGGCCCGTCCGATACTCGACAATCGCTTGCGTCGTCGCTGCGATGTGGTCTTCGTTGAATGCCTTGTTGAACGCACTCCCGCGATGACCTGACGTGCCGAACGCGACCTGTTGCTCCGGGATCGAGACGTCCGGATGCAGCGAGTAATAGTCGGTGATCAACCGTGCGACGTCGGTCAGGTCGTCGTGAAGTGCGGGCGTTCCAGCGCGGGGGTGATTAGCCATAAGCCCATCCTGTCGCGGATGCACCAGAACCTCTACCTGGCCGTCACCCGAAGTGCCCGTGATCGCGATCCTGCGCCCGTTGTCCTCCACCTGGGGTGCGGGAATCGCTAGATTGCTCCCGTGGCCGACGAGCGTGGATTCCAGCTGACCTGTTCTCGAGGTATGACCGACTGGCTCGACACCTTCGAGGTGAGCATCGCGTTCACGACCTACCAGGCTGGCAAGCTGTTCTTGGTCGGCGTCAATGAGGCGGGTCGCCTCGCCGCGTTCGAGCGCACCTTCGAGCGCGCAATGGGATTGTCGGTGTCTAACGACACGATCTGGATGTCGTCGAAGTACCAGCTCTGGCGGATCGAAAACGCTCTAGACCCTGGCGCGACCCACCAGGGCAGCGACCGGGTCTACATCCCTCGGGTTGGCTACACGACCGGCGACATTGACATGCACGATGTTGGAGTCGCCGCAGATGGCAGCCCGGTGTTTGTGTCAACGGCCTTCAGCTGCCTGGCAACAGTGAGCCATACGCGCAGCTTCAAGCCGCTGTGGAAGCCGTCCTTCATCTCCAAGCTCGTTCCCGAGGACCGTTGCCACCTCAACGGTCTGGCGATGCGCGATGGCAAGCCTGCGTTTGTCACCGCGGTGTCCACGACGGACGTCGCATCAGGCTGGCGTGAACACCGAGACTCCGGTGGTGTTGTCATCGATGTCGAATCGAACGACGTCATCACCACAGACCTGTCGATGCCGCACTCCCCGCGCTGGCACAACGGGAAGCTCTGGCTGCTGAACGCTGGCACTGGTGAGTTCGGATTCATCGAACCCGAAACTGGCGCGTTCATCGCGGTCACGTTCTGCCCCGGGTTCTTGCGCGGCATGGCCTTCCACGCCAACCACGCGATCGTGGCAATGTCGGGGCCTCGCGATGAGCGCCTCTTTGCTGGTCTCGCTCTTGACGACCGCCTCAAGGCTGAGCGGGTTTCCGCCCGTTGCGGCATTCAGGTCATTGACCTCACGACGGGCAGCGTCGTGCAGTGGATGGAGTTGTCCGGCATGGTCTCGGAGCTGTACGACGTCGCGGTCTTGCCCGGTGTGCGCCGCCCGATGTTGGTCGGGTTCAAAACACCAGAGATCGAGCAGTTGCTGAGCGTTGAAGGCGCGATCTAGCTGGGCGCGCCCGTACCTCAGCAGTCGAAGTGGTGGTAGTCCGCATACCCACCGCCCCACCGGCAACCGGTGCTTCGAACAAGGTTCAGCCCAACGCGACCTGACTTGAACAGTGAGGGGTGCTTGATCCGGCGGTTCAAGTAGTGCCGGTTGGGGAACACCCCGGTCGCCGCGACGTAGGGGTTCTCCCACGGGTTGATGTCGATCGAGCGGCCCGACGCATGCGGTGACCTCGCGCGGGAGGCCTCCCGGCCAACGACGTAGCGGCAGTTGAATGCAGAGGTGTTGTCGGCAGCCATCGACTTGTAGTCATTCGCGCCTGGGCGGCCAACATTCGGCCCGTACGTGTCCACTGGCTGTATTTGTCGGATCGGATAGCCACGGTTGTGGAGCCGAGTGAAGATCTTCGCTGTCTTGGCTCCGATCGAGGCGCTGACGATGACGCGGCCGCGGTGGCGGAAGCCGTCAAATCCGAGGTAGTTGACGTCGACCATGCGCAGCCGATTGCGAGACACACACCCCGGCCGCCAGGTCAGATTTCGCATGCTCGCCCACTGAGCATTGTTGATCCGAGCGACCTTGGCGTTCGCCCCGGAACCAACTGGCGGGTTGGTGAGCGGATACGTGTTCCGCGGTTGCGGCCCAACGAGTTTCACAACCTTGCGCCCCGGGCGTGTTTCTGCCGCCACTGTTGTTGCCGCCTGGCCTCCATTGCGCGTCGCCACCACCGTGATGCTGGGGTTGCGCCAGAGTTTCACTCCGATTGTCACCGCGCCATCAGCGCCCGTTCGTGCCGAGTAGTTCGTCGCCGGGCCGACGGGTTCGCTGACCGTCACTGCGACGTTGGCGTTCGCTGGCCTGCCGAGGTCGCGCACCCGAACGGCGAGGGCGCCGTCTTGCTCAGAGGTCGTCGCCGCGATTGTCGCGGTCACGGTGAGGGAGGGATCGTTCGTCACTAGTGCTGCCGTCGAGGTCGCTGAGCCAGCCGTCGCGACTACGGAGTAGCTACCGGAAAGCAACGGCAGGTCCACTGTGAATTCACCCTGGGCGTTGCTAGTTGCAGAGGCCGTCAAGGTGGGGTTAGTTGGTGAGGTCGCGGTGATCGCAACCAGTTGGCTCGCGACAGGGTTGTCGTAGGAGTCCGAAACTGTGCCGGTTGCTCGTCCGTTGGTGGCTACGGATAGCGAGACGGCGTCGGCCACGCCTGCTGTCGCGATGATGACTGGGCCGGCATCGGCAGGAATCTCGTCCCGCGGCCCGCTCGGATACGGCTGCGACTCTTGCGGTTCGTTAGGCGCTCCACCAACGACCGCGGTCACCGGCGCAGCTACGCCAAAGGCGACGGCAAGGGCGACACCGGACGCGAGCATGGTCAGTCGCGATCTTGGGATGCCCATTTCTTGATCTTCGGCGCTTGAGTCGGCGAAGAAGCCCGGGCTCACCCAGATGCGCGACTAAAGATCAAATATCCTCCCATTGGAGGGAGACCATAGGAGTGTTTTGTGGGCAGATCTACCCACGGCACACCCAATTCTTGGACTCAGGATTCGCCCGTGAAGTGATACTCCGGAAGCCACTGCTCAGGTGAGAACTGCGAAACCTCGAAGAATCGCTCGGCGATCCGTTGTGGACTGAAGTCGGTTCCGTCCTTGATGACGCCATCGATGGTGACGACCGCGGCGTGGAT
>CAUJEJ010000001.1 GCA_963169255.1 Actinomycetota bacterium | reverse complement strand
GGGGTAGTGGCGGTATGCGGTGCGCTCAGAGACTCCGGCGCGATCCGCTACTCGACGAAAGTCGAGGCGTTCGAAGCCGTCGATGGATAGTTCTACGAGGGCGGCCTTCGCAATCGATCGGTGGATCGAGTCGTACTGCTTACCGCCCTGGCGGATACCCACACCGGTGCGCAGACTCTTTGTCGGGCGCTTGGCGCCATTACTTAACGTCACAGTTTGACCTTACTCATTCCGTTCGTGCTCGGCGCAACTTTGAGGATCGGAACGTTTCGACTTTGGCTGGGAATAGGCATTTTTCCTACTCTTTGGTTACACGCGGTTTGTGGACCGGTGCACCCGTCGAAGTTGTTGAAACTCTCCGATTCCAACTCTGAGGCCTCAACGGTACCGCTGGTGGTTCGCCCCGCTGGTGATCTTACGAAGATCTCCACATTAAGGACGAGTTGCATGTTCGGTAGTCATTCATTCTGACAGTACGCGTGGTCGTGTGCGTGCGTCGTCGGTTGGTGCACTTACCCAGCGGTATTCGACGACCGTGAATCCGGGCGCGATGGAAACCGATCGAGGAGCGTCGGTTTCGGGTGTGCTGAAGTCCGTCTCGGGCATATCGGTGAGTTGGAGGAAGATCCCTTGGCCTTGCGCGGTGGAGTAGCATGCGATGCCGATCTTCGAATCAGGGTTCGCCGCTGCAATTGCACGATCAAGGTCGTTCGCGAGTTGCATCGCGATTTCTGATTCAGGTGCGATGTCCGCCGTCAGGCCATGGATCGCTAGCGGCCTGCCGTTGTTCCTCGCGCTGGCAACCAACGGCATGAGGTATTCACCAAGTTCGCCCGGATGGCTAGCGACCGCAATCACGCTACGCAGATCTGACTCGTGCCCTTCGATTCGTGCGATCGAGGTGGGATTGGAAATATCAAGCGTGCCGTTTGCGATCTCTGACAGCACTATGACCACGTCATCGTCGACGGCTTCTAGAATTCGCTTGCGAACTTGAGAGCGATTTCGTTCGGACTCACTAGTGGCAATGGTTCTGATGGTCTGGCGAAGCACGCTCAGCAAGGACGCATCGTGCTCGCTCGTTTCGCGGCGCAGAGCTCTAAGCCCAACGCTGAGAACGAGTGTGAGCCCAGCAGTCAGAGTCGCGAATGCTGCGCACACCTCAAGGTTGTCCAGGTCCGGTGAGGCAGTCGCCGCCCACCAGAAGACCACACCCAAGCCGGCAAACATCGCGCCCTGCACGAAGGCCCATTGCCGACCCGTCCAAAGCCAGGCGGTAAGCAGTACCGCAACGCTCGCAGGAATGCAGCCAGCAAGCAGCAGGCTTGCGTTCTCTGAAGCGACGGGGCCTTCGGCAATCGGCATTGCGACGAGGATGCCGACGCTGCCAGCCACCAGGAGTTTTTGCACATCAGTCACAGAGCGTCGGGCAGCTCCGAGATTGATCAAGGTCATCGGCAAACACGTCCCGAGGAGGATCACGACGATCCACCATTGTGGTGGGAAGTACTTCCACAACACCACAGTGAGCACACCTGCAAGTCCGAGGAGCCAGAACGCAAGGCTCCTCGCGACGGGAATGGTCGACTCGCTGTGTACTGCGAGTTCTGCGGTCGTAGTGGCGTGTTGAACGTGGTCGACGTCTTCGCTTCGTGGGACCTCCACGGTGACGGTCAGCCCGCCAGAAATCTTGCTTGACACTGAAACAGTGGGGCCGCTCACAGTCGCTGCGGCGAACGCACTTGTCATTCCGCTGCCTTGGTTGCGGTCAGCCCGCCAGCCCTCCCCGCGGTCACTGATGCGAATTGTCAGGCCTTTCGCCTGGCGCTCGACGGTGAGCTCGGCGTCAGTGGCGGTGGAGTGTTTTGCGGTGTTCGTCAGTGCTTCGATCACCGTCGCACGAACGTGGGTGTAGTAGGGGATCTCCTCGGTTGGCAGATCGCACCGCGCAGTCAGGGTCAGTCCAAGGTGATCGCAGTGTGTGCGTACTTCAGCGAGGAGATCTGCGGTCGTGCCACGACCTCGCTCAGAACCGTCGTGTGAACGCAGTGCTTCAAAGTGCGCTAGGTCGGTCACGCAGCGCTGGCGAACTTGTTCTGCCGACGCGCTGTATTTGCGCGATATCGCGTGCAACGTGTTTGCGACTCGGTTGTGAAGCTCGCGTGAAACTGCGAGGGCTTCATCGGCACGGACTCGCGCGAGTTGAGTAAGCCTGAGTGCCTCGTCGCTTCTTTCCCACTGTGTGGCCTCGGCTGCCGTGACTGTGTGCAGACTCAGCAGAATTGAATCGAGACAGAGTCCGACGGTCATCGTGATCGCCGCCGCGACCATCGCGCTGGTGGCCCGGTCGCTGGGTGTGACGGTTGTGGCGGTCGCGACGATCGCACCAACTGCGCTGGCAGCGCCCGCAAAGAGGTATAGCCACCGCCTGAATCCGGTCAGCGCGAGCAGACCAATCGCGACCAGTCCGACGCAGGCGCCGATTGCCCAGCCAGGGGCAACTGAACCATCTGCACGTTGGTTTACCGCGACGGCCAGGCCGGTTGTGGCGAGACTGCCAACGATCAGGGCAGCTCCAGCCCGGCGTGAGATTCGATCAACCGAACGTGGATCGCGGCGTCGACGTGGACTCAATCCGGGAGTACCCCGTGGCGACGTGCTTCTCGATTGAGGTCAAGTTGTGTTGTTGCAGGGCGGTCGATTTCGGCGAGCTTGCGGCGTACGCGCCTTAGGTATTCCTTGACTGTGTTGACCGAGATACCGAGGTGATGGGCCACCGCGACGAGCTTCATTCCGGAGCCGTAGAGCGCTAACACCCGAGCTTCTTGCGGGCTGAGTTCAATGAGTTGGGGATTCGGTGATGAGGCCAACGCCGAGGCAATCAAAGGAGTGATGTCGAAGTCGTTGCTCAACGCATCGTCGAGCGTGGCGAGGAGATCACTCGTGGAGACTTCCTTTGAGATTACCGAGAGCGCGCCCGCCAGGATCAACTCGTCAATCCGATCGTGGCTAGCGAATCCAGTGAGCACGACGACTCTGGATCCGCCATCTGTGAGGCGCGCAACGTCGCTACCGCTCGTCCACCGGTCGCGCAGCGCAATATCTATGAGCACGACATCTGGGTTCAGACCAATGTGGTCGAAGTCGGCAGGTGACTCACCGCTCCAGTGACGTCATAGCCATTGTCGTTGAGGATTCGAGTTAGCCCGTCTCGGAACATTTCGTGGTCATCGATGAGGGCAACTGAAGTCTTTGTTTCGCGGTTGTCAGTCATGATGCGGTCCCATGTTGATGCCGCTGTTGTACTGGGATGCAAAGGACTTTCGGCGCAGCCCCGCCGCTGCTACGGCTCCGATGATTGATAGTGCAATGCCGAATGCCGCGGTGGAGCCACCGTAGACGCTCAAGACCACGCCCAAGATCGAGATTGTTGCCAGTCCGACGACCACAGCGTAGGTCGTGTTGGGAAGGCCGCGAGAACGCTGATCCCAAATCGTCTGGCGATCGCCTTCGCGGCGGATTCGATGAGACTGGACTCTCAGTCCGAGCCACACGAGTGCGAGGGTTGCAGCTACGCAGTAGAGCAGTGTCGACAGCACGTCCGGCCCTCCTTGTGCTGGCCACGCGAACTGTCGGTGGAGTTGCGCGGTGTCGGCTTTGCTGCGCCGCGGTGTGACGCCGTGCGCTCGTTGATCACAGCACCGGGTCATCCACTCCTAGGCACAGAATCGTTGCCTGTTCGCAAACGAGGCGAGTGCGTTCGGTTTGAGAACTGATTCGGCGCACCACCTTCCGTGGACGTTGTCGTGGTGCAACAACGTCCACGGAAGGAGCGCTTGACGGCTATGCGTCCTTTTGTTCAGCCTCAGCTTCTTTGGCAGCTGCCTTGATGTCTTTTGCAATGACGTCGTCCACCGCGGATTCAACAACCCGGTTCGCCTTGTCGAGTGCGCGCTGAATCTCGACGGCTCCTGGGTCTGAGACGAGTGCGATGAGCCCAGAGTGTCCCGGTGCGACTGCATCCTGGAGTTCGTCTGCGAGCTCGCTCTTGTGATGTAGTTGACGCAGCTTGCCAGTTGCGGCACCTGCGGCGCCCAGTACTGCGGCACTGCCAATGATTGACGGCGGGAAGATCACTCCAAGCACGACGCCGCCAACGACGCCCCAGCCAAGCCCGCGTCGGGTGCTGTGATCGGTCGCCTTCTGAACTTCGAGTTCGCCGTCATCGTTGCGAGCGACCACGACGGCGCCTTCGATCTTCAATGTGCGGCCATCCTCAACTGCCTTGAGAAGTTCATATGCCGCGAAGGCGGCCTCGGTGTCGTCGAAGTCGGCGACAATCAGCGTGTAGGCGCCATCGGTGACAGCTGCTGCTTCGATGGTTAGTTCGTCTGTTTCAGTCGGGGTGGTGGGTTGGTCGTCGGACATCTACTGCTCCTGGTGATCGGTTGCGCATGAGGTCGCGGCAATTCGCCGTGCGCTCGCAGGCTAGCGCGTGTCGTCGACGGGGCCAACCTGTGTCGTGCGACCGGGCTAGTAGTGGGGCCGGGTCGATGCGCCACAGCGGTGACCGCAGCGAATCGACCCGAAACCTGCCGCGCAGGAGATTCCTGCAACTAGTTGATGCCTGTCACGCAGAGGCAAGGACTTCGTCGATCTGACCCATCGCCAACGTGAAGCCCTCGATCATCCCCATCGTGACCATCTTCTCCATTTGTTCAGCACTCAAGAACGTGCTGACAACTGTCATCTTGGTGCCCTTGGCGTCTTCCGCGAGGGTGACGGCGAACGACGTCCTGTCGTCGAGATCGACGGGATTTCCTTCGGCGTCCGCGAAACCCTCATCGAACGTCAAGTGGTGCGGTGCATCAACGGCCGTGGTGATCCACCAACCCGGTGCCTTTGATCCGTCCGGACCCGTCATGAAGTACTTCGACGTGCCGCCGACAGCGAGGTCATGCTGCGTGAACGTCGCGGGCCAAGTTGGCGGACCCCACCAGCGTTCGAGTTGACGCGCGTCTTCCCACACTTGCCAAACGCGTTCTGGCGGAGCGTTAAACTCGGCGATCACGGTGAGTTGAAGTTGCTGCGGGTCTTTCTCGACGCTGACGATGCTCATGGTTCCTTCTTTCTTTAGTTGCGGTTTGACTGATGCTTCGGGCTAGTCCTCGGCGAGGATGTTGTCGATCATCTGCACGCGCTCACGCCAGATTCCTTCGTACCTGTCGAGCAGCTTTGCCGCCCGTTTGATCGACTCAGGACTGCCGTGCACGATTTGCTCCCTTCCGCGTCGTTGTTTGGTGACAAGTGCGGCCCGTTCAAGGACGGCAACGTGCTTTTGGACGGCGGCGAAGCTCATCGCGTAGCCCTCTGCGAGATGCGAGACCGACTGTTCGTGCTGCAACACGCGGGTGAGGATGTCCCGTCGGGTCGCATCGGCAAGCGCGCCGAAGATGCGATCGACTTCGTCACTTGAGAGTTCGTCCAGGAGTGAACTATCTACAACCATAAGGTTGTACGTTAGCACCGTGGTGGGTGGGGCGCAAGGTATCCACGGATCACGACGTACTGAGGTCCACGTCCCGCGTCCCAATCGTCGGTTGCGCGCGGTGAGGTGGTTTGCGCCGCCGAGTAGCTGTTAACTTTCGAGACATGGTGAACCACATTGAGGTTGATGGTCGAAGTGTTGCGTTTACAGAGACCGGCGCTGGGCCTGATCTTGTGCTGGTGAATGGGTTCGCGGCAACGGCCAATGATTGGGATCCGGGGTTCGTTGCTCGGCTTGCTGAGTCGAATCGCCTGATCCTGGTTGAACACAGGGGGATGGGGGTGTCGGGTGATGACGGTCGGCCCTTCTCAATCGCCGACCTCGCCGCCGACGTCGGTGCGGTCATTGCTTCGCAAACACCAGGTTCCGCGGCAGTGCTCGGATGGTCCATGGGTGGGTACGTCGCCCAACAGCTCGCAGTGTCGAACCCGAGTCAGGTGGGTCGGTTGGTGCTGCTATCCACCGATTCAGGTGGACCCGAATCGATCTATGTAGACGACGCCGTGCTGGCGGGAATCGCGAACCTGGACCTGCCACCGATCGAACAGGCTCAGAATCTGCTCAATCTCTTGTTCCCTCCCGCAGTCGCCGAGGTGATCTTCAGTCAGTTCGGCCAACTCGTCGCTGATGCTCGAGGGGAGCTACGCGAGGATGTCTTGGCGCGCCAGCTAAAGGCAATCCGCGCATGGCGAGCCGGTGTGAGTGCCGTCTTTGCGGGCGGACTGGCGTGCCCGGTGTTCGTTGCAGCTGGCACAGAGGATGCAGTGATTCCGCCGGTGAATGCGCGGCTACTCGTTGGCTGCTCACAGACTGCATGGCTGGCAGAATTTCCCGGTGGCGGGCACGCCTTCATGGCGCAGTTCCCGGGGCAACTCGGCGACGCGATTAATCAGTTCCTCGCGCTCTAGTTCCTCTGTCGAACTTCACTCGTGGCTGCATCGCCTCTGTGGCGTCAATCCTTTCGTCGCGACGAAGCGTTGGTGACGCTGTTAGCTTTCGCGACGACGTAGCTTTCGCGACGACGTGGCTTTCGCGACGACGTAGCGCTCATAGGTTGCCGCCTACCGGGGCACGATTATGACTGCGGATAGCCGAGCTGCCGCAGGCCTTCGTAGACCGCTACTGCGACAGCGTTCGAGAGGTTGAGGCTTCGGCTGTGTGGCTGCATCGGGATCTGCAGGTGCTGGTCGTCGGGTATTGCCCCGAGGATGTTCTGCGGAAGCCCGGCACTCTCCGGGCCGAACAACATGACGTCGCCCTCGGTGAAGGTCGGTAGATGGAACGGCTTCGTTGCGCGCGCGGTGAAGGCAAACACCCGTGGATTGCCAAGGCTGTTGAGGCAGGCAGTGAGGTCTTCATGGGTTTGCATCGACGTGAACTCGGCGTAGTCCAGGCCTGCCCGGCGCATCCGGGCGTCATCGAGTGTGAAACCCAACGGTCGTATGAGGTGCAGGCTCGCGCCGGTGTTCGCACACAGGCGGATGATGTTTCCGGTGTTGCCCGCTATCTCGGGTTGATAGAGGACGACGTTGAGTTTCGACACCCGGACATCATCGCTGACGGAGGAGCTGTTCCGGGTTTGGCGAAGGGTGCCGCGTCGACGGGGCAATGTCAGACCCGCGATTGTGATTGGGCTGATCTCATGATCGCGATTGTGTCGGTTGCTAGAAGTGTCTGCAAATAAAGGGAAATCTCTTCGTCAAGTTACTTGATCTTCTCCCAAGGAGCTAGATACAATTCGAACAGGTGTTCTAATCAAAGCCAGTTTCGGATGGATTCGCTCTGGCTTCGTTGACTCGCTATTCCATGTGTTGGCTGATTGTTGAGAGGGGGTGATTTGCGTGCGGGACTTCGATGATGGGTCGGGGGCTGGTCTATCCGTGAGTGGGGCAGATGCGGGTGGCTCAGCAGCTACTCGCGCCGGGGAGTGTGCAGGCGGTGTGAGCGGGGTATTGGATCACCTCGAGTCCATCGGAGCGTCGGTGTCCCACATTGACGGGTATTCGGCTTCTGATCTCTTGAAGGAGTTGGACAAGGTCGTTGCTGTG